>NZ_RCNX01000033.1:0-159406 GCF_004307595.1 Pseudomonas sp. Sample_23
TCGTCCCACCACCCCTTCAAGTCTAACCATACAAGCGAGCTTGCTCGCGAAGGGGCCATCAAAAGCACCACCCATCTCCCGCGCTGGCCATTTTGAAACATCTGTCGACTAGCCTGGTCTGTCTCAGCTGCTAGGCTGATTCCCAGGCCTTCCTTCGACAGACTTTTGCCCATGCTCGCGCGCCTGCTGTTTTTCTGCGGTCTCTGCCTGGCCTCCCAGCTGGCGATGGCCATGACCATCTACAAATCCACCGACGCCAACGGCGTGGTCTCGTACAGCGACCGCCCGAGCAAAGGCGCGAAAGTGTTCGTGTTTCAGGACCGCATGGTCGAGCGCCTCGACCGCCAGGTGTACCTGGACATCAAGAAGCAGAAGGGCGTCGACGTGGTGTTTGCGCGCAACGATCTGTACGCGCCGGTCGAGGTTGCCCTGGCCTTCATCGGCACGAGCAATGTGCGTGGCGCGCCGTCGCGAGCGATCCGTCGTGTGCTGCCACCGCGCAGCAACACGCGGCTGGCGCTGCTGACGGCGATCAGTCGTGACCAGCCGCTGGTGTATTCGCCGCAGTTCCAGTATTCGCTGGGCGACCCCGCAGGCACCGCACAGAGCTATCGCTATCCGCTGCCCTGGCGTGGCGGGCCGTTTCGCCTGAGCCAGGGCGCCAACGGCCAGTACAGCCACTATGGGCCGAAGAACCGCTACGCCATGGACATCGCCATGCCGGTGGGCACGCCGATCATCGCCGCGCGAGCGGGAGTGGTAGTCAAGACCGAGAACTCCCAGAGCGGGCGCGGCACCGATGCCTCCGGCAATTTCGTGCGGGTGCTGCACGACGACGGCACCATGGGCGTATACCTGCATCTGAAACAGGGTTCGGTGAGCGTGCGCGAAGGCCAGCGGGTCAAGGTCGCCAGCCCGCTGGCGCTGTCGGGCAACACCGGCAACAGCAGCGGCCCGCACCTGCACTTCGTGGTGCAGCGCAATACCGGCGAAGGGCTGGTGTCGATTCCCTATCAGTTCAACCAGCCGCTGGGGGCGTTGCCCAACTTTGCGCTGGGCAAGCAGTAGGCGCGATAGGGTGTTGAGGGTTTTTGTGGCGAGGGGATTTATCCCCGTTGGGCCACGAAGCGGCCCCAAATATTGCAACTCTGTACTAACTGACTGCATTCAATGGTTTTGGGACGGCTGCGCCGTCCAACGGGGATAAATCCCCTCGCCACAAGAGCCCCCCAAACTCCCATCAATCGAGCATCAACACCTTGGCCAGAACAATCTTCGGCCCTTTCATCTTCTTGATGATGATGCGCAGGCCTTCGACTTCCAGCACTTCTTCCTCTTCCGGCACCCGTTTCAGGGTTTCGTAAACCAGCCCGGCAAGGGTTTCCGCTTCGATGTGATCGAGATCGATGCCGAGCAGGCGCTCGACCTTGAACAACGGCGTATCGCCACGCACCAGCAACTTGCCTGGCTGATAGGCGAGGATGCCGCGCTCTGCCTTGCGGTGTTCGTCCTGGATATCGCCGACCAGCACTTCCAGCACGTCTTCCATGGTCAGGTAGCCGATGATGTTGCCGTCAGCCTCCTCGACCACGGCGAAGTGCGAGCCACCTTTGCGGAACTGCTCCAGCAGTTGCGACAGCGGCATGTGCCGCGATACGCGCTCCAGCGGGCGGGTCAGCTCGGCGAGGTTGAACGACTCGGGAATGTGGTCCAGCGCGGCCAGTTCCAGCAGCAGATCCTTGATGTGCAGCAGGCCGACGAACTCCTGGCGCTCGCTGTCGTACACCGGATAACGGCTGAACTTGTGGCGACGGAACATCGCCAGGATTTCCTTCAGCGGCGCATTGAATTCGAGGGTGATCAGGTCTTCGCGGGAATTGGCCCAGTCGACCACTTCCAGCTCGCCCATTTCCACCGCCGAAGCCAACACGCGCATGCCCTGATCGCTGGGATCCTGGCCACGGCTGGAGTGCAGGATCAGTTTCAGTTCTTCGCGGCTGTAATGGTGTTCATGGTGCGGGCCGGGTTCACCTTGCCCGGCGATACGCAGAATCGCGTTGGCGCTGGCGTTGAGCAGGTAGATCGCCGGGTACATCGCCCAGTAGAACAGGTACAGCGGCACCGCCGTCCACAGCGACAGCAGCTCGGGTTTGCGGATCGCCCACGACTTGGGCGCCAGCTCGCCGACCACGATGTGCAGGTACGAAATGATGAAGAACGCGGTGAAGAACGACACGCCTTTAATGATCTCGGGCGAGTCGACGCCGACCGCGCTCAGCAGCGGTTCGAGAATATGCGCAAATGCCGGTTCACCGACCCAGCCCAAGCCAAGGGAGGCGAGGGTGATGCCGAGCTGGCACGCCGACAGGTAGGCATCGAGCTGACTGTGCACGGTGCGCAGGATGTGCCCGCGCCAGCCGTGTTGTTCAGCGATGGCCTCGACCCGGGTCGAGCGCAGTTTGACCATGGCGAATTCCGCCGCAACGAAAAAGCCGTTGAGCAACACCAGGATCAGAGCAAAAAGGATCATGCCGAAGTCGGCAAAAATGGTCGCGAGGGACAAGCCAGGGGAAGGGTCCATGATGGAGTTTTGCGGGTTCCGTGTGATTCGAAAGTGGGGAGAAACAGCGCCTGAAAGGCAGGCACAAGTCAGCCAATGTAGCGGCTGACCGTGCGATTGCCTAGTGGCGTGTGCCGGGCGGCATCACTCGGCGGCGCTGATCGCCCGTGCGCTGGCCACCTGGGCCGGGGCGAAATGGCAGGTGAACGTGCTGCCGTGGCCGGGCACGCTGCTGATCTCCATGCGAGCGCGGTGGCGCAGCAGCACGTGCTTGACGATGGCCAGGCCGAGGCCGGTGCCGCCGGTGTTGGAGTTGCGGCTGGAATCCACACGATAGAAACGTTCGGTCAGGCGCGGCAGGTGTTTGCTGTCGATGCCGATGCCGGAATCCTGCACGCTCAGGTGCGCGCCCTGATCGTCGCCCCACCAGCGAATGCGGATGTTGCCTTCGGCCGGGGTGTACTTGACCGCGTTGAACACCAGATTGGAGAACGCGCTGCGTAGTTCGGCCTCGCTGCCCTTGAGCAGCACTGCGGCATTGGCCTCGAGGCTGATGCGCTGGTTCTTCGCCCCGGACAACTGCTGCGCATCGCTGGTGATCGATTGCAGCAATGTGTCGATCTGCACCGGCTGGTTGTCCGACGGATAGTCGGTGGCTTCCAGCTTGGCCAGCAGCAACAGGTCGTTGAGCAGTGTCTGCATGCGCCCGCCCTGTTGCTGCATCTGTTGCAGGGCTCGGCTCCAGCGCGGGTTCACTTCCTCGACATTGTCGAGCAGGGTTTCCAGATAGCCGCAGATCACCGTCAGCGGTGTACGCAGTTCGTGGGAGACGTTGGCGATGAAGTCCTTGCGCATCTGTTCCAGCTGATGAATGCGCGTCACGTCGCGGACCAGCATCAGGTGTTCATTGTTGCCGTAGCGGGTCAGGTACAGCTGAATGCGCACGCGATCATTGGTCGGCGAAGGAATTTCCAATGGCTCGGCGAAGCTGTCCTGCTCGAAGTATTCCTTGAAGCGCGGATGGCGCACCAGGTTGGTCACCGGTTGGCCGCTGTCCTGCGGAGTCTTCAGGCCGAGCAGGGTTTCGGCGGCACGGTTCCACCATTCGAGATTGCCGTCGCTATCGAGCATGATGACCGCGTCTTTCAGCGCGGCGGTGGATTCCTGCACCCGGTCGATCACCGCTTGCAGACGTCCGCGCACCCGTTGGTCGCGGCGTTGCAGGTGATAGATGCTATCGAACACCTCGCCCCACAGACCATAGCCATCGGGCGGTGCTTCGTCGGGTTGATGCTGGCGCAGCCATTCGTGCAGACGCAGCAATTGCTTGAGCGTCCAGGCCAGATAAAGTCCCAGACCCGCCGCGAGGCTCCAGCCGTAATAGCCGGTGATCAGGCCGATCACCAGGCAGGCGGTGACCAGCAACAGCATGTGGCGAATCAGGGTGCCATGCCAGTTTTGATTCACGAGGGCGTCCTTAGCCGCAGCTTCAAGTTTCAAGCCGCAAGCTTCAAGCTAAAACGGATCGGCTTTCACTTGCCGCTTGTAGCTGGAAACTTGCAGCTGCTTTTACGCTTTTGTGGAGAACCGATAACCGGTGCCGCGCACGGTTTGTACCAGATTTTCGTAAGCGTCGCCGAGGGCCTTGCGCAGGCGGCGGATGTGCACGTCGACGGTGCGCTCTTCGACGTAGACGTTGCCGCCCCAGACCTGATCGAGCAACTGGCCACGGGTGTAGGCGCGTTCCTGATGGGTCATGAAGAATTGCAGCAGGCGGTATTCGGTCGGGCCCATCTCGGCGGGTTTGCCGTCGATGGTCACGCGGTGGCTGATCGGGTCGAGCAGCAGGCCGCCGACTTCGATCGGCGCTTCGCCATCGGTCGGTCCGGCGCGGCGCAGTACAGCCTTGAGGCGGGCGACCAGTTCACGCGGGGAAAACGGTTTGGTGATGTAATCGTCGGCGCCGACTTCGAGGCCCTGGATCTTGTTGTCCTCTTCGCCCTTGGCGGTGAGCATGATGATCGGGATGTCCCCGGTCAGCTCGTCACGCTTGAGGCGCCGGGCCAGTTCGATGCCCGAGGTGCCGGGCAGCATCCAGTCGAGCAGGATCAGGTCCGGTTTGCGGTCGACGATGATGGCGTGAGCCTGCTGCGAGTTCTCTGCCTCGAGGCAGTCATAGCCGGCCATTTCCAACGCCACGGCGATCATTTCGCGAATGGGCGCTTCGTCGTCGACGATCAGAATGCTCCTGCCAACCATGCCTTAATCCTCTTGTCATTTAACTGTCTTGCGCCGCATTAGATAACGGAATTATTGCAGTCGTGTGACAGTATTTCAGGCGCGCAACATTTGCACCCATCCTCGACTAAGCTCTAAGTCCGAATCCTGACAACCACAAAAGAAGGTTTCCATGACTCAGATGACTGCTTCGTTCAAAGCCCTGCTGCTGGCCGCCGCCCTGACATTGCCGGGGCTGGCCATGGCGGCCGATCCGGCGATGGAGAAGGACGGCATGTACACCGACCACAAGGGCATGACCCTGTACACCTTCGCCAAGGACTCCGCTGGCAAGTCCGCGTGCAATGACAAGTGCGCGGCAAACTGGCCGCCGCTAATGGCGACAGCGAATGACAAGTCGATGGGGGACTGGACGGTAATCACTCGTGATGATGGCAGCAAGCAGTGGGCCTACCAGGGCATGCCGCTGTACACCTTCGTGATGGACAAGAAGGCCGGCGACATGACCGGCGACGGCAAAATGGACGGCGCCTGGAAAGTCGCCAAGGCCAAATAACCACGGTCCAAAACCCTGTGGGAGCGAGCCTGCTCGCGAAGCGTTGTGTCAGTTGTCGCAGAGGTGACTGACATGACGCCTTCGCGAGCAGGCTCGCTCCCACAGGTGTCATGCATCAGCGCAGCGCGTAATCCAGCACGATCCCGACAAATATCGCCAACCCTGCCCAATGGTTGTGCAAGAAGGCCTGGAAGCAACGCATACGGTCCTTGCTGCGCGTGTACCAGAACTCCCACGCATAACACCCGGCAGCCACCAGCAAGCCGAGGTGGAACCAGATCCCCAGCTCGAACTTCGACCCGGCCAGAATCAGGCAGGCCAGCGACAATGCCTGCAAGCTGAGGATGATCACCCGATCCGCCTCGCCAAACAGAATCGCCGTGGATTTCACGCCGATCTTCAGGTCGTCATCGCGATCGGTCATTGCGTAATAAGTGTCATAACCCACCGTCCACAGCAGATTGGCGATCCACAGCAACCACGCCGCTGCTGGCAACTCGCCGGTCTCAGCGGTAAAGGCCATTGGCATGCCCCAGGAAAACGCCGCCCCCAGCACCACTTGCGGGTAGTAGGTGTAGCGCTTCATGAACGGATACGTGAATGCCAGCGCCAAGCCGCCCAGCGACAGCCAGATCGTCGGCGCATTGGTGCACAGCGCCAGCAGAAAACTGATGCCCATCAGTACGGCAAAGAACACCAGCGCTTCCTTCGAGCTGATCCGGCCAGCGGCGAGCGGCCGTTGCGCGGTGCGTTTGACATGGCCGTCGACCTTGCGGTCGGCCCAGTCGTTGATCACGCAACCGCCGGCACGGGTCAGCACCACGCCGAGGACGAAGATGACGATGTTGGCCAGCGACGGCGAACCCTTGCCGGCAATCCACAATGCCCACAGCGTTGGCCACAGCAGCAGGTAAATGCCAATCGGCTTGTCCATGCGCGTCAACTGAACGAAATCCCAGGCGCGTGGGTTCAGACGGTTGAGGGACTTGAGCAGGCTCTGATACATCAGCAGTTCTCCGGATGGGCGCGGGCGGCGTCCCACAGGCTCGGCAGGAAGATTTCCGCGACCAGCACGCTCAGCGCGCCACGGTCGAAACGCGAACGCCGGCCCCACAGCTCAGGGGCTTGCACCGCTGGCGGCAACCATTGTTCAGGGTAGTGGCAGACTTCAATGGCGCGGCGCTGGAACGCCCGATCGCAAAACAGCAATTCGCCCAGCGAGCGGCTGCCCAGTTCATCCATGTGCAAACCATCACCTTGCAGGGCCGCCCGCGAGGCAACGCTGCGGGCAAACACCCAGGCCTCGCCGTGGCCGCGCAAATACACCTCACGCACCCAGCCTTCGCTGCCCTCGGCCAGCTCCAGTGCCGCGCATTCATCAGCGCGCAAGGTGTCCCAGCCTTCGAACAGCGGCGACACGCTGAAGCCATCCTCGGACAAACGGGTCAAACGGCGGGTCAGCGAACCTTCGTCGAACAACCAGTCCAGGGTCAACGGATCGGGGCGGGGCGTCAGGCGGTCTTGGGTCAGCCAGAGCGGGGCGGGGCAGGCATTTGAATGTTGCACAATGAGTCATTATTGGCCGCAAATGAGGCGGCGAGCTTACCATGGCGGGCGACAGGATTGAGCGGCGCCGGCCGCCGTTGCGCCGAACAGGCTTGCATCTGCGCGGCACCCTCAGTACAAAACGCCCTGAGCCGGATGGCAACGCAGCACCCATCGACCGTCCGCGCCGGCACTAGGCCTGAACCCTGAGGAAGTACCTGAATGAAGAAGTGGCAATGTATCGTCTGTGGCCTGATCTATAACGAAGCCGATGGTTGGCCGGATGACGGCATCGCGGCGGGCACCCGCTGGGAAGACGTACCGGCAGACTGGCTGTGCCCCGACTGCGGCGTCGGCAAGATGGACTTCGAAATGATCGAAATCAACTAAGCAAATCAGAGGAGTAAGGCATGAGCGCACCAGTCGTCATCATCGGCACCGGGCTTGCGGGCTACAACCTGGCCCGCGAGTTTCGCAAGCTCGACAGCGAAACCCCGCTGCTGCTGATCACCGCCGATGACGGCCGCTCTTACTCCAAGCCGATGCTCTCCACCGGTTTCGGCAAGAACAAGGACGCCGACGGCCTGAGCATGGCCGAACCCGGCGCCATGGCCGAGCAGTTGAAAGCCGAGGTGCGCACCCACACGCGCATCAGCGGTATCGACGCCGGCCACAAACGCTTGTGGATCGGTGAAGAAGCCGTGCCCTATCGCGACCTGATTCTGGCCTGGGGCGCGGAAACCGTGCGCGTGCCGATCGAAGGCGACAGCGCGGAACTGGTATTCCCGATCAACGATCTCGAAGACTACGCGCGCTTCCGTGCCGCAGCGGCGGGCAAGCGTCGGGTGTTGTTGCTCGGCGCCGGGCTGATCGGCTGTGAGTTTGCCAATGACCTGATCCTCGGCGGCTACGAAGTGCAACTGGTCGCGCCGTGCGAACAGGTCATGCCGATGCTCTTGCATCCCGCCGCTGCGGCGGCCGTGCAGGCCGGGCTGGAAAGTATCGGGGCGAAGTTTCACCTCGGCCCGGTGTTGACCCGGCTGCAGAAAGTCGCCGATGGCCTCGAAGCGCACCTGTCCGATGGTCAGATCATCCCGTGCGATGTAGTGGTCTCGGCGATCGGCCTGCGCCCGCGCATCGATCTGGCAGCGGCTGCCGGCGTGCAGATCAATCGCGGCGTGATGGTCGATCGTTACCTGAAGACGTCCCACGCCAATATTTACGCATTGGGCGACTGCGCCGAAGTCGACGGGCTCAATCTGCTCTACGTGATGCCGCTGATGAGTTGCGCGCGCGCGTTGGCGCAAACCCTCGCAGGAAACCCGACCCCGGTCAGCTACGGGCCGATGCCGATCACCGTGAAAACCCCGGTGTGCCCGCTGGTGGTTTCGCCGCCGCCACGGGGCAGCGAAGGCATTTGGAGCGTCGAAGGGCAGGGCGCCGACATCAAAGCGCTGTGCCACAGTGCCGACGGTCAGTTGCTCGGTTACGCCCTGACCGGCGGGGCGGTCATGGAAAAACTGGCCCTGAACAAACAGCTGCCGCCGCTGCTGGCGTAAATGCCGGTCGTTCTGTCGCAAACACCGCTCTTTTGCCCCGACAAAGGTCTTGGGGAGACTGGCGCCGCCGTTGGCGGCGTGCCATTCTCACTCCCGTCTGCCGCAGAGTAGAGCCTGCGGCGCCTTGGGCGCTGTTCCAACGAGAACAGCACGGACATAACAACAAAAAACCGTCAAAGGGGCTTCACTAATGCGTAAACCAGAACTCGCCGCTGCAATCGCCGAAAAGGCCGACCTGACCAAAGAACAGGCCAACCGCGTCCTCAATGCCGTCCTCGAAGAAATCACCGGCGCCCTGCACCGCAAGGACAGCGTGACGCTGGTCGGCTTCGGCACCTTCCTGCAGCGCCACCGCGGCGCCCGCACCGGCAAAAACCCGCAGACCGGCGAGCCGGTCAAGATCAAGGCCAGCAACACCGTTGCGTTCAAGCCAGGCAAATCGTTGAAAGACAGCGTCAATCCTTGATGGCGGCGTGCTCCCCTGAATGACGGGGAGAACCGCAAATGAGAAATGGGCACACCGATTGCGGTCGGGTGCCCATTTTTTGTGGCTGTCTGTTGGCTTACTGGCGTCGGAAGCAGGCCTTGCCGTTGCCGAAATCCACGGCCAGGCAGTTTGGCTCGATCGCCAGTTGCAGGTCCTGGAACAGTCCGCCCAGATCGCTGTTGGAGGCAGGCTTGGTTTTGCTTTCCAGCACTACTGTCTGGTTCTCGACTTTCCAGGTGCCTTTGGCAAAGCCATCGGCGCTGCCATACGCCACACCGGCATCAAAGGTGCCGTCCTTTCGCAACAGCAACTCGGCGCCCATTTCCATTGCGCCGGTCAGGTAGTAATGGCCGTCCAATGGTGGGGTTTCCGCTGACGCGTGGGTGATGGGCAGCCACATGAGCGCGGCGAAAAACAGTGGTTTCAGTTCCATGAAATGAAGCTCCTTGGCAGTTGTAGTAGAGGGATCGCATTTTCGAGCGTTGGATTCTGGCACAGCCATGTTTTGCCCGCCCGTTGTTCAGGCGCTACACAATCGAATCAATATCCAGATGAAACGGCGCGCCAACTGCATGTCCACCGGTCATCGCGGCGATAGCGGCGTCGTGGTCTTCAGCGGCTGGCGGGATCATCGCCAGTTGCTCCTGAACCAGGTTTTCAGGGTGGGCGTTCCAGCGCAGCAGACCTTCCTCGACCCATTCGGGCTGGTCGGCATAGCTGCCGTAAACGTCGGTCTCAGTGACCCGTTGACTGCGCAGCGCTGTCAGGTGGGCCTTGGTCATGCTGATTTTGTCTATTTCCTGATTGAGCATCAGCGTCTTGTGCACGCGCTCCTGCTCTCGCACGTAAGAACGGCGGTTGTTTTGCAGATCGCGCTTAACGGCCCGCAGCTGTTGCTGAATATTCTCCAGGGCGCTGCTGATCCACTCGTATTCGCGATTGGTCACCAGCGAACGCTTGAGCTGCAGTGCTTCCTGCCAACGGCGCAAGCTGGCCCAGCAGCCGGGGATGTAGCTGCCGACCATTGAGTGGTGACCTGCGGAGAACAACTGCCGCAAAAACGATCCGCGTTCGGGCAAGCCGTTGGTAGCGCGCAGGGCCTTGGCGCAGCCGTGATCGACGATCGTGCTGCAACCCGGCTCCCAGAGAAGCGAGGATCGGTGGTCGTTGTCGAACTCAACGGGCATGAAATGGCGCAAAGCACCGTGATGCCCATAGTCGTCGCCAAAGAAATTGATGATTCCCCAGATCAGCAGGCCGAGGCCGGCGACCGGGTTGAAGCCCAGCACCACGGCGTTGGTTGCGTACATCGGCCCAGGCTTGGCAAAGGTGTTCATCCAGGTCGCCGGCACGCTCGGTACCGGATCGTTCTGATTGACGATGCGGTGATGAACCAGCGACTGGGCGCTTTCGATGAAGGTAGTGTCGCCGGCGCGGGGGGCGCCGTAGGTGTAGAGCACGATTTGCGGGGAGAACTCCAGGTTGCGTCTCAGCATCTCGGACAGGATCAATGCAACTGCACCGCCCAGACTGTGACCCGTGATCAGCAGCTTTTGCCCGCTGTAGAATTTTTCCAGATAAGTCACGATAAATGGATAAGCCGCCAAAGCGCCACCGTAGAAACCGCGGTGCACTTTGCCTTCGCCTTCGGCAAAGGGAACCTGATAGGCATCGCCGTCACGCCGGCCGTCGGGCCAGATCTCACTGGTACCTCGCACGCTGATCAGGATCAGTTCGTCGTGGTGGCAGATGAAAGCCTGAGTGTCCGTGCTTTCGACCTGTTTGCGATCATCGAAAAAATGCAGTCTGGCGGGGTGTTCTTGTTGATTCCCTAACGCGGGGTCATTCACTTCGGGGTAAAGATTCGGGTCAAACGGCACCACTTCCAGGCGTTTCGAATACGGCACGTCTTCATACAGTGGATAGTATTTCTGCGATTGTGAGTCATCGACCTTCCACAACTCATCGAACTGCGGCAGCGCGTGGCCGAACCAGTTGCCGCTGCTGGGCTGTAGCGTAAAGCTTACCGTGTCGGTCTGCACCGGTTGAGTGTTGGGTTCCTGCCCGAAATCGGTGTAGCTCAGCGTCGCCATCACCGACAGCTGATAAAGGTTAAGCGCGCAGAACGCTTCGCCTGTCGACAGCATTGGCCGTAGCGCTCTCATCGGACGTACTTCCAGCACATGATGTTTGTTCGGCAACAGCGCGACGCCCTTGGGCGGCGGCGGGGAAAACCCCAGTTCGACGGTGGCCATCTCCGCCGCACTCAAGATTGTGTGCAGTCCGCCATCCGCAGAAGTTTTATCGACGAGCGTGAAGTCTCTGGACTTCGCCGCCGATCGCATGAGCTTGTGCGCCGCCCTTTTCGGAGGGTCGCGACGAGCAGCCAGCGGCGGCAGGTGGGCGATGTGTTTTACCAGTTCACTGACTTCGACCTGGCAGTACGCATCGGTTTCGGACAGGTCCTTGGCGGGGTTGGCCTGGGTGCGAGTGCCTGTTTTGTGGAAGAAGCGGGTTTTTTCGGCGCGGACTTGGAGTTCGGTGATGGGAAGAGGGTAGTGCGGTCGTTCCTTCAGTCGCGCATATATTTCCTCTTTACCCTGATAAAACTGACTGAGCTTCAGGGTTACGGGACCGCAGTAATGATCAAGAACTTTTCCGGAGCCCGAGGAATCCAGTTTGCCGGTATAAACAATATCTTCGTAATCGACGGCTTCGTAGGTCAAACCGGCGTAGGGTTTGCCATCACCGAACTCGTCCACCAATTGAAAACTTGTGGCTTGTCCGCGTCTTGGGCAGGCGTGGATGTTGCCTTGCATAAAGGCCGCAATGCCCGAATCTGTCGGCTCAATGCTCATGGGGTCTGATCCTTGTTTTCAGTGCAATCGGGGTAAATAGTGCAGATGCGCTCGTCTACCATCCTGAATGTGCTGAAGTCTTTGTAATTGCCGAAACAGAACGCATCCTGATCCTCAAAGGCTTTCCCCATGCAGCGCTTCCATCCGCCGGGCACTTTTACCCACGTGTCACCAAAAGCGGGCTTTTCCCGCTCAGATAATTGGATTTTCAGAGTCACCGTTTTTCCCGAAAGCTGAGTCAGCGTGTACGCCGTGAAAGGACGGCTCCGCCCGACATTGCCCTGTGCATCCATTTTTTTGCAGGTCAGCAGTTTGATCAGATAACGCTTCGGGCCCACCGTGCGAAAAGACCACATGCATTCACCAAAGAACTCAGCTGTCTCGTCATCTCTGAAACTATCCATCTGTCGTTCCAACAACTCCGGACGTACAGCAATCGAGGCGTAGTCATAGCTGAAGTTGCTTCGTCCTGAACCATAAATACCGATGACCTTGATCTCGATGTAATTCAGCGCCAGAGGACATTCGCTTACGGTTCTGTACAGCGGGATCTCGGAAGTCCCTTCGTACTTCATATTGGTTTTGTTGTATCCCAGCTGAGTGTTTCTCCCGCCAGGCACGGTGCATGTTTGGCCCTTGGCCGGAACATAGGTGGCCGTCAGGTCGTACTTGAATCCGGGCGGAAAATCCGGAACAAACGTAAACGTGTTCGGGGTCTTCACCGTCGTACAACCCACCAGCAATCCCAGGCAACCACTCAGCATCAACCCTCGTTTCAAGTTCCTCATCGTCCTACCTCTCCCTGCCAATACAACGCTTCCTGATATACCCGCTCAAAATGCATCGCCGGATCTTCACCGGGTTTGGGCAGCCATGATTTGCCTGGCCGATATCCCGGTAACTGCAAACTGCGGGTCAGCAAGAAATGCACTTGCTCCGGTTGCTGCCAGCCCCACAAGTGCGTCAGTTGAATCAGGCCCCACAGCCACTCATCGACGTCGAGCTGTTCGGCCAGCGTGGCCATGGCTTCGGTGTGTTCGCCGACCAGGTAACGGCGGGTGTTGTCGAACAGCACGTTGGCGTAGATCAGCTCCGGGGTCGGCGTGTGCAGCCAAGGCGGATCCATCGGCAGCGGGTGGTGGCCGGGGTCCGGGTTGTCGATGGCGTTCCATCGCTCTGCGTGCCAATAGCAGACGCTGTTGAATGGCCCGAGAAACGCCGCGCGGTGCTCGGGTTGCAGGTGCGCCAGCGCACGGCCCAGAACCCGGTTGTCATGCACGCGGTACACCGCCTGATTCGGGCGTTCGCCGGTTATCAGGCGCTCGCGCCAGTGCGCCGCCAGCGCGTCAAGTTCGACGTGACGGGCACTGGCCAGCCAGCCCCAATTGCGCTCGGGCGTGGCGAGCAAGGTTTGGATGGCGGGATGCTGCGCCGTATCGATTTGCAACAGCAGCGGGCCGGTCGGCACCAGCGACTCGGCCGGCGTGCCGCTGTAGAGCGGACGAAACCGCTCGGTACCGAGGTCGCGGGTCAACGCAGCGTGCTCTGCGCTTTGGCCCTCGGTGTCGAGCATCAGATACAGTTCACAGCCGGCGCGGGACTGAGCGTGCAACCATTGTTCGACCGGGCTCATGCGACTTCTCCCAGCTCACACTGACCCGCTGCGCAGGCTTCGCACAGCGGGCAAAAATCCGCTGCCTGCTGGCGGGCACTGTTGACGATCGACAGCGGCGTGGCGTTGATCGCAGCTGGCAGGCCGGCCTCAACTTGCAGCGGTTGTAGCGGTGCAAGACCCGGCAGTGGCGCGCCGCCCTGAACGATGGGCACGCTGCTGAAAATCCCGCCGGCATTGATCACGATGTGATGACCGCCCGCTGACAGCGTCAGGCTCATGCCGGCATCGATCACCACGTTGCTTGCCGTGACATGCGCCTGCTGGCCGGCCTGGATCACCAGAGCGCCCAAGGTCTGGCTGCTGGTGCCGCTGACCTGCAACAAGTCGTCGGCGTTGATTACTGTGCTTCGCAGTCCTTGATGAGTGCGCGAATCCTTGCCCTCGATGAGACTGGTGCTGTCATTGCCGACATGCTCATGGCGGTCTCGAGTGATCAGGCTGCGGCTGTCGTTGAGGATCAGTTGCTCAAGGTCGCGCTGCGCGCGCAGGTAGATCTTCTCCTGCCCGGCGCGATCCTCGATCGACAGTTCGTTGTAGCCGCCATTGCGCGGTGAGCTCTGGCTGCGTAATACCGTGCGGGTTTTACTCGCCGGCAAGGGATGGGCGACGGCATTGACCTTGTTGGCGATGCAGCCGGTAATCAGCGGTTGGTCCGGGTCGCCTTCCTGGAAGGTCACGACCACTTCCATGTCGACCCGGGGAATGGTCACCGCACCAAATCCGTCACCTGCCCAACTGGAAGCTACGCGTAACCAGCAGCTGCTTTTTTCGCTGTTGCGTTCAGCGCGATCCCAGGGAAACTCGACACGAACCCTGCCGTACTCATCGCAGAAGATCTCCTCTCCGGGAGGCCCGGTAACGCGCGCGGTCTGGCAGACCAGCAAGGGTCTTGGCGCGGGCAAAGGCGGGCGGAAAACCACTTCTGCGGGAATGGCCCTGAAGGTATTGCGGTAGCCCTGGGAAAAACCATCGGCAGGTTTCGCCTCGCTGCTGAAAGCCTCTTCGAGCACTGCCGGTTGCTTGCCTTCGTGACTGAGACTGACCAACAGCCACAACTCGTTGCACTCGGCCCTGGGATGTTCGCTCAGCTCGAACAAGTGACCGCTGCGCAAAATCGCCTGATCGCTTTTGCCTTCAATCCATTGATAGTCGCTGCGATGGCGCTCCAAGGCCTGACGCGCCAGCTGTTTGCCGTGCTTCTCGGACTTCATCAACAGTGGATAGCGATACTCCTCCAGAGCCGGCGTGAACTCTGCGGTGAAGCGGCTTTCCAGCAGCAGGCTTGGCCGCTTGAGGTCATAGTCACGGCGGGTGACGGTGCTGGTACGGGTGTTGAAGCCCATGGTCAGGTGGTTGACCACCGGGTGTTCGGCAACCATGCCGCTATCAACCCGAAAGGCTGTCGTACCCAATTTGGGTGCGAACACCGGGCTGTCGCTGAATACCAGTAAGTGCCCGTCGAGCGAATGTTGATGGTGCCAGGCGATACCCTCTTCGGCGCACAGACGCTGAATGAACAAAAAGTCGCTTTCGCCGTACTGCGTGCAGTACTCACGAGGCTCACCGGCGGCGACATTGAACGTGAAGTCATCGGCCTGGATGCCATGCCCTTTGAGCACTTGCGCGATGATCTGCGGCACGGTCAGTTGCTGGAAAATCCGCTGGTCGTGGCTCAGTTGCAGATAATGCAGCGCCGGTACCAGTGTCAGTTCATAACGGGTCAGGCGCTGGCCTGATTCGCCGAGCATGACGTTTTCGATCCGCCCGTGAATGCCTTCGCCCGCTGATCCGAACTGCAGAAACGCAGGTTGGCTGAGCAAGCTTTCCAGATCGAAATCCGCGTGCTCGCTCACCAGCTCAAGGCGAAATGCGTACAGCTGACTGATGGCTTCGGTGCCCGTGAACGCGAGCACCTTGAAGTCGTGACGAATGGCGGGGATATGCAGAGAGAATGGCGCGCAGTGGCCTTTGCCGAACATGGGCTTGTCCTTAAGCAAAGTGAGTCAAAGCGCGATGCTGTCCTCCCTGATCGCCGCGCATGAAAAGTGGCCAGGGCAAGCTAGCGGCGCGGCAAACTAATTGATGTAAGAAGTATCCCTGAAATTTGTCAGAGTATTCCGGTGTGGAAGTCTTGGTCGTGATGCGAGAACTATCTGAAGGACGCGGCTTCGATAACTATCGAGTTGGCAGTGTTTGTTGGCGCGGGAAAGTTTCAGAATAATGAAATGCCATCATTATAGTGGCACTTTTTGCGTTGATCGTTGTCGCGGAAAACTTGTTGAGGCAAACCAGCTATTTTCGGAAGTGTCCTACTTCTATTTTTTTTTGAATTTGGCATGCTGCACGCCGCTCGAGGATACGAGCGTCAGGTAAACTCGCCCGGCTGCGGCGCAGGGCTCTGGGTCAAGGGTTTGCCGGGGGCTGGTAAAATCCGCCAGTTAATAAACGGCCTCAGGGAAACCCCTGCGACATATAGGGCGATCTCCTACAGACCGCAATGAACAGTTCGTCTTGTTGTTTAATCAGATGCTTGCTAGTGGCCATCATAGTGATTACGATGCGCCCACTTGAAAGAGCACATCTCAATTGGATGAGTCGCTGAACTGCTCTTCGATACTGTCCCGCGTTGCTGAAACTCCATTCGCGCGCATGACTGTAATCCTTAATAAAGGCCATGGATGTCCTACTCAAGCAAACTTTCCGCCCATTACCTCGAACTCGCAAAAGTCTCTGTTTCCAAAGAGAATTTCGCGGGCGAAGACGTTCGTTTTTCGAGCGAGTTCGAGGCGCTGGAAAGTGAGCTGGCCAAGGCTTCGTCGATGCACGAAAGCGGGCAGATCGACTGGCTGAAAATCCGCGAAAACAGCGAAAATCTGCTGCGTACCCAATCCAAGGATCTGCGTGTCGGCGCCTGGCTGACCTGGTCGCTGTACCAGCGCGAATCCTTCCCCGGGCTGCTCGCCGGCCTCGGTCTGCTGCACCATCTGTCGGAAAACAACTGGGCCGACGTTCACCCGCTCAAACCCCGCACCCGTGCCGCCGCGATCGGCTGGCTGGTGCCGCGTCTCGAGCAGGTCATCACCGAAAACATTGCGATCAAAGAGCAGTTGCCGATGTTCCGGCAGCTCTCCGAGCACCTGGCCGGCCTTGAGGCCGCGTGCACTGAGCATCTGGGCGATGACGCGCCGCTGCTGCTGCCGATCTCCCGCCGCCTGAAAACCATGATTCAGCGCGCCGCCGACAACCAGCCGGCGCCCGGCGTGGTGGGCGCGGCGGTGGCGCAGGTCAAGCAGGCCGCGACCCAGCTGCTCACCCCCGGCGCGCCGATCGACAACGAACGTGATGCGCACAAAGCCCTGCGCGCCCAGCAGGAAAGCGCGCGCCCGTTGTGTGCCTGGTGGCTGAAACAGAAAGCCACCGACCTGCGTGCCCTGCGCCTCAATCGCACGCTGCTGTGGATGACCATCGACGCGGTGCCCGAGCGCAACGCCGAGCAGATCACCGTGCTGCGCGGTCTGCCGCTGGAAAAGCTCAAGCTCTATCAGGACCGTTTCGATCAGGGCAAATACGCCGACCTGCTGGTGGAACTGGAGGCGAGCCTGGCGAAGGCGCCGTTCTGGTTCGATGGCCAGAGGATGGTCTGGGAATGTCTCCAGAACCTCAACGCCGAGCTGGCCATGCGCGAAGTGGAAATCCACTTCGCGCTTTTGATTCAGCGCCTGCCGGGCATCATCGAGTTGCGCTTCCATGACGGCGCGCCGTTTGCCGATCCGTCCACCCGGGCGTGGATCGCCGCCAACGTCATGCCGCACCTGCAAAGCGCCAGCGCGCCGCGCAAGGTCGAAAGCGAGAACGTCGAAACCCAGCCGGCGTGGGAAAAAGCCCTCGAGGAAGTCCAGCCGATCCTGCGCAAGGAAGGCTTGAAGCCGGCCGTGCAGATTCTCAAGCAGGGTCTGCAATCGGCCCACGGTGGCCGCGAACGCTTCTTCTGGCAGTTCACCCTCGCGCGGCTGTGTTTCCTGGCCAAGAAATACGAACTGGCCAAGAACCAGCTCGAAACCCTCGATCAGACATTACAGGACTCAGGCCTGCACGCCTGGGAGCCCGATCTTGCATTGCAAGTGCTGCACCTGCTGCACAGTTGCTGCGAGTTGTTGCCGCAGAACCACGCCGTACGTGAAAGCAAGGAAGAGATTTATCGCAGGCTGTGCCACCTCGACCTCGAAGTGGTACTCGAATAGGCCCCAGGGCCACAACCGCAAGGAGAAAAGCCATGGCCAAAGAAGGCTCGGTAGCCCCCAAGGAACGCATCAACGTCACCTTCAAACCCGCCACCGGCGGAGCTCAGGAAGAGATTGAACTGCCGCTGAAGCTGCTGGCAATCGGTGACTACACCCACCGCAAGGACGATCGCAAAATCGAAGATCGCAAGCCGATCAGCATCGACAAGATGACCTTCGACGAAGTGTTGGCCAAGCAAGAGCTGGGTCTGACGCTGAGCGTGCCGAACCGTCTGCAGGAAGATGGCGAGGCTGAAGAGCTGGCCGTGCAATTGCGCGTCAATTCGATGAAGGACTTCAACCCGGCCAGCCTGGTCGAGCAAGTGCCTGAGCTGAAAAAACTGATGGAACTGCGCGATGCGCTGGTGGCCCTCAAAGGCCCGCTGGGTAACGCACCTGCGTTCCGTAAAGCGATCGAAGGCGTGCTCGCCGACGACGAATCCCGCGGTCGCGTACTCGGTGAGCTGGGCCTGAACGCCGCAGCCCCGGACGCCTGAGACTCCAGTAGCCAAGGAAGCCAACACAATGAGCACTAGCGCAGCACAAGAGAAGAGCGCCGCCAGCGGCGAATACAGCATTCTCGACAGCATCATCGCCGAAACCCGTCTGACCCCGGACGACGAAGCCTACGACATCGCCAAGCGTGGCGTGTCGGCGTTCATCGAAGAGCTGCTCAAGCCGCAGAACAACGGTGAGCCGGTCAAGAAAGCCATGGTTGACCGCATGATCGCCGAGATCGATGCCAAGCTCAGCCGTCAGATGGACGAGATCCTGCACCACCCGGATTTCCAGGCGCTGGAATCGTCGTGGCGTGGTCTGCAGTTGCTGGTCGACCGCACCAACTTCCGCGAAAACATCAAGATCGAAATCCTCAACGTCTCCAAAGAAGACCTGCTGGACGATTTCGAAGATTCGCCGGAAGTCATGCAGTCGGGCCTGTACAAGCACATCTACACGGCTGAATACGGCCAGTTCGGTGGTCAGCCGGTGGGCGCGATCATCGCCAACTACTACATGTCGCCAAGCTCGCCAGACGTCAAGCTGATGCAGTACGTGGCCAGCGTTTCGTGCATGTCCCACGCGCCGTTCATCGCTGCTGCCGGCCCGAAATTCTTCGGCCTGGAAAGCTTCACCGGCCTGCCGGATCTGAAAGATCTGAAAGACCACTTCGAAGGCCCGCAATTCGCCAAATGGCAGAGCTTCCGTACCTCGGAAGACTCCCGCTACGTTGGCCTGACCGTGCCGCGTTTCCTGTTGCGCAACCCGTACGACCCGGAAGAGAACCCGGTCAAATCGTTCGTGTACAAGGAAACCGTTGCCAACAGCCACGAGCACTACCTGTGGGGCAACACGGCCTACGCGTTCGGCACCAAGCTGACCGACAGCTTCGCCAAATTCCGCTGGTGCCCGAACATCATCGGCCCGCAGAGCGGTGGCGCGGTTGAAGACCTGCCGTTGCACCACTTCGAAAGCATGGGCGAAATCGAAACCAAGATCCCTACTGAAGTTCTGGTTTCCGACCGTCGTGAATACGAACTGGCCGAGGAAGGCTTCATCTCCCTGACCATGCGCAAAGGCTCCGACAACGCGGCGTTCTTCTCCGCAAGCTCGGTGCAGAAGCCGAAGTTCTTCGGCATCAGCGCAGAAGGCAAGGCCGCTGAGCTCAACTACAAGCTCGGTACCCAACTGCCGTACATGATGATCGTCAACCGCCTGGCTCACTACTTGAAAGTGCTGCAGCGCGAGCAACTCGGTTCGTGGAAAGAGCGTACCGACCTCGAGCTGGAACTGAACAAGTGGATCCGTCAGTACGTTGCCGACCAGGAAAACCCGAGCGCCGAAGTGCGTGGCCGTCGTCCGCTGCGCGCTGCGCAAGTGATCGTCAGCGACGTTGAAGGCGAGCCGGGCTGGTACCGCGTGAGCTTGAATGTGCGTCCGCACTTCAAGTACATGGGTGCCGATTTCACCCTGTCGCTGGTTGGCAAGCTGGACAAAGAGTAAGAGCGACTCATGGACGGATACGGCAGCCTGTTCGAACGCCTCAACGGCGACGCACAACTACGCAAGGGCAACAGCCTTGAGGCTTGTGCCATGGCGTCAGTGGCTGCCCATCTGGCCAAAATGCTCAGCACCCGGGCCGGCAGCGTGCAAACGCTGGCCGACTACGGGTTGCCCGATCTCAATGACATGCGCCTGAGCCTGCACGACTCGCTGAGTCAGGCCCGCCTGGCCATCGAAAACTTCATCGAAGCCTACGAGCCACGCCTGAGCAACGTGCGTGTCATTTCCCTGCCGCGTGACCACGATCAACTTCGCCTGGCCTTCAGTATCGAAGGCCTGCTGGAAGTCGAGGGTTTCAAGCGTCAGGTCAGTTTCTCCGCGCGCCTGGATGGCAGCGGTCAAGTCAAGGTCACCTAAGGAGATCCCCGATGTCTGGCAAACCCGCAGCACGCGTATCCGACCCCACCGCTTGCCCGCTCCCCGGCCACGGCACCAACCCGATCGCCGCCGGTTCCGGCGACGTGTTCTTCGACGGCCTCGCGGCCGCCCGCCAAGGCGATGTCTCGGCGTGTGGTGGTGCGATGGTCGGCGATCTTGCGACAACCGTGTTGATCAACGGCAAACCGGCTGCGACCGTAGGTTCGGTTGGATCTCACGGCAATAAGGTCACGGCCGGATCCGGGACGGTGATTATTGGCAATTCGCATACGCCGGCGCCGTTTGTGCCGCCGGAGCCGGTCATCATTCCTGGAATATTCAATCGTGTCTTTGAATTCAAAACCGCAGATGGAAGAACGGTTGAAAATTTAAACTACATCATGCGCTCTGATAGCGGGATTGAGAAAACAGGCTCAACGTCAACAGGCATGTCAGGTGGTTTTTCAACTGGAAAGACGGCAGAGCCTGTAACTATATATATTTCGGCGGACTAGTAGGTATGGAGACCGTAATCAACATCGATGGTGTCGCTTACACGTTTGTGACTCAGGACGAGGTGACTACACTTAAAGTTCTTACCGAAACAACTGAGAGCAAGGATACAAAGCCGAAGAAAGTTGACCTTCCGTTGGCCTGGATTATTACGCGAAAAAGTGGTGTGCCGCTCTTCGCCTTGAAGCCGGGTAAGGATGACTCTCCATTCAGAATTATCACTGCGGAGAAACTATACGCAGAAAAGGGTCAGTGGTTCGAACCGTTGGCCAGATATTATAGAGAGCTTGTCTGGATCAACCCGGAAACAACGCAGGCCGGATCAGAATCGCATGCGGCTTATAAACATGTTACTTGGCAGGAGCTGATCGACTTCGCAATCGTCGACCGGTTTTCATTCACTTTTCACTCTGGAATGCCGGGTGACTGGAAATTCCGTGCCGTGGGCGGTGCTGAGTTCTTGATGGTGTTCATGGAGGATAAACCGTATTGGACTGATGGCATTGGCCAGGTGCCGTTTGCGGTTAACACCTATAGAAAATATCTGCGAGAAACAAAGCAGGTAGAACTCGCAATAAAGCTGGCTGGTGAAACGGGTGTGACCTGGGGCGACGGCAAAGCCTATACCGGAGCAGAGCGAGGACCGAAAGACGTTTACGATAACTTCATCATATTGCGAGGGATATTGTGGGCAAAAGAAAACTGCAAGTTGGTTGTGAAAAAAGACACGGTATACGATAAAGGTATCCCGCACACAATTGAACTTACTGACGCACCTTATGTGCCTGTATCGAATGCGAAGTTAATAAATCCAATTTCGCAAGGCGATATGGATCAGTACGGGGCATGGAATAAATGAAAGCTCGTCGCTTAGTTGCCTGTATTCCACACCTGATAGTATGTGCCCTGTATATTCCTTTGCATAACTACGGTGTCGACGTATATATCGATATGTATGGCGGGTTGACATCGAGAGGTATCGGCATCGGTATGACGCCGGATCTAATGGTTCAGTATTTTGTGGTGATGAACGCTATAGCGTTTTTTGTCCCCAAGCTGAAATTAAAGGTCCTGTCTGTCTCATTAATGCTGGGACTTATTTTGTACTATTTTTTGCCTCACTACCCCGTCCGTGCGATGGCTTACACCTCGATGGGTGGTGTCCTGACTTTTGCGGCGATATTTGCTGGCCAATTGATTGATCGCGTTTTTTTTTCAAATCGAGAAGTTAAAGCATGACTGTTGGGCGTTATGGCCGACATTGCCCGCGGGGAGTTTCTTACCCGCATGAACTGTTCTGCTGTTTTTTTAAATGAGTTCCACTACCAGGCAGGTACCCCGTGTCCTTTAACCACTACTACCAAAGCGAACTCACCGCACTGCGCCAGCTCGGTCGCCGTTTCGCCGAGCGTAGTCCGGCGCTGGCGCCGTATCTGGGGCAGGCCGGGCGGGATCCGGATGTAGAGCGGTTGCTCGAAGGCTTTGCATTCCTCACCGGGCGCCTGCGGCAGAAGCTCGATGACGAACTGCCGGAGCTCAGCCATTCGCTGATGCAGTTGCTGTGGCCGAACTACATGCGCCCGCTGCCGGCGTTCAGCATTTTGCAGTTTGATCCGCTCAAGCGTTCCGGGCCGGCGCTGCTGGTCGAGCGCGATACGCCGATCGAGAGCAAGCCGATAGAAGACGTGCGCTGCCGTTTCCGCACCTGTTACCCGACCGAAGTGCTGCCGCTGGATCTGGCCGCGCTGAACTACTCGGTGAAGGGCGATGGCTCGCTGCTCAGCCTGCGCCTGGAAATGAGCGCTGACGGCCACCTCGGCGAACTGGAGCTGAGCAAGTTGCGCCTGCACTTTGCCGGTGAGCGCTACATCAGCCAGATGCTCTACCTGAGCCTGCTGCGCAACCTCGACGGCATCGAACTGATCCCGCTCGACGGCGCCGGCAAGCCGATTGATGGCGTCAGCGGCAAGCCGATGGCGTTCAAGATTCCCGGCGACCGGGTGAAACCGGTGGGTTTTGCCGAAGAAGAAGCGTTGATCCCGTATCCGCTGAACACCTTCCGTGGCTATCGCTACTTGCAGGAATATTTCGCCTTCCAGGACAAGTTCCTGTTCGTCGACGTCAACGGTCTGGACATTCTCAAGGCGCTGCCGGAAGACACCCTCAAGCAGATGCGCGGCCTCGAATTGCGTTTCGACATCCGCAAGAGCGGCATCATGCGCATGCGCCCGACGCTCGATAACGTGAAGCTGTTCTGCACGCCGATCGTCAATCTGTTCGAGCACGACGCGCTGCCGATTCGTCTCGATGGCAAGCAGGACGAGTACCTCCTGCTGCCGGCGGAATACGACCTGGAAAACTGCGGTGTGTTCTCGGTGGAAACCGTGACCGGCTGGAAACCCGGCGGCCTCGGTTATCAGGAGTACGTGCCGTTCGAGTCCTTCGAGCACGACCCGAGTTTCGATGTGCCCAACAGCCGTCCGCATTACAGCATCCGCCAGCGTTCGTCCTTGCTGCATGACGGCCTCGACACTTACCTGAGCTTCGGCATCCGCCACACCGAAGCCCACGAAACCCTGTCGATCGAGCTGATGTGCACCAACCAGAACCTGCCGAAAAAGCTCAAGCTCGGCGACATCTGCATGGCCAGCGAGCAGACTCCGGAATTCCTCAGTTTCCGCAACATCACCCCGGCCACGTCGAGCTTCGCGCCGCCGCTGAACCGTGACTTCCTGTGGAAGCTGATCAGCAACATGTCGCTCAACTATCTGTCACTGGCGGACGTCAATGCGTTGAAGGTGATTCTGGAAACCTACGACCTGCCGCGCTACTACGACCAGCACGCGGAGAAGGTCAGCAAGCGCCTGCTCGGCGGCCTCAAGCACATCAAACATCACCACGTCGACCGCCTGCATCGCGGTCTGCCGGTGCGCGGTTTACGCACCGAACTGACCATCGACCCGGAAGGCTATATCGGCGAAGGCGACCTGTTCGTCTTCGCTTCGGTTCTCAACGAGTTTTTCGCGCTTTACGCCAGTCTCAATTCATTCCATGAGCTGCGGGTAAAAAGCACACAGGGAGAGGTGTACCAATGGACACCACGTATGGGCCTGCAGCCCCTGCTTTAAGCGGGCTGACCAAGGTAATACGCGAGTACTCGCTGTTTCAGGCCGTGCTGCTGGTGATCGACCGGCTGCGCGAGGCACACCCGCATCTGAGCGAAGACGATCTGTACGACCAGGTCGAGTTCCAGGCCAACCCGAGCCTGGGCTTTCCGCGCAGCGACGTCGATCGCGTCGAGTTTTTCGAAGAGCACGGCAAGATGCGCGCGCGCATGCGCTTCAACCTGATCGGCCTGGTCGGCTCTGGTTCGCCGCTGCCGGCGTTCTATGGCGAACAAGCCCTGGGCGACAGCGAGGATGGCAACCCGACGCGCAATTTCCTCGACCTGTTCCACCATCGCCTGCAACGGCTGATGCTGCCGATCTGGCGCAAGTACCGCTACCGCGCGAGCTTCCAGAGCGGCGCGATCGATCCGTTCTCGGCGCAACTTTTTGCGCTGATCGGCCTGGGCGGCGACGAGATCCGCAAGGCCAAGGAACTCAACTGGAAACGCCTGCTGCCGTACCTCGGCCTGCTCAGTTTGCGCGCGCACTCGGCGGCGCTGATCGAAGCCGTGCTGCGTTACTACTTCAAGCACGAAGACCTGGTCATCGAGCAGTGCATCGAGCGCCGCGTGGAAATTCTCGACGAGCAGCGCAATCGTTTGGGCCGCGCCAACAGCGTACTCGGCGAAGACCTGGTGCTGGGGGAACACGTGCGCGATCGCAGCGGCAAATTCCGCATTCACATCACCGAACTCGACTGGCAGCGATTCCATGAATTCCTGCCGATCGGTTTCGGCTACCAGCCGCTCTGCGCGCTGGTGCGGTTCACTTTGCGTGACCCGCTCGATTACGACATTCGCCTGGTCCTGCGCCAGGAAGAAATCCGCGAACTGCGCATCGGTGAGCAGAACGCCTGTCGCCTCGGTTGGACCAGTTGGCTGGGCCGCGAAAAAGCGGACGGCGTGGTGACCCTGGGCAGCAAAATTCATTAAGGACGTGAGCCATGATCAACGTAGACCTGCAACAACTCATCCAGGCGCTGGACGCCGAAACCCGTCGTGATCTGGAACGTTCGGCCGAGCGTTGCGTCGCCCGTGGCGGCAGCAAGATTCTCGTCGAAGACTTGCTGCTGGGCTTGCTCGAGCGCCCGAACGGCTTGCTGTCGCGCGCGCTGCAAGATGCTGACGTCGACGCCGGTGAACTGACCGCTGCATTGCAATCGCGGGTCGAGCACAGCGCTTCGCGCAACCCGGTGTTCGCTCCGGAACTGGTGCAATGGCTGCAAGACGCGCTGCTGGTGGCCAACCTCGAGCTGGGCCAGACCCAGGTCGAAGACGCCGCGCTGATCCTGGCGTTGCTGCGCAACCCGATGCGTTATGCCGGCAGCCGCTATCAACCGCTGCTCGCCAAACTGAACATTGATCGCCTGAAAGAATTTGCCCTGTCGCAACAGGAGCAACCGGCGGCCAACGGCAAGCCGGCGGCGCAAGGCGAATCGCTGTTGCAGCGCTTCACCCACAACCTGACCCAACAGGCCCGCGACGGCAAACTCGACCCGGTGCTGTGCCGTGACGGCGCGATCCGGCAGATGGTCGACATCCTCGCCCGTCGCCGCAAGAACAACCCGATCGTCGTCGGTGAAGCCGGTGTCGGCAAGACCGCGATCGTCGAAGGTCTGGCCTCGCGCATCGCTGCCGGTGAAGTGCCACAAGTGCTCAAAGGCGTTGAATTGCTCTCGCTGGACATGGGCCTGTTGCAGGCCGGCGCCAGCGTCAAAGGTGAATTCGAGCGTCGTCTGAAAGGCGTGATCGACGAAGTCAAAGCCTCGCCGAAACCGATCATCCTGTTCATCGACGAAGCCCACACCCTGATCGGCGCGGGCGGTAATGCCGGCGGCTCCGATGCGGCCAACCTGCTGAAACCGGCGCTGGCCCGTGGCGAACTGCGCACCATCGCCGCGACCACTTGGGCCGAGTACAAGAAATACTTCGAGAAAGACCCGGCGCTGGCCCGTCGCTTCCAGCCTGTGCAATTGCACGAACCGACCGTGAGCGAAGCGGTGACCATTCTGCGTGGTCTGGCTCAGGTCTACGAGAAGAGCCACGGCATCTACCTGCGCGATGACGCGGTGGTGTCCGCTGCTGAATTGTCCGCGCGTTACCTGGCCGGTCGGCAACTGCCGGACAAGGCCGTCGACGTCCTCGACACCGCTTGCGCCCGCGTGCGCATCAGCCTCGCTGCTGCCCCGGAAAGTCTGGAGCGCCTGCGTGGCGAACTGGCTGAAGGCGGCCGTCAGCGCCAGGCCCTGCGTCGCGATGCCGAGGCCGGTCTGCTGATCGACCACGAAGCGCTGGAGGCACTGGAAGCGCGGCTGGACGAAGCCGAAAGCGAGATGGTTGCGCTCGAGACCCTGTGGACTGAGCAGAAAGAGCTGGCCGAGCGTCTGCTGGAACTGCGTCAGCAACTGGCCAAGGCCCGCGAGGCTGCAGCTGTTGAGCCGACCGTCAGCGTGGAAGAAGACGCCGAAGGCACCGTGATTGAAACTGTGGTCGCCGAAGTTGAAGAAGGCCAGAGCGTCGAAGCGCTGGAAGCTCAGCTGCATGGAACCCACGCCGCGTTGACCGCTGCGCAAGTCAAAGAACGCCTGGTCAGCTTCGAAGTGTGCCCGCGTCTGGTCGCCGAAGTGATCAGCGCCTGGACCGGTGTGCCGTTGGCGCAATTGGCCCGCGAGCACAACGCCAAGGTCGCCAGTTTCGCCACCGATCTGCGCACACGCATCCGTGGTCAGGAGCAAGCCGTGCACGCGCTGGATCGTTCGATGCGCGCCACCGCTGCCGGTCTGAACAAGCCTGATGCACCGGTCGGTGTGTTCCTACTGGTCGGCCCGAGCGGCGTCGGCAAGACCGAAACCGCGCTGGCCCTGGCTGACCTGTTGTACGGCGGCGACCGCTTCATCACCACCATCAACATGTCCGAGTTCCAGGAAAAGCACACCGTCTCGCGCCTGATCGGTGCGCCACCGGGCTACGTCGGTTACGGCGAGGGCGGCATGCTCACCGAAGCCGTGCGCCAGAAGCCGTATTCGGTGGTGTTGCTCGATGAAGTCGAGAAGGCTGATCCGGACGTGCTCAACCTGTTCTACCAAATCTTCGACAAAGGCGTGGCCAACGACGGCGAAGGTCGCGAGATCGACTTCCGCAATACGTTGATCCTGATGACCTCGAACCTTGGCAGCGACAAGATCAGCGAACTCTGCGAAGACGGCGCGCGGCCGACCGCCGAAGTGCTCGAAGAAACCATTCGCCCGGTACTCAGCAAACACTTCAAACCGGCGCTGCTGGCGCGGATGAAAGTGGTGCCGTACTACCCGGTGGGCGGGCCGGTGCTGCGCGAGCTGATCGAAATCAAACTCGGCCGTCTCGGCGAGCGCCTGAACCGTCGTCAGCTGGACTTCAGCTGGTGCCAGAACCTCGTCGATCACCTGTCCGAGCGTTGCACGCAAAGCGAAAGCGGCGCGCGCCTGATCGATCATCTGCTCGATCAACACGTGCTGCCGTTGGTGGCCGACCGTCTGCTCGACGCGATGGCGACCGGCGAGAGCCTCAAGCGTGTGCATGCCACGCTTGACGGCAACTCCAGCGTGACCTGCGAGTTCGTCTGAGGTGGGCGTGATGTTCACTCAAGTGCCGCAGCCACTGGTCTATGCCGAAGCGTTGCTGGCGCAGTTCGCCAGTCTGTCGCGGGCGGCGGACAGTGCTGCGCTGCTGGGTGAATTCGTCCGTGGCCTGGCCGAACTGAGTGGCTGCGAACTGACGCAGCTGTATCTGCTCGACGCCACCCACACCTGCCTGGGGATGAATGCCGAGTGCCTCGACGGCGCGCTGCAACCGCGTCAGGCGGCGAGCCTGCCGGCGGATTACAACGGCGAGCAACTGCTGCAATTTGCCCTGTGCCAGAACCGCGTGGTGTGCCTCGACGACCTGACCGGCAGCCTGCACGAAACCAGTTTTCTGCCGGCGACGAGCACGCCGTGGCAGTCGCTGTTGTGCGTGCCGCTGGTCAATCAGCACAAGTCGGTTGAGGGCTTGTTGCTGTGTGCCAGTCGCCGTCGCACTGACTTGCAGGGTTTCGCCGACTCCCTCGGCCAGCTCGGCTCGTTCGTGCTCGGTCAACTGCATCTGCTGCAACGCCTGCGTCAGCCAGCCGCCGAATCGGCCACCGCCACTCGCAGCGTGCCGAGCATCAGCGGCTACGGCCTGATCGGCAAAAGCGCGGCGATGCGCCAGACCTACTCGCTGATCAGCAAGATCCTCCACAGCCCGTACACCGTGCTGTTGCGTGGCGAGACCGGCACCGGCAAGGAGGTGGTGGCGCGGGCGATCCACGATTGCGGCCCGCGTCGCTCCCAGGCGTTCATCGTGCAGAACTGCGCGGCGTTCCCGGAAAACCTGCTGGAAAGCGAACTGTTCGGCTACCGCAAAGGCGCCTTCACCGGCGCCGATCGCGATCGCGCCGGGCTGTTCGACGCGGCCAATGGCGGCACGTTGCTGCTCGATGAAATCGGCGACATGCCGTTGTCGCTGCAAGCGAAGATTCTGCGCGTGTTGCAGGAAGGCGAGATCCGTCCGCTGGGTTCCAACGACACGCACAAGATCGACGTGCGCATCATTGCCGCGACGCACCGTGATCTGGCGGCGCTGGTCAGCGAAGGCAAGTTCCGCGAGGACTTGTACTACCGCCTCGCGCAGTTCCCGATCGAGCTGCCGGCCCTGCGTCAGCGCGAAGGCGACATCCTCGATCTGGCTCGACATTTCGCCGAGAAGACCTGCACGTTTTTGCAGCGTGACCCGGTGCGCTGGTCGGATTCGGCGCTGGAGCATCTGTGCGGCTACAACTTCCCCGGCAACGTTCGCGAACTCAAGGCACTGGTCGAGCGCGCGGTGTTGCTCTGCGAGGGCGGCGAGTTGCTCGCCGAGCATTTTTCCCTGCGCCTGGAAGCGATGCCGGAAGACAACAGCGGCCTGAATCTGCGCGAACGGCTGGAGCAGGTCGAGCGCACTTTGCTGCTTGATTGCCTGCGCAAAAACGACGGCAACCAGACCCTCGCCGCCCGCGAACTGGGCCTGCCTCGGCGCACGCTGCTGTACCGCCTCGGGCGCCTGAATATCAATTTGGGTGACTTTGATGGTTGACCTACAGCACTTCTTCGAACCCAACACATACCCTGTGGCGAGGGGATTTATCCCCGTCCGGCTGCGCAGCAGTCGCAGTCCGGCAAATACGGTTTCACTGAGAGACCGCGCTGGCAGGTTATGGGGGCGCTGCGCACCCCAACGGGGACAAGTCCCCTCGCCACGGGAGGTCGCCGTACCTCCAGGCTATGGCGCAAGGCCCCGATCTAGAGGCTTCGAGCCCACCTCAAGAACTTATTTCAGCGCCGCCCGCAAGGGTCGGCGCTTTGTGCTTTGTCTACACCTGGAGACCCTCTGATGTCTGTTCGTCACTGGCACGCTGTCCTGCTGACCCTCGTCGTTCTATGCGGCCTTGGCGGCTGTAGCGGCAATTACAAATTCAACGACAACGACTATCGCCCGTTGGGTGATCCGCAAGCGGTCAATCGCGGCAAGTGACCGCAAGGAGCATCAAACATGGAATTGGTTTTCGAAATGCTGAACACCAAGCAGTTCGTGCCCACCGAGCTGTGCCAGCGGACCTTCAAGCAGGCCGGCGGCGTGATCGGGCGCGGCGAGGACTGCGACTGGATCATCCCTGACCGCAAGCGGCACCTGTCCAATCATCACGCGATTGTCAGCTACCGCGAGGGCTCGTTCTTCCTTACCGACACCAGCAGCAACGGTGTCCAGGACGGCAGCAGCGGCGCGCGCCTGCACAAGGGCGAGCCGGTGCGCATCGAGCACGGCAGCACCTACATTCTCGGCGACTTCGAGATCCGCGCGCGGCTGGTCCGTGACCCGGCGACCTTCGACGGCGAAGTCGGCCGTCCGCGTGCCGCTGGCAGCATCATTCCGGATGACGCGTTCCTCGACCTCGACCCGCTCAATGCCCTCGAACAGCAAGAGCGCGTCTACTCGGAAATCGACGAACTGCTGTCGCCCACCGCCAAGCCGGAAGACTCCCGTCAACGTGCCGACTACGCGCGCATCGACATGGAAAGCCTGATGGTCCCGGAGCTGATCGCCGCCCCGGTCGAGCCTGAGCCGGCGCCTGCACCGAAAGCCGTCGAGCGTCAGAGCGAAGGTTTCTGGGAGCACTTCGGCGCGGCGCTGGGCGTCGACGTCAAAGGCCTCAGCCACGACGAACGCGAAGCGCTGGCGCTCAACGCTGCGCGCCTGCTGCGCCAGAGCATCGGCGGTTTGCAGCAGAGCCTGCGCACCCGCTCCGAGCTGAAAAACGAACTGCGTCTGGCGCAGACCACCGTGCAAGGCACCAACAAGAACCCGCTGAAATTCGCCGTCGATCCGAGCGAAGCACTGCAGATTCTGTTGCAGCCAAGCAAGCCTGGACACCTGCCGGCCGAGCAGGCGATCTCCCGTGCATTCCGTGATTTGCAGGCGCACCAAGTGGCTTTGCTGACCGCCAGTCGCGCCGCTGTGCGTGGCACGCTGGAGCACTTCTCGCCGGAGCAACTGACCCTGCGTTTCGAGCGCGACAGCAAGCCATTGATTGCAACATCGGGTGGGCGCTGGAGAGCGTTCGGCCGCTATCACCAGGCACTGCGTCAGGACGAAGACTGGAGCGAGCGTCTGCTGGCCCGCGACTTTGCCCAGGCTTACGAAGAACAGATCCGCCTGATCTCCACCCTCCACACCGACCACCAAGGATGATGCGCATGTCTCGCCGCTCGACCGCTTTTTTCAAGACGCTGACTGCGCTCACCGTGCTGGTGCTGCTTGCCGGTTGCTCGTCGCTGTCGCCGTACTCGAAAGTGACCAAGATCAATCTGAAACTGACCGGCAGCGATCAGCTCAACCCGGACCTCAACGGGCGGCCGTCGCCGATCGTCGTGCGTCTGTTCGAACTCAAGCACCCGGTGACCTTCGAGAACGCTGATTTCTTCAGCCTCTACGAACGCGCCAAGGAATCCCTCAACCCGGATCTGGTGGCCAGCGAAGAACTCGAACTGCGCCCGGGTGAAACCGTGGAACTGAAACTCAGCGTGGAGGAGGGCAGCCGTTACGTGGGCATCCTTGCTGCCTATCGCGACCTGCCGGATACGCAGTGGCGCCACACCGTGCAGATCACTCCGCTGGAACTCACCGAGGCTGATCTGACACTCGATCAGGCCGGTATCCGCAATACCCAACAAGTGCTCGCCAAGGCGGATGACTGATCATGAACACCCATAAAGTCATTTGGCAGGAAGGCATGCTGCTGCGACCGCAGCACTTCCAGCACAACGATCGTTACTACGATCACCAGATGAAAACCCGCACGCAATTGCTCGGTGGCTACACCTGGGGTTTTCTCAATCTGGAAATCGACTTGCAGTTCCTCAACATGGGCAAACTGGTGATCAGTGAAGCCTCGGGGATTCTGCCGGACGGCAGCCTGTTCGAACTCGGTGGCAACACTGAGCCGCTGGCGCTGGACGTGCCGCCGAACACCGGCAACACGCCGATCTATCTGGCGCTGCCGCTGGTCACCGGCAACCACATCGAGGCCCGGCGCCCGGAGCAATCCGACGTGCTCGCGCGCTACACCGCGTATGACGCCGAAGTCGCCGATTCCAACGCCGGCGACGATTCCGCCAGTCAGGTCAGCTGCGGCCGCCCGGACTTCAAACTGTTGCTCGGCGAGCAGCAGAGCGATCAGGCCTACGTGAAGCTGAAAATCTGCGACGTGCTCGACACCACGCCCGACGGCGTCATCAGCCTCGACCCGGATTTCGTCCCGACCTACATTCAGGCCCACGCCTCCAGCTACCTGCTGTCGTGCCTGAAAGAAGTGATCAGCATGCTCAGCCACCGTGGCGACACCATCGCCGAGCGGATTCGCTCCAACGGCAAGGTCGGCGGCGCTGAAGTCGGCGACTTCATGATGCTGCAACTGATCAACCGTACCGAACTGCTGCTGCGCCATTACCTCGGTCTTGAGCAGGTTCACCCGGAAGAGTTGTACCGCACGCTGCTGACCATGCTCGGCGATCTGGCGACCTTCTCCGGCGAGAGCAAACGCCCGCGTCTGGACAGCCGCTATTCCCACGCCGATCAGGGCGCAAGCTTCCGCAAACTGATGGAAGCGATCCGTCAGGTGCTGTCGATGGTGCTCGAACAGCACGCCATCGAACTGATCCTGCAGGCGCGTCAGTACGGCATCATCGTCTCGCCGTTGCACGATCACAAACTGCTCGGCTCGGCCTCGTTCGTGCTGGCAGCCAGTGCCAACTGCGACTCCGAAGAACTGCGTCAGCGTTTGCCGCAGCACCTCAAGGTCGGCCCGGTGGAGCGCATCCGCCAACTGGTCAACCTGCACTTGCCGGGGATCAAGGTCAAACCGTTGCCGGTGGCACCACGGCAGATCGCGTTCCACTCGAACAAAACCTATTTCATTCTCGAACTCAGTTCCGAAGACCTGGCACAACTCGAACGCTCCGGCGGTTTCGCGTTCCACGTGTCCGGCGAATTCGCCGAGCTTGAACTGAAATTCTGGGCCATCAGGAACTGACCGACATGATCAAGGAAACGGATTACAACCAGGACGACAAAACCGTCCTGCTCGATCGTCAAGGCCACGGACCGGCATCGAGTCCGCTGACCGACTTCGCCGCGCCGCCGCGTTTCGAGCAACTGGAAGAACGCATGATCTACGCCGCGCGCCTGCGTCCGGCGGAGGCGTTCAACATCAGCCTCAACTCGCTGGTCGCCGCTTCGTCCGACCTGCTCTCGGAAGTGGTGCGTCTCAAGCACAGCGAGACCCGCGAAGACCTTTACGCGCTGAATGAGCGGCTGACCGCCGGGCTGAAGTTGTTCGAAGTACGCGCCCTGCACAACGGCGCCGAAAGCAGCCAGGTGATGGCCGCGCGTTACGTGCTCTGCACCGTGGTCGACGAAGCCGTCGTGACCACGCCGTGGGGCAACGAAAGCGAGTGGTCGCAGATGAGCCTGCTGAGCAGCTTCCACAACGAAACCTTCGGCGGCGAGAAGTTTTTCCAGCTGCTCGATCGGCTGTCGAAAAACCCGGTCAAGCACCTGCCGATGCTCGAACTGATGTACCTGTGCCTGTCCCTCGGTTTCGAGGGCAAGTACCGCGTCCAGGCGCGCGGCATGCTTGAGCTTGAAGGCATCCGCGACGCCTTGTACCGGCAGATCCGTCAGTTGCGTGGCGACGTGCCGCGCGAGTTGTCGCCGCACTGGGAAGGCCTCAACGATCAGCGCCGCAACCTGGTGCGCATCGTGCCGGCGTGGATGGTGGTGCTCTTTACTCTGGTCTGCCTGGTGGTGATGTATTCGGGCTTCGCCTGGGTCCTGAGCGAACAACGCGACACCGTTCTGCATCCTTATCAGCCGCTTGATCCAGCCGCGGTGCAACCGCAGGCGCAGCCGTAAAACAGGGACGTGTGATGAAAAAGTTTTTCAAGAAAGTCGGCGCCTTCCTGCGCCAGACCTGGGTCTGGACTCTGCTGCTGGTGCTGTTCGTGGCGCTGCTGGTGTGGTTCGTCGGCCCGTTGTTGGCGGTCGATGATTACAAGTTCTGGGAAAGCGCGACCTCGCGCCTGCTGACCATCAGCGTGCTGTTCCTGATCTGGGGCCTGACCATGGTCTTCGTCAGCTGGCGCGCGGGTATCCGCAAGAAAGCCGAGGAGGAAAGCGAGGACGGTCAGGACCGTATCCGCCGCGAAGAGCTGATCGACGAAGAACAGAAAGAGTTGAAAGCGCGTTTCAAGGACGCGCTGAAAACCCTGAAGACGTCGAGCCTGTATCGCGGTCGCAGCGAGCGCTGGCGCAGTGACTTGCCGTGGTACCTGCTGATCGGTCCGCAGGCCTCGGGTAAGACCAGCCTGCTGGACTTCTCCGGTCTGGAATTCCCGATCAACAAGATCGACCGCAAGCTGACCCGCGACACCCTCGGCACCCGTCATTGCGACTGGTATTTCGCCGATCACGGTGTCCTGATCGACACCGCCGGGCGCTACACCACTCAACCGGACGCGGAAGTCGACGGCAACGCCTGGACCACCCTGCTGGAACTGCTGCGCAAGCGTCGTCGCGGCCGTCCGTTGAACGGCGTGCTGGTGACCATTCCGGTGGAAACCCTCACCGGCGGCAGCGAGCAGGACATCGAGACCCTCGCGCGCCAGGTGCGCAGTCGTTTGCAGGACGTGCATCAGAAACTCCACGTCGATGTGCCGGTGTATCTGGTCCTGAGCAAGGCGGACAAGCTGCTCGGCTTCGACGAATTCTTCGATCAACTGACCCGCGAAGAAAGCGATCAGGTGCTCGGCACCAGTTTCCGCAAGGATCAGGTCGGCACCGACGTCACGGTCCTGCGCAACGAGTTCGAAGAGCTGCTGCGCCGCCTGAACAGCCAAGTGATCATGCGCATGCACTCCGAGCGCGACACTCAGCGCCGTGGGCGCATCCTCGACTTCCCGCATCAGTTGGGGCAGATCGGCGAGCGTCTGTGCCTGTTCGTCGACATGGCGTTCACCGGCAACCGTTATCAGCGCGCCACGCAACTGCGCGGTTTCTACCTGACCAGCGCGCCGCACCTGACCCAGGAAATGGATTCGACCACCGCCGGCATCGGCGCCAGCCTGGGCATGAACGCCGGCGTACTGCCGACCCTGCGCAGCGGCCGTTCGCGGTTCATTCATCACTTGCTCAGCCAGGTGATTTTCCCCGAAGCCGATCTGGCCGGTCTGGACAAGCGCGAGCGCAGCCGCATTCATTGGGGCCAGCGTGCGCTGTATGTCGGCGCTCTGGCGGCGCTGGCGCTGTTCGGCATGCTTTGGGCCGGTGGTTTCTCGGCCAACTACGAGCGTCTGGAAAACCTGCGTACGCTGGCGCAGAGCTGGACCCAGCAACGCTCGGCCGTGACGCCGCGCGATGACGCCATGGGCGTGCTGAAAGTGCTCGACACCAGCTACGCCGCGACCCAGGTGTTCCCGAGCAAGGGCGACGTGTCGTACCACGAGCGTGGCGGCCTGTATCAGGGCGAAGAGATCAACCCGGTGGTGAAAACCGCCTACGAGCGTGAGCTTGAAGCGCAGTTGCTGCCACGGGTGGCGACCATGCTCGAAGGGCAGATCCGCGCCAACATGAAGGATCGCGATCGCCTGCTCAACAGCCTGCGCGCGTACCTGATGCTGAACATGAAGGATCGTCGCGACGCGGCGTGGCTCAAGGACTGGGTCGCCACTGACTGGTCGCAGCGCTACACCGGCAACACCGCGGTGCAGAACGGTCTGAACACGCACCTTGAGCGCTTGCTCAAGCAGCCGTTCATCTACCCGCTGAACGATCAACTGGTGACGCAGGCGCGTCAGGTCCTGCGCAGCGAATCGTTGGCCAACGTGGTTTACCGCATGCTCCGCGAGCAGGCGCGCAACCTGCCGGACTATCGCTTCAGCCAACACCTCGGCCCACAAGGCTCGTTGTTCATCGGCACGGAATACGTGATCCCGGGTTTCTACACCCAGCAGGGTTATCAGCAGTATTTCTCGGTGCAGGGCGCGGCTCTGGTCACCGATATCCTGCGTGACAACTGGGTGCTGGGCGAAGGCGCGGGCATCAGCGACATGGACTTGCGTCGCCTGATGGTCGAACTCGAGCAGCTGTACTTCCGCGACTACGCCAACTACTGGAGCGAAGCCGTTGGCCAGGTCGCACTGCCACCAATCAGCGACGCTGGCGAAGGCGCCGAGCAACTGGCGGGCCTGACTTCGGCCAACTCGCCGGTCCTCGCATTGCTCACCGAAGTGCGTGAAAACACTCGCTTCGAAGCCGCGGCTGATCCGGTCGATGAAGCCGGCGAAGCTGCCGATGCGCTGGCCGGACAGAAAGGCAAACTGGGCAAGGTCGGCAAACTCGCCGCCGCTGCCGCCGACAAGGCTTCGGCGCTGAACGTGGCGAAGAACCTGCCGGACACCGCGAAGAAATCCCTGCAACGCCGCTTCGAACCGCTGCATCGTCTGCTCGATGACAACAACGGCCCGGGCGCTGACCTGACGCCAGCGTTCAGCGCGCTCAACGACCTGCAACTGCAACTGGCCGGTCTGGCCCGTTCCAGCACGCCGGAGCAAGCCGCATTCGAGATGGCCAAGACGCGCATGAGCGGCCAGCGTGATGCGCTGACCAACCTGCGCAATGCCTCCGGTCGTCTGCCGCGTCCGCTGAGCGTGTGGTTCAACGTGCTGGCCGAGGACTCGTGGCGCCTGGTGCTCAACGATGCCTATCAATACCTGAACGGCCGTTATCAGAACGAGCTGTACAGCGTGTACGGCAAAACCATCAGCAAGCGCTATCCGTTCAGCGCCAGCAGCACCAGCGACGTGGCGATCAGCGACTTCCGCGAGTTCTTCCGTGCTCAAGGTACCGTCGACCGCTTCTTCGACAGCTACATGCGCCCGTTCGTCAGCGGCGATCCGGGCAACTACCGCATGCGCAGCGTCGACGGCCACAGCCTGCCGGTATCGAAGGTCTACCTTGATCAGATGGCGGCGGCGCAGACCATTCGCCAGAGCTTCTTCTCGATCAACCCGGCCGAGCCGACCGTGCAGTTCAAGCTTGAGCCGTACACCCTCGATCCGGCGGTCAGCCGTTCCGAATTCAAGTTCGGCGACAAGACCATGGAATACCGCCACGGCCCGATCCTGCCAATGACCTTCAAGTGGCCGACCGATGCTGAAGACGGTCGCACCAGTCTGGTCATGGACAAGATGGCAGGGCGTCCGATCGGTATCGAGAAAAACTCCGGCCCATGGTCGCTGTTCCGTCTGTTCGACCTGATGCAGACCGAGTACCTGAACGGTCGTGACGTGCTGGTACTGAAAGCGGACGTGGGCGGCCTGCGCGCCAACTATCTGCTGACCAGCCAGCGCACGCCGAACCCGTTCGACATGGGCGTGCTGCGCACCTTCCGTATGCCGGTGCAGCTCTGATGCTGGTGGCCAGTCCCTGGCGCAGCGCGGCGCGTACCGACCCGGGCAAGGTGCGGGCGCGCAACGAAGATGCCTTCCTCGACTCCCCGCAGCACGGGCTGTGGGTGGTCGCGGACGGCATGGGCGGTCATCAGGGTGGCGACATCGCCAGCCAGTTGATCGTCGCCAGCCTGGCTGAGTTGCCGCAACACGAGGATTTCGACGAACGTCTCAAAGCCATCCGCCAGTGCCTGCACTGGCTGAACCGGCGACTGGGGCAAGAGCTGACGGTCACCGCCGGACGTCACGACAGCATCATGGGCAGCACCGTCGTCGCGCTGCTGGTGGAAGGCAATCGCGCGGCCTGCATCTGGGCCGGTGACAGCCGTTGCTATATGTGGCGCGGGCAGCGGTTGTATCAGCTGTCCAAGGACCATTCGCTGCAACAGCAACTGATCGACGAGCAGCAAATGAGCGTCGAACAGGCGGCAGCGCACCCGGCGGCTCAGGCACTCACCCGAGCCGTCGGCGCCGCCGACACACTGACACTGGATGTGCTTGAACTCGAGGTCTATCCGGGCGATGTGTTTTTGCTCTGCAGCGATGGTTTGTATCAGGGCCTGAGCAGCGATGCCCTCGGCAACGCCCTCAGCCTCAGCGCGCCGCACGTGGCGCTGGAACGTTTGTTCGACGGCGCTCTGCGTGGCGCCGCGCGCGACAACCTGACTGCCGTGGTGATCCGCCAATGAGTGAACTCGAATCGCCCATCGATGACCTGCTGATCAGCGAAGAACAGGCCAGCAACCTGACCTACTTCGCCTTCGCCAAGGGCAACAAGGCCGAACCGCTGCTGGCGCCGACCAAGGCCAGCATCCTTGCGCTGCCGGATGTACTCGCCGGTCGCTACCACCTCGAGCGTCTGCTCGGGGCCGGTGGCATGGGCGCCGTTTACCGGGCGCGGGATCTGCTGCACGAACAGTTCGGCGATCCCGACCCTTACATTGCGCTGAAAATCCTCAGCGAAGAACTTGCCGAATCGCCGGATGCCAGTGCCTTGCTCTACAGCGAGTTCGCCCTGACCCGACGCCTGCGCCACGACAACGTCGTGCGTGCGCACACCTTTGAAGTCGACACCGACTGCCAGCGGGCCTTTATCACCATGGAATACATGCGTGGCCTGACCCTGGACAAATTGCTCTGCGAGCGGCCCCTCGGCCTGCCGTGGCAAGAATTGCGCGACATCGTCCTGCCGCTGCTCGACACGTTGGCCTACGCCCACCGTCGCGGCGTGCTGCACGGTGATCTGAAACCGAGCAACGTCATGCTCAGCGAAGACGGCCTGCGCCTGTTCGACTTCGGTCTGGGGCAGGCAGAGGAGGGCATCTTGCCCGGCCTGCCGCACCTGAGCCGCGAGCGCTTCAACGCCTGGACCCCGGGCTACGCCGCCCCCGAACTGCTTGAGGGCCAACCGTTGTCGGCCAGCGCGGACGTGTACGGCGTGGCCTGCGTGATCTATGAACTGGCGGGCGGCAAACACCCGTTCCGCCGCTTGCCCTCGGCCCAGGCCCGCGACGAGCATCTGGAGCGCGAACTGCGCGCCCCAGCGAATCTACCCCAGCACGGCTGGCAAGCGCTGCGAACCGCGCTGAGCTTCAACCCGGCAGAACGCACCATCACTGCCCAACAATTGCGTGACGCCTTGGGCGCCACTTCGTCCTGGCTGCAACGTCTGCGACTTCGGGCGTAACGGATGACATTCGAACAGGGAGCACACGATGTTCAACTCAGCTAACGAAACCCACTTCAGCCTCAAGGTCGAAGACTACGTCGGCGACCTGCAAGTGCTGTCGTTCACCGGCACCGAAGGCATCAGCCAGGCGTATCGCTTCGACCTCGAACTGGTCAGCGAAAACCCCGATCTGGACCTCGAACAACTGCTGCACAAGCAGGCGTTTCTGGCATTCGATCCACAGGGCTCGGGCATTCACGGGCAGATCTACCGCGTCGCCCAGGGCGATGCCGGCAAGCGCCTGACCCGCTACAAAGTCTCGATCGTGCCGCAACTGCAATACCTGCATCACCGCACCAACCAGCGCATCTACCAGCAGATGTCGGCGCCGAAAATCATCGCGCTGATCCTCGAAGAACACGGCATCAAGAGCAACGCCTACAGCTTCCAGCTCAGCCAGCCGTGCCCGGATCGCGACTACTGCGTGCAGTACGACGAAACCGACCTGCATTTCGTCCAGCGCCTGTGCGAAGAGGAAGGCATTCACTACCACTTCCAGCACAGCGAAAAGGCCCACCTGCTGGTGTTCGGCGACGACCAGACCGTGTTCCAGAACTTGGGGCAGCCAACTGCTTATGTGCAGGGCAGCGGTATGGTCGCCGACGAGCCGGTGATCAAAGCTTTCAAACTGCGCCTGGAAACCCGCACCACGCGCACCACGCGCCGCGACTACGATTTCGAAAAACCGCGCCTGCGAATGGAAGCCGCGTACAAACCGGACGGCAACAGCACTGAACCGGATCTCGAAGACTACGACTACCCCGGCCGCTTCATCGACCGCGCGCGCGGCAAGTTCCTCAGCCAGCGCGCCCTCGAACGCCATCGCGCCGACTACCGCCAGGCCGAAGGTCGCGGCGACCAGACCAAACTGGTCAGCGGCCACTTCATGGAAATGTCCGACCACCCGCGCAGCGAGTGGAACGACCTGTGGCTGCTCACCGAAATCTTCCACGAGGGCAAGCAGCCGCAAGTCCTCGAAGAAGGCGTGACCAGCGACACCACCGACAACAAGGACGACTTCCACCAGGGCTACCGCAACACCTTCCTCGCCACCCCCTGGGACGTGTTCTACCGCCCGGCCCTCGAACACCCGAAACCGCGCGTACTCGGCAGCCAGACCGCCATGGTCACCGGCCCCAAAGGCGAAGAAATCCACTGCGACCAGTACGGCCGCATCAAAGTGCAATTCCACTGGGACCGTGAAGGCCTCGCCGATGACAAAACCAGCTGCTGGCTACGCGTCTCCAGCTCCTGGGCCGGCGACCGCTACGGCGCCATCAGCATCCCGCGCATCGGCATGGAAGTCCTCGTCACCTTCCTCGAAGGCGACCCCGACCAACCGCTGGTGACCGGCTGCCTGTACCACAAGGAAAATCCGGTGCCGTACGCATTGCCGGCGAACAAGACTCGCAGCGTGTTCAAAACGCTTAGCTCACCGGGTGGCGGTGGGTACAACGAACTGCGCATCGAAGACAAGAAAGGTGCGGAGCAGATCTACATTCATGCCCAGCGGGATTGGGATGAAAACGTTGAGCATGACCAGAAGATTCGGGTCGGTAATGAACGTCACGACACAGTGGTGAAGAACACCTACACCGAGCTGAAAGCCGAGGAACACCGCACGACGATTTCCGACCGCAAGATTGAAGCGAAGCTGGATGATCACCTGACGGTTGGGCAGAACCAGCATGTGAAGCTGGGGACTGCGCAGCTGACCAGTGTGGGGAAAGAGATTCACCTCAAGGCTGGGGACAAGATTGTTATTGAGGCGGGGACAGAGCTGACCATTCTTGGGGGTGGGAGCTTTATCAAGCTTGATGGCGGTGGTGTGACCGTGGTTGGGCCGGTGATCAAGATCAATGCGGGTGGTTCGGCTGGTTCCGGCACCGGGATCGGGATTAAACCGCCGGTGCTGCCGGGGGCGGCGGATAAGGATAAGGCGGGGAGTTTGATGGATCAGGCGTTGGGGAATGCGGTGCCTCAGAAAGCTGACCGTCGACCAATGCGAATGATCAGGTTCTCTGGTTGACCGTCAACGGATCAAAAAGGATTAGGTAAAAGTACAAATGACAGAGCCAGTGAAAGTTAAAAAGTGGTCTTACCCAATAAAGATTGGTGGTGCGGGTGGCACAGATCCACAGCAGTATTACGCGGCATTAGCGAAGGCGCAGGATGGTTATTACCCACTTGGCAGCAATGGCTTGTGGCATGGCGGCGTGCATTTTGATGAGGCTTCCGGATTAGTCTCGGCACAGAGCGAGGTTCGTTGCATCGCTGATGGGCAAGTAGTTGCCTATCGGATCGATGACACTTATCCAGCCACGGTATATACCGACCGTACCGCTTTTGCTTCGACAGGGTTTGTGCTGATTAAGCATGCCTTGGAGGTGCCGTCCCCTCCAGCACCACCTGCTGGAGCAGGTGGACCTCCGCCACCTGCTCCAGCTGCGGGACCGATATTGACGTTTTATAGCCTGTATATGCATCTGTTGGACATGGATGGCTACAGGACGAAAACGCCTATGTTGGAGCGCCCGTCATATTGGGTTAATGGAGGCTACCAAGTAAAAGCGGATGTGAAGGATCCCGTTGAGGGCCTGAATGCGCGCGCAGGGCTTCCCGGATCCGCGGATTACAGCAATATTCTGACGACTTTGCCCCGTGGAACCACGGTGACCACTGGAGAGGCGAGCGCAGATGGGAAATGGCTAAAAGTTGTGAGTGTGACGCCTGAAGCTGATCAGTCCGCGGCTATAGGCGGATGGGTATTCAAAGCCCAAATGAACAGTAAAGGCGGAAATCAGTACTTGATTGGCGAGCTGGCGAAAAACATTCCTGCTAATCAAGCCAAGGGGTTGAGGGTGCGTAGGAGCGGTTCGACCACCGGAGAGGTTATGTCGATACTGCCTGCTGGCACTCAGATTGAGATTAGCCAAGAGGGTGCAGTTGGTAACTACCGAAAGTTAGTAAAAGTTGTGAGTGGAAATCCAATTCCTGCACTTGCTACTGATGAAGCTGGCAATGTTGGAGGTTATGTATGGTTTCCCTCCCTTGAAACTAAGACTGAACCAAAGGATATGGGGAAGGTCGTTTTGCTCGATGAACCAGTGACCATTAAGGCTGGTGCGTTGGTTGGATTTGCAGGTCATTATCAAGAGCACGATGAAGGAGCACCTCGCAACCTAGTGCATGTGGAAGTATTCACGTGCGATGACATTGAGAAATTTGTTTCTCTTAGCCAAGGTGCAGCTGCTGCTTTACCAGACGATCAAAAAAATCTGTTAAAGATTCACAAAGATACGAAGCTAATTACTCATCGCCCAGATATAAGTGCGACCAATCCACCACAAGCCAACGACGCCGGTGTGGTGATTGGATATGATCTGGTTGTTCCCTCAAGTGTTTTAGAGGCCCTGCCGGATTCAAAAAAAATCAAACAATCTACCACTACCCCCAGCACAGGCAACGCTCCCGCAACTACAAGTACGACTAGATGGTGGCACCTCGAAGGGATACTGGGTGACGGCCAAGGAAATCCTATCAGCGGATGGGTGTGCGAAAAGGATTTGATGACCACTCGCCATAAACCGTGGGAATGGGTCGGGTTTAAATTTATTGAAGAGACCGGCAGTAATGCCGATCACTTTTCTTCGTTTCTTCACGATCGCGATATGCTTACCGAGGAAGAAAAAGCTACCTTCGTTCCTCTAGCTAGTAAATCTACTAAAGGCCCGGTAAAGGAAGGGTTGTACGACATTATTGATTCTGATAAAAACGACAAGCTGACATCTACTGAAATCCAAGCAGCACTTGCTAAGCCTTGGTTTGCACAATCTATATCCCAGCTTATCACTAAGTGTGAAAGTGAGTGGTTCTATGATGCGGCGAAATGGGATGCCCTAGATGAACTAATGGGGCATTCAGCGGATCGTCCGAACTTAGATTGGGTTGCGCAAAAGCAGCGAATCAATTCGTTGTCTTGGTGGAAAGAAGTTGCTGCAAAGGTAAGCCTTAATTCAGATGGAAAAATTTGGCACGTACACGTTGTTGCTCTGATAGCTAATTTTGATCGAAAAAAACAATGTGCTTGCAATGCTGTTGTGAAAGTTACCAGATACCATGGTCGTTATGGTCCAGCAGCTTGGGGGAATGGAAAATTGGGGGACGCTCCTCAATGGAGCGCTGTAGAGGCCGCTAGTAACGTATCAGCTTTTGAGAAAAAAGTTATTTCCGTCATGTGTGAAAATGAGGGGAAGGTGAATACTGTTCAAGCGTATGATAGTGAAATAATATCTGCAGGCGCAATGCAAAAAACTGTCAATATCGATGGCGAGGGCGAGCTTCCGATTCAAATCAAAAATTTCAAAAAACTCTATCCTGAAGAGTATGTAGAATTATTTGAAAATCAAGGCTGGCACTTGGACCTGAGTTCAGATAAACCTAGGCTATACTATCAAGATGCTGAGTTTTCAAACGGTGAAAAATTTGAGCGGGAGGCGTTGAAGAATAAATTAAGGGAAGGCTGCGGTGAGTTTAATTTTGGACATGTAATTCAGTGTAAGCCAGTAGCTGTTTTGTCTTGTGCAGTAGGATCGCCTGAATATGTAGAGCTTCAAATCTCAGAATTTGTTGAGCGCTTGAGAGATGTTCGTGTCAAGTCGATAAGTACGTATAGCTTTAATGTTGGGCAGCTATTTCTGTCAACACTTGGCTTAGCTACGGTTTTAGATGAGCACGTCAATCGTCCTGGTAACGTGGGCGCAAATTTGAAAAGTGCGTTAAATAAGTTTTTTTTACAGAACCCTACTGTAAGTAAAGATTTGGCAACCTGGGGTAGTAATCACGCACTCTATGAGCGAAAAATTACCGATATTTATGGACCTAATCGGGTCGGTATGACGGACCCATCAGATCGATATGAAAAGTTGAAGGCGGCGGTTAATGTTCAATAATTTCTTGTTCGCGGTTTTGGCGTTGTTCGCTATTGAGCCTAGTTATGCTGAGAATTCAAGTTTAGGATTGCTTGGCATAAACAATAGCAAGTTAAGCTTTACGGGGTATAACGAAAAATTTGGAGGGTGGAGTGAGGTTGAGTTTAAAAACTCTAAAGCTGAATTCAAGATTTACGCGATTCCTACTAAGGCTGATAATTTAGAAGAAGGAGTTGTGGCCAGTTCTGATGTGAGCATGATGTCTCCTCAGAAAAAATATTTGATCGTTCAAAGAACCAATGCTGGGGAAGTTATTGATGGGGATGGTAATAAAAAAATTTCCTCTCAAGCGTACTGCGACGTGATATCGCTAGAAACAGGTTGTGTTAAAAATATTGGTTCAGTGCAGCAGTGTGATGGTGCTTGGCAGGATGAACGGTGGAAGGACTCTACAGGAGATGTTTTTGATGCTGCTACGGGAGGGGTTCCACCAAGTCGATTGATTTCTAACGTGGCTGGAGTTACTGGAAGCGAATCTCGTGCTAGTACATTAAAAGATTATGTTTTTATGGGGGTTCCTTCATATATGGCATGTTACCCACCGGAAAAAAGTATTCCAGCATATAACGATGTTGCGTTCTACTTTGCGCAGGGTGGTGAGCACCTATTAGCAATGCAAATTTATGAGCGTCTACTTCCTCTTGCAGCGAATAGGGTACCGTTGAAGCTTAATGTGGCAGATTCGCTCTGGGCGCTTGGTAAACACGAAGAAGCAATGGGCTATTACGTTGATTATCGTTCGGCGATGGCAAAGAAAGGCCTGCTGGGGAAAATGCCCGCGCGAGTTGCAGAACGATTGAAGTAGGTGGGATGATATGAGGCATTAGTGATCGTTTTACTTATGAAAAGAGCCAGTCTTTTATAGACTGGCTGCATAGGCGAAATGGGTAGATAATAGGTTAGTAATTGTTCGAAAAAATGGCTGTTCATGAGTGGGCTTACAAATTACTTCATTCTCTGCGCCTAATGATCAGTGAAATTAGGAAAGGCCACGTTTTAGTAATGACCAAAAAACGTTGCCTGACTACGGCGTTCCTTATTTTCCATTTTTTGCTAGTTTATTTATTTTGAGATATACACAAATGATCCGACTCTTGCTGCTTTTGCTATTTATATATATGCGGAGGGGACTGAGGAAAAGGGGACGGATTTATTTGTTGCGTTCGATCGCTTTGAATTTGGTTGAGAACTTAAATAGATCTGGCCCGTTTGTCGGTTCTGACTCTATCTTCTGTCGCAGGCCCCTTCAGAATTGAACGGATCAATGAGTTTTTACGGACGCCAAGGAATGCAGATTTTCAGATTCAGCCTCATTTTTTTACTTTCAATACTGTCGCCTGTGGTCATGGCTGAGGGCACGATGATTGCCACCATCCTTCAGGCCGACTTTTCCAAGGACCCGGAAGTCCGGTTGCTTGTCAGAGTCGTTGATGTGGGTGGCGGTTCGGATACCCCTTCAATGGCGGTGCGAAATCAATGCCTGGAGAGGAAGGCGTCCGCAGAGCGTCCTGGGCCGGATCCGTGCTTTTCGATAGAGATCACGGAGAGCAAAAAGCAACGGGCCATTGTTCGGCAAACGCTATTGAATGATCCTCAGCGCACAACCGACCCTATCTATTTGGAAATTGTTTATCGCTCGGAGGTCAGCGAGAGCGATCCGACGAATCACCATCAGCGATCCGCCACACTGAAGATCGAAGAAAACGGCCTCTACAATTGGAACAATGAGAGCGAACAGGCATTGGCCGACGTTGAGTGGTTTCCCTCGGGAAATGGTGTTCTTGATCTGATGGTTCCTGACGCGGATGCATTGCTGAATTCTGTATATCGGGATCGTATGAGTCGGCTGGACGAAAGCGGTCAGAAAGCACTGAGGGAAACTCAAAGAGCCTGGATGAAATTTCGAGATGCGGAGTGCCAGGCCGACCCGAAATTGCATAAATCAGTTTTCGGTGAGTGGTCCGATGCCTGCCTAATTCGCGCGACGATAGAGCGTGCTCGCCAATTGGCTTTGGCACCGGACAAGAGCAGACGTTGAAACGGACAAGCCAGAGCATTCGCGCGAAAGCGTCGACTTGGATGAGCATGAACAAACTTTTCTTTCTCTTTTTTGTGCTATTTCCTTTAGGCGCTCAAAGCGCAGTCACCACCGAATCACTTTGCTTCGAACTATCCCAATCGAGCCCGGTAAAGTTCGAACTCCGTACCTACTACGACGAAGCCAGCAAATGGTCCGGTGGCTTCGTCAAGTACGCCAAGTCCAGCGAACCCATTTCCATTGTGCTGACGGATTACGAGGACGAGATGCTCAGTCCCGATGCGCCTTGGCAGAGCACCACAACCTGGTCTGAAGTCATCAACGGCAACGTCACGGGAACCTATCAGTTCGTGTCTCAAGGGACGCACATCGTCTCGATGTCTTACACGAAGAGGTCTAACGGCAAGGTTTTTTCATTTCGGAAATAACACCAGCATCGACTCTTCTCTGGAGTCCGGATGCAAGTGGGAGTAGGGCGAGTACATGCAATTCAAAACTCTTGCGGTATCACTGCTCGGCCTGATGTGGACGATCCCGGCGTTAGCCGAAACCACCACGTTCAGTCCAACCAAAGGCGTCGACGCGACGCTGGTTCTCGAAGGCTCCAAGCTGAGCATCGCGGTTAAAAGCGAAACGCACAGCGAGTCGCGAACAATCGATTTTGAAGCCGAAAACGAACTCCACATGCAGTTCGATGATTTCAACTTCGACGGCGCCAAGGATTTCGCGATCTGGCAGCTCGATGACGGCATGGGCACTTATGACTACTACCGAGTGTTCAATTATCAAGCCATAACCGGCACCTTCGAAGAGTTACAGCCGGACTGCGGCGATGGATTCGTTAACCTGCGCGTCGACAAAAAGCGTAAAGCGTTGCTCAGCACCTACTGGGAAATGAACATGCCCAAGCAATGCATCACCCGATTCACCAAACGCAAAACCTGAATGACTCAAGGAAGAACACAGTGAACCGTTTTGTTTTAACCCTTCTGGGCTTACTGCTGCCGGCTTCAGCTGCCTACGCGCAGGACGACTGCCGCAATGTCACCTCAAGCCTGGAAATGGTGCCCTGCTCGGAGGCGGCGAAGAAGGCTGCCGATACGCAGTTGAATGTCAGCTACAAGCAGTTGATGACGCGGCTTGAGTCTGACTATCGAACAGATCCGGCGTTGGGTGCGGAGTACGCGGCGAAGGTTAAAGAATCGCAACGTGCGTGGTTGAAATTGCGCGATGCGAACTGCCCTTTGGAGGCGTTCGAGATCGAGACGGGGATGCCGGCGCATGTGTTCGCTGTCAACTCGTGCATCGCCAGAATGAGTCGTGAGCGCTCGGCGTATCTGGACAAGATTGTCCCTGCTCTTGCATCCGACAAGAGCGCTTCGACGGCGCCGGCCAGCGGCGCTTGCCCCTCGGAGGAGTTCGCGCCGTTCCTGACGGCGTTTTCCGCCAGCAGCGAATCACAGCGCCGTCTCACTGCAATGACGGTCAAGTCCCTGGTGTTGAAACCGGTGGCGGGAAAGGAACGTAGTACCTTTGAGCCTTCGACCTCGGGAGTTAGTGGAACAACGTTCACCTATCCGCTGATGGCTGCAATCACACCCGGCAAGACACCTGGAGTCGAGATCGAAGAGGTCGACGACAGTCACGTCAACGTTGTGGATAAACGGGCGGGTAACAGCAATGTGAAAATCTTCAACTTCTCTCGTCAGGCGTGCTGGGTGCTTGAGGGGATTGAGGATTGGTCGATCAGTGAGAAGGATCTTGTCGCAACACGTAATCCAGGAATGAGCCGCGCCGAGAACTTCTGTGATCAGCGTGCTGAAGCTTTAGGTGGGCTGGGGTTTCTTGAGCAATACCGGCTGACTGCGGAGCTGATTGAAGCGTCCCTGGAGAATTTTGTGTGTGCTGCTGAGTCGGGTGATGCACAGGCGAGCCTGTCGGCGGCAAGCCTGAGTCTTTCGCAAATGGCATCTCAGTTGGAAACCCCTAAGGTTGAGGCTTTGTTCAAAGCGGCTTCGAAAATACCAAAGGGTGCGATGGGTTATGCGACGTTTCTTTGTTCAGGAAACTCCACTGACTATAACGGCCCTTGCCTTCATCCCAAGCAGGCAGAAGAGCAGGTTATTCGGGCGATTACCATGGGCTCCACGGACGCGATGAATTACCTGGCCTCTACCTTTGAGGGTGGGGAGTTAGGAACGAAGGATATATCGCGGGCGTTAGCCTGTTATCAAATGGCGGCTGACAAAGGTGACCAGTTGGGCGTCTTCAACGTGGGGCGATTGGGATCGTCAGCCACGGCGCCGATCAAAGTCAGCCACTGCATTTGAATTTCGAGGGGCTGTTCGAGGCGGTTTTGCACAAGTTTTGTCTGAATCCCCTACGCTAAAACGTTTAACGCTTGAGCATCTGACGACCCCGATTTTCCTTTAAACTCCCCACCCCAAGGAACGCGCTAAGGACACGGAATGCCAGCCCCTTCTTCCTCGCTTCGCCCAGCGTTGGTGCTTTGGCTATATGCCGCTGCGATCACGCATATCCTCGCCGGTCTTATCCTGACCTGGGCCGGTGACTCCGGCTTGCTCGATGGCTACCTGCAAGTCCTCGAACTGTCGTTCTGGGGTGCCGATGCGGTTCCCACCGCCGGCCACGAACAACAAGTCTGGTGGCTCGCGCTGTTCGGCGCGACGTTGCAAAGTTATTCGCTGTACATGCTCGCGCTGGTGCACTTGGGCAATCGCTTGAAAGCCCCGGCAGTCTGGGGCTGGTTGAGCGCCGGCATCCTGTTATGGGCGCCGCAGGACATGTGGCTTTCAGCGCAACAACAGGTCTGGTCGCACTTGTGGCTCGACGGTTTTGCGTTGCTGGTGTTGTTGCCGCCGTTGTTCTGGCTGTATCGGCATGATCGCCGGAAGCCTCCTGCAGTAAAGACACCGAGCCAATCCAACCCGTTTGCCGGCAGCGCTTTCAAACGCGTGCTGATCACCGGCGGCACCGGGTTCATCGGCGAAGCCTTGGTCAATCGATTACTCGACGCGGGCCATTCGGTCAGCGTACTGACGCGCGATCCGTTGAGCGCGGCCAATCTATTCAACGGCCGCGTCCGCTGCGTGCATTCACTCATCGAACTCAGTCATGACGAAGCCTTCGACGTAGTGATCAATTTCGCCGGCGCCCCTGTCGCCGGCCCACGCTGGACTCCCAAACGTCAGGCGCAATTGCTCGCCAGCCGAGTCGGCACCACCGAAGCGCTGATGACCTGGCTGAAGAACACCAAGCACAAACCCGCGCTATGGATTCAAGCCTCGGCCATCGGTTTCTACGGCGTGCGCGATGCCAGCGAAAGCCTCGACGAACACGCCAGCAAGGGCGACGGTTTCATGGCCGAACTCTGCGCGCGTTGGGAAGCCGCCGCGCGACCGGCCACCGAGTTTGGCGTGCGTCAGGTGGTGCTGCGTCTCGGTGTGGTGTTCGGCCCGGGCGGTGCGTTGACGCCGCTGCTTATGCCGTTACGCCTGGGTTTCGGCGGGCGCATGGGTGACGGTCAGCAGATCATGAGCTGGGTGCATCGCGACGATGTGCTTCAGGTGATAGCGCGGGCTTTCAACGATGACAATCTGCGCGGGACCTACAACATGGTGGCGCCGGAAACGGTCAGTCAGGCCGCGTTCGCCGAGCAGGCCGGCAAGGTCCTCAAGCGTCCGGTGTGGTTGCACATTCCCGCCGCGCCACTGCGTGCATTGGCGGGGGAGATGGCGCAGCTGTTCTTCGACGGTCAGCGCGTGGTGCCGCAGCGTTTGACCGAGGCCGGCTACACATTCCGTTATCCAACCCTCGACGCCGCTCTGCGCGATCTGACCTGAGGATCGCTCATGAACAAGCCGTTGATGTACCTGCTGGCCGGCAACGGCAGCGCCGCCGATTGGTGGGATGACGCGCTGCCGCACTTCCAGCGCTACGACGTGGTGCCGCTGGAGTTGCCGGGATTCGGCGCCAACCCGCAGCCACCCTGCGAGGATCTGGCGGACTACGCGCAGACCTTGCTGGCGATGACGGAGCAGGGCAGCGCGATCATGGCGGTCGGGGTCAATGCGTTGCTGGTGCTGCACGCGTTACAACGTCGGCCTGGACACTTTTCCCGCAGCGTTTTGTTGGCGCCGGTGGGGGCGTTTCTCTGGCAGCGGCGGTTGCCGGCGCTGATGTCGCCACTGCCGATTCGTAAAACCATCCACTGGCTGCTGTCGAACAAACCCACGCTGTTCGCGCGCAAGTTTTCCAACCAGACCTGGACGCCTGCGCAGTACCAGCGCATGGGCGCCGGCTATGCGCGCTGCCGTGCGTTTGTGCCGCATTGGGATCTGATTCGCGCCGATACCGCGTTGCCACTGCTGGAGTGGATCACCGATCCGGTCGAGTTGGTTTGGGGCGATCAGGACGCTGTACTCGGCATCGAGCAAGCTGCGGCGTGGTCGGCGATTCTTGCGCGCGCTGATCTGACCATCAGCCTCAAATCTGGTTGGGGTCATTACCCGTGGATCGACTCGCCTGCGCAGTTCGCGCAGTGGCTGGAGTCGGGCGAGCGCGGGTTTGTCGCGCACACCAAGGGCGGGCGTTTGCGTCTGGCTGAACTGGCGCGGCAAACGGTACCGGCAGCGCTGACCCTCAACGATTATACCGATCCGCGTCTGCCGGCATTTCTCGCCGCCCAACCTGATGTGACCTGGGCGGTGCGCTCCTCCAGTTATGGCGAGGATCAGGCCGATTCCGCGAATGCCGGTTTGAGCACCACCTATCTGCGCGAACCGACCGCCAATGTGCCGAAACGCATTGCCGAACTGACGGCCGAAGGTGTCGAGGAGGTGGTGGTGCAGCGCTTCATCACCCCGGTCGTTTCCGGCATCGCTTTCGTGCGCCATCTCTCGGTAGAACTGGAATGGGTGGAAGGCCATCTCGAATCGCTGGCCGACGGTCACGTCAGCCCCTCACGGGCAACGCTTTCGCGGCTCGGTGATGCCTGGCGCAGCGGCACATTCACGCCATCCCACGGCTTGACCGAAGACTTGCTGTGGCGCTTTCTGCAAGACGTGCTGCGCGTGTTCCACTACGTGCCCGGCGACGTCGAGTGGGCCTGGGACGGCTCACAACTGTGGCTGCTGCAATACCGGCCAATCAGCGATTACGGCTGGCGCCGCCACCTGACTGCCGCCAACATCGCCGAGATCCTGCCGCCGCAACCGAGCGTACTGGTGGAATACGCCCAGCGCCGCGCGGCAGCGAGTATTCCGGCGATCATGGCGCGTTGGGATGCGCGGGTGCTGCAGGACAACGAGCCGTTCACCGCCGTGTTCGGCGGCGCGTCCTACATCAACAACGACCTGTTCCTCGCCCGACTCGCCGACTGGGGCATTAGCGCCGCTAACTACGCCGGTGAAGTCGGCGGTGCGACTCCGCACCTGCCGTGGCAACCGCTGAAGATGCTGCGTTCGTTGCCGCTGTTTTTGCGTATGCAACGCAAGGCTCGCGGGCATTTGCTGAACCTTGAAAATGGCTTGCAGCGCTTCGATCGGGAGCTGGCCGAACTTGTCGCCCAAGGCGCCGATGGTCAGCAATTGGCGGACTGGTTCACCCGGTTTTACGTGTTCTTAGTGCAAGGCAATCTGTGTATCGCCACGGCGCTGGCCAGCAGCGGCGGTGACGCGTTGGGCCGCCCGCCGACCGCTTACGACAACCTTGAAAACAGTCCACATCGATTGCCGTGGGAAACCGATCCGGCCACCCCTCGACCCGCGTCGAGCGATCTGCCGCTACAGCCATTCCCGCAATGGCCAGGTCTGATCCGCCTCGCGCATTCGACCGGCCTGCCGGGCCTACGCGGTTACTACCTGCAAGTACGCGAGTGGTACCGCGACAACCTGATGCGCATCTTTTTCCGCCTGAACCACGCGATGCCGCTGGCGGATCGCGAACATTGGTTTGCACCGCACCCCGATATGCGCACCCGCGATGGCAGCTTTTGGCAGGACGGTCGTGAAGGTGCGGAGCTGGCGACCGGGTTCATGATTTATCCGGGGCAGGTGCAGGGCATCCTCGGCGCCGACATCTTGCTCGAAGACACCCTCGATCCCGGGCGGCATGCACACTACCAAACTGCGCGGGCGGTGATTGCGCGGATGGGTGGGCGCTTGTCGCATGGCTCGACGTTGTTGCGGGAGTTGCGCAAGCCGTCGGCGGTGATGCCGCAGGTGGATCCGGCGTGGGTGGGGTGTGAGGTGGTGTATCGGGATGGGGAGTTGGAATTGATCAATTCGAAGGATGCGAAGTGAAACTACGATACCTCCGCGAATTGATCTTTGGTCTGGTCGCGCTTTTACAGGTGGGTTATGTGACTGCCGCAAGTGCTGTGTTGGTCGGTAACGAGCCCGGCCAGTCGCCGGTTGCGCAAGGCCCGACCGAGACAGTTGTAGACATGGGGTCGTGTCGGTTCTCCATGCCGCTGCTGCAGAACCAATGGCTGAAGTTCGACGATTTCTATTCGGTATTTATCGCAGCCAAACAACTGCCAAAACCGTCCAGCGCTCCTGGCTTGTGGCAAGCGCAGACGTCGAGTGGTGCCGACTGGCACTTCGAGAAACACGGCGACCTGAGCCAGCCGTGGTTTGGTTTGATGTGTGAAAACTCGGAGTACTTTTCGCTTCTCACCGACTGGAAACCCCCGGAAGACGATGCGTTTGCGGTGCAAATCCTGCGTGACGACAACGACCGCAGGTGTCCGGCGACCCTTACCGATCAGGGCTGGGTGCCCAATTCGCTGGCCGGTCGTGCGAACACCTATACCTTTGAGCAATGGGGCGGGGAGAACTCTTCGGGATTCATTTTCGGTTTCCACGACAAGTCACGACGGCACATAACCCGCGTCGCTTTTTGCCTGCTGAGGGGCAAAGACGTGCTGATTGGCTCGGCGGAATCGGGTTCATCCGCCCCGCTGGCGATCAGCAACGAAGGGTTCGAGCAAATCAAGAACGCGGTGCGCGTCATTGCCTTCGAATGAACATCCCCAAAATGCATTACGTCGACGGAGCTACAGCGTGAAAGGATTTTCGGTTCTTCTCGGCAGCTTGATATTGGCTGCCGCGTCCATGGCATTCGCTGCCGATCCAGCCTTCAAGGATTACACCGTCACGCCAGTTTTCACCGGCCCTAACCATAAGCTGGTGCCGCAAGAGAACAGCAGCCCAATGATGGATCAGGCACGGGTGCAAGCCCTGAAAGGCAAGGTCAACTTCGCCGGCCATTACATCCTTCACAGGCTCGGCTGTGGCGGCAGCGCCATTTGCGGCGAAGTGCTGGACGCCCAGACCGGTGAGGTTGTTGGCGGTCTGCCGAATGCTTACGACGGCAGCACCTTCGGCATGGTTTACCAGCCCGACAGCCGCTTGATCATCGTCTCCGGCATCACGCTCGACGGCGAAGAAGATGCGCAGGGGAATGCTTTGGAAAGTGGTAACCGGGACCGTTACTACGAGTTTGTGAACAATGAATTCCGGCTGCTGAGCATGACCGATGTGGAATCGTCGCCGATGGATGAGGAGTGAGTGGATGATCCGTCTTCTCGCGGGCAGTCTTAAGCGGTTGATGTTTGTCATGGGCCTGTCAGCTTCAGCCGATGCCTTGTCTGAAAATATTCAGATCGTGGGGGTTGGCGGGCACTTAGTGACGCTGAATGACAAGACATGGGGCAGGCCTGCTGCGGAGTCGGCGGTCGCCTCGTTTACCGCCAATGGAAAAACGTTTCCCCTCTATGTACCCGCGGTGGGTACCGAAACGCATGAGGCTTGGTTAAGTCCCGACAAGAAAACATTGCTCCTCCTTCAGACTCTGTATGGCGTTGTCATTGGCCAGGAGGGTGAAGAAATCCCGACAGAGGAAACTGGTTGCGGGGTCATTTCGATGGAGACCTGTTGCGTGCTCAGTCAGCCTGCAGCCAGGTTTTGCTACGGCAAGTGGGAAGGCAATCGGTGGACTTCCGGGGAAGAGGATGCGCCTGACGTCGTCATGCAGACGCCGTCTCCAAAGGACTTATTGAAGCAGGTCTCAAATATTGAGATGCCGCAATCTCGCGTGGAAGAACTCGCATTCAATCTTCGCACTATAAGTCCAGAGTCCTATATTGCTTGTCACCCACCGGCGCGCAATATTCAAGCTTTCAACGACTTGGCTTTCCACCTGGCCGAGGGCGGTAACGATGAGTTGGCGCTGAAGTTTTATCGCGGCGTTGAGGCCGTGGGTAAGCGCACGGTACTGATGTTGAACATTGCCGACTCGCTCTGGCGCCTTGATCGCAAAGATGAAGCGCAGCGCTATTACAGCCAGTACCGCGACGCGATGAGAGCCGACGGCAAGGCGCAGAAAATACCTCAACGTGTCGTTGAGCGATCCGTCATTCAGGGAATGGAAAATTGAACATGTTTGCGCGTTTTATCGCGTTGTCCTTTGGATGCCTGTTTGCCTCCTGCGCGATAGCCGAGGACGACTGTAAAGAAATCACCGTTAGCGCCCAGGTCGATCGGTGTGTGGAGGCAGCTCGCAAAGAAGCCGACACACAACTCAATGCCAGCTACAAGAAGCTGCTGGGACGGTTTGAGGCTCAACAACGGCGCGACCCTGAGCAGGGTAAGGCGCTGGTCGCCATGGCCAGAGAATCCCAGCGCGCCTGGATCAAGCTACGCGACACCACGTGCCCGCTTGAAGCCACGGAAATCGAGCCTGGGGTGGCAGCGCATGTCACGACGATCAGCAACTGCATGGCCAGAATAAGTCTGGAGCGTGCGGCCTACCTGGACACAATCGTCGCTGATGAGCCGGGTAATGTGGTCGATCTCAACAAGGTGTACCTGTCCGGCTCTCAGCGCTTCGGCGATGTCGTGGCACGTTATGTCAGCACCTTTGGCAGCCCAGGCCTGACGGTCCAGATACTGGCGCCCAACGGCGGTTGGAGAGTGCTGTCCTCCAAGCGGTTTTGCAGTTTCGAGGGCAAGGCATTTTGGACGGACTATGCCGATGCCGGGTTTGAGGATCATGCGTTTGCCGATGATGGATTGCACGTGACGCTCAGGTTGACGGAGCTTCGTGGGCTCGGAGAGAAGCGCCTCGCTTGTGTGATTCCGATCAAGAACGAGCAAATCAAAGAGCTGAAATGCGGCGCGCCTGAACCCGGTGCCTAATCGGGGTCAATTGGGACGTATTTGGACATCATTTGATTGAATCAAGGATTGAAGAAAGTGAAACGCGTATTGCAGAGCGTTCTCTGCGCTCTAACTTGTTGTCTCGCTGTACCGGGTTCTCCCGCGCTTGCTGCGCCCCAAGTCCTGAAGGAAATTCCGGCTAGCTTGCTGGGTGATGCATCACGGCAAAAGGTATTTGTTCTGACAGGGGATGCGGACGAGGCCTCCAACCGGTTGTTGATCGCGCCGGTGCAGGCACGTAATGAGGAAATTTTGCTCGATACGTCGAAGGCGCTGCCTCTGATCAAGAGTCAGTACTCGTCTGCGCTTCAGGGTGTATTCAGCGTCCATGTACTTAAAGGTCGCCCCGGCGTCATGACTGTCATTGATCCGCAGGCTGAGGAAGCTGTCGTCAAGCAGCCGTTCGTTGAGGAAGGGGATTACATCGCGCTGGTAACCAGTGAAGAAGATAACGCGGTTTACAACTTCAACCTGTTGTTCGCCTTCAACAGAGGTTCAAAGCAGTTTGAGCTGAAAGCTCTGCTGGAAGTGGCGAACAACGACTCCTGTGATCGGTCGCTTGTCAGCGTAGTGGAGTTGCCGGTGCAGACATTGGGCCCAATCACTCTCGCTTCTTTCGACGGGCGTGAAGCGCTGCAGAAGCTGCAGGTTGCTCGTACTGGCAGTATTGAGGGCGTTAGAAAGAAATTGATGACCGTCAATTCGGCTGATTTGCTGGATATGGCGCTGGCAGCCTACCGAAAGGGTGATGACTCTTCCTTCAAGGATACGATGAGCTACGCGTTGATGGGCGGTGGCTCGCATGACACTTGTCCCCCGGATAGCTATATCGTCGCAAAGTACTACTACCCGCAGCGTCCCGGCTGGTCCAACGACCTCGGTTTTCTGCTCGGCGAGGCGGGTTACTACGCTGAGTCGATTGAGTTGCTCAATGCAGTGATTGCCAACCACCCAAACAGGACGGTTGCTTACCTGAATCTCGCTGACAGTTATTGGGCCGTGAACGATAAAGAGCGGGCGGTGGCGGCGTACAAGCAATACGCATCGCGAATGTCTGAAGCGGGGAAGGTTTCGAAGATCCCGGCGAGGGTGGGTGAGCGCTGTGCTGGACTCTCCAAGAAATGATTCGGGCCCTATTCCCGTAAAGTTCGCAGAAAAGCACTTTCAATTGTCCATAAGTCGCTAAGGAATGATCGGTTTGAAATCGTCGTTTGCGTTTATTTCTGCGCTTCTTCTAATACCGCTGACTGCCCTAGGTGAGGTTACCACCGAGGTTTCCTGCTTCCGTTCGTTGGAAGGCAAGAACATCAATTTCGAGTTTCGATCCTATTACGACACCGTCTCACGGTGGAGCGGAGCAGGGGTCAAGTACACGAAGTCCCGAAAGGTCATTCCACTTGTCTATCGGAGTGTCGAAGAGGAAGTCATGGCAGAGGGGCGGCCTTCTCAGTTCACGACAACTTGGGTAGAAGTGTCCGAAGACTCGCTGACAGGCGAATATGAAATGGTCAGCCAGGGTGCTCGAATTTACGGGATGACTTACACGAACTACAAATCCGGAAATAAGTATTCATTTGAACAAGACATCACCATGGATGCATCTCCAGAGACAGGCTGTCGGTGGTAAGACAGGGATCATCGAGAAAGGGGGCTCAACGCCCCCTCTTTTTCATCCGTGAATCTCGCTAAAACTTGGCCGCCATGTTCCGCACTTCAATGTGATCAAGCGTCCCTTCCACCATCAATCTCACCCCGTCCGCCATCCTACTCAATGCCAGTGCAACCGAGCGGCGTAAGCCATCTATGTCGTCCGCAAGGTCCGCAGCGATGATGCTGATGGATAGCAGGTCTTCCGAGGCGTTGGCCAGCAGGGCTTCGGCGTCGATGTCCGGGTTCAGGCTGAACAAGCCTTCGCGGCGTGGGGCCGGTGGATGGCCGGGGTTGCCCAAATGGTGATCGAGGGCGCGTTCGGCGGCTTCATGTAGTTTTCTTGAATCGAAGGATTCGTAGGGGGAGGTGTCCTCGGTGTTGGTCGTTGAATTGGTCATCGGTGTAAATCCCTTGGAGTAAGAAGAAATTGCTCCCGAATTCGGACTTGCACATCCGGTCATCGAATACCCGATGACGCAGAAAGCCTATCGGTGATCTTCGAGCTCGCCTAGTTCATGGACAGCCCCGCACTTCGCAGGAAATTTCCCATGGATTCGCAGGCCGGAAGATCAAAAGATCGCAGGCTTCGCCGGCTCCTACAGGGATGTGTTTCAACAGGTGTAGGAAAGGTGAACGGTGAGACGCGGAGCGTCTCGGGATGCGTTCCACGCGCAGCGGGGGAACGATCAGGGGTAAACGTTGAATCGTGACTTGGCAGTCATCGTGCAGGAATTGGTCTACATCCTCTTCCAACAGCGTCAGATACTGGCGTTATCCTCCGAATCCCTTACACTGCCTCGGCCGTTCATTTTCCTTTTGAGGCTGTGCGCATGAAATTTCGTTTTCTTCTGTGGATGATGGGTTTGTTGATGGGTAAGGCCAGCCGGACAAATCCTGCGTTCCAGCAGCAGTTGGGTGACAAGGATCTGGTGTTTCAGTTGCAGACGCTGGATGGGAAAGTGGCGCGGCATTTCGTGGTCAAGGATCAGCGCATCACCAGCAAGTCTGGGGTAGTGGCGGAGCCTGCGTTTGCGATTGCGTTTAAAGATGCCGGTTATGGCTTTGCCACGATGCAGGCAAAGAACAAGCAGTTGGCATTTATGCAGGGAATTCAGGACAAGTCGATCCAGCTCAAGGGCAACCCGGCGCTGGTGATGTGGTTTCAGGGGTTGATGAAGTATTTGGTGCCGAGGAAGGCAAAGGCCAAAGCTTGAGATTCTCCTGGTTGGCTCCAAGCGAAGCGCATCGAAGAATGGTGTGCTCGCTGGCTCGCAGGGTTGCTGTTTAGGCCTGTAAAGACAGTCGAACTGTCATTTCTGTCAGGTGCTTTGCTCATCTTCGCGATGCTCTACTCAAGCTCTGGTCCCGTAAAGGACGCAACGCACTTGATGGAGCAAGAACATGACTCAGGCTCACGCTCAGGTCTTTATAACCCCAGGTACCCCCGATCCCTCTTTTGCCCTGAATGGTTTATTGAAGTTGCCGATACCGGGCATTGCGAGCCATGAGGCTGCGGCCGTTTTGGCACTCCCCGACAGGAAGTTGCTGGTCGCCCTTCCTCAGGAAGGAAATGATGCGCCGCTTGCCATCGCACGATTGAACGAAGACGGGACGCTCGACAAGTCCTTCGGAAGTCATGAGACAGGTTTCGTCGAGATATCTTTAGTCAACGCTCGCATCAGCGCCGTGTTTGGGCTCGATGCGTTGCAGGACGGCGGTTGGCTGGTGCGCGTTCAATACTTCACACAGAAGGCCGTCGACGCTGGCCAGGCACTGATTCGCCTGCAAGACAGCGGTGAGCTGGACGATTCGTTCGGCGATCACGGCATCAGTCTACTTTCCTATTATGAGATTCCGGGCTCCCCGCTTGCGTCGTCGGCAGGGGCAGAGTTGAACCGAATGTCCTCCTCTGCAAATGGTTCTACCGGCTCGGTAGCTCAGCAGGTCGATGGTAAAATCGTCCTGCTCCATTTCCTGCTGGTCGATGAACCTTCGCCATCACCCGTGGTGATACGTCTTTTGTCGAACGGCTCGCTCGATCAATCATTTAACGGCGCGGGCTACGTCTCGGTGGATGTTGGTGCCACCTCGAGCACCGCCAGCGCTATCGCTGTTCAAGCCGATGGCAAGGTGTTGGTTTGCGGATCCTTTCAGAATGGTGAGACAGGCTCCGGAGTTTTTCTGGCACGTTTGGACGCAGCGGGGAAGTTGGATAGGGAATTCAACAACGGACAAGCGAAGCTGATTTTCAACGAGGATGGCGAGCGCTCTCTGAAAGCCATTTCGGTGCGCGGAAGTGATGGCCGGATCGTTGCGGTCGGTGATGCCTGGCAAGAAAACGTCCACGGCGGGTTAGTGGTTGTGCTGAACGCCAGTGGAGCATCCAATCTTGTATTCAATAATGGCCAGCCTCTGTTTTCCCCGTTACTGCCAGACGTATTGACGTGGTGGCATACATCACAGCTCGACGGTTCGATCATTGTCGTTGGTGCCGGGGATTCAGCGGTAATGACCGCGCGCTTTCTTGCTGACGGCAAACTGGACACGGCCTTCAACGGTATTGGCTATACGCTCTTCGATGACGTCGCGGGGCCAGTGTTTCCTCGGGATCTGGCAATCATGGAGGACGGCCGAATAGTGGTGTCCATGACCCACACCAGCCTTTCTGATCCTTCACGGGTGGATGGCTGGATCACTCGCTATCTCAGCGCAAACCTGACGGGTGGCACGCTTGATTTTGATCCGTCTTTTGGTGACAGCGGCATCGTCAGATTTCCCCTTGGAGGACTGTCTGAGTTTGACGTAAGAGCGCTGCTGGCGCTGCCCGACAACAAGTTGCTGGTGGCTGTCCGTCGACGCAAGGATGGCCTGGAAACGCTGATCGCCCGGCTTTTGGAGAACGGCCAACTGGACCTTGAGTTTGGTGAAGAAAGGACCGGATTCGTCGAAATCTCACTCAAGGACGGTCTATATATGCACTCGATGCTAGAGCTGACGCCGTTCCCGGATGGTGGTTGGCTCGTTCGCGCCGAGTACCAGAGCAATGGGCCTGTTGTTTCTGCTGGGCTGGTTGTTGTGAAACAAGACCAAGACGGGCGGCTGGATCAGGACTTTGCTGAACAGGGTGTGCGTTACCTTCCTTATGCGCAGATGGGGAGCGCGGGTCATACCGGCGACGCTGTCTTGCGGCAGGACGAGAAAATTCTTCTGGTCAGCTCCGTCGAAGACGGCACTGGCCGTTTGAGTGGCATCGTCATGCGGCTCAATCCGGATGGCTTGAACGACATCACATTCAATGGTGCGGGATTCGCGTTTGTCGAACTCGCTGGCATTGCACACCAGCACAGTTCTGCGCAGGTGGTCGCGCATCAACCTGACGGCGGTGTAGTGGTTGGTGGCAGCTACAGCGGACCCTCTTCGGGCGCTTACGTCATTCGATTCGACGCTAACGGCCAGATCGACAGGGAATTTGGCGAGAACGGTAACGGCGTCGTGATCATCTCTGGAGAGGACGATATCCACCTGTCCGCCATTTCAATTGTGGATGGCAAAATTGTTCTTGCAGGGTCTGCCGTAAGGGACGGTGCCATGCGTGGAGTGATTGCGGTCCTCACGTCCAAAGGCTCCTACAATCTCGTATTCAATGACGGTAAACCATTGTTCTCCGACTTCGTCCCGCAAGGCTTGAGGTGGTTGCACTGTGTGGCGCGACTTGACGGTTCAATCGTCGTCAGCGGCGATACCGGGATCGGAGTAACTGACGATGATCCGAGTGCGATCACGGCGAAGTTTTTGGCAGACGGAACACCAGACCTGTCATTCAATGGCACAGGGTTCAGTATTTTCGACGAGGACGGCGTCCTGGAAGCTCTTCATGACATGGCGCTTTTGACGGACGGCCGAATTGTAGTGGGAGGGTATTTCATTGGAAGCTTCCCGAATCCGCAGGGCTGGGTGATTCGGTACCGAGGTTGATTACGCCAATCAACAGTTGGCCGCAACACACCCGCTCCTGGGGATCGCATCGATCTTGTGGGAGCGGGCTTGCCCGCGAGCTTTTCAGCCCTGGCTGAACTGCGAAGCCAGTTCACGCAACAGCACTTCAGCCTCAAGCACTTTGCTGACGACATCGTTGGCTTTGTCACGGCTCAGGCCGACGCGTTCAAGCAGGGCATCCGGAATGTCTTCATCCGGCCCGGAGCCGATCCCGCGGCTGCGCAGCAGGCGTACGGCCAGGCAGACGAGGTTCGGGTATTCGGCGTAGGCGCCGTCGTAGCTTGGGTCGTGCTGGAAGCGCAGGGCGGTGGCCAGTTCATCGGGCATGTCCCAGTAGCGCATCAGCCACGAGCCGATCTGTTCGCGGCTGATACCCAGCAGGTGTTGCTCGATATAGCTGTGGCACAGATGCGGATTGACCTCCAGGTGGCGGCAGATCAGTGAGAAGTGCGGCGGAAAGACGTGGGCCAGCAACAGGTAACCGAAGTTGTGCAGCAGACCGGCGAGGTAGGTCAGGCCGGCTTCCGGGCGCTGGGCGCGGGGCATGGCGCGGGTCAGGCCTTCGATGACGGCGGCGGTGTAGATCGACTGCTGCCAGTACGGCGTGGTGTGTTGCGGGTGGTCTTTCGGCAGGCTCAGGGTCTTGCCGAGGGCCAGGCCCAGCGCGAGGTTGATTACCAGATCAAAACCCAGCACGCGAACGATTGCGTCTTCCACCGAGCGAATCTTGCCCGGCGAGGCGTAGTACGGCGACGCCGCCCAGCTCACCACTTGCGCGGCCAGCGCCGGGTCGGTTTCGACTACGCCGGTGATGTCGTCGATGGTGGCGTTGGGGTCGACGCGCAGCTTGATGATTTTTTGCGCGGTTTCGGCCAGCGGTGGAATCTCGATGGTCGCTTCCAGACGTTGCTGAATGCGCCGCGCGGTGAACGCCTGCACAGCCTGGGTGATTTCCTCGCGGTCATCGTCCGGGCGGTCGAGGTTCGGGCGGATGCTGCTCAGGGCTTCGCCGAAGTTGGCGGCGCTGGCTTTGGTCAGCATCGATTTGAAGTCTTCGCTGCTGATTTCCAGCAGCAGGCCCGGCTCGCCGGAGTTGATCAGCAGCTTCGGCTCGCGCAGCAGGCTTTCTTCGTAGAGGCACGGCGAACTGGTCAGCGCCGGCAGGCCCGGCAGCAGGCTCAGATTGTGTTTGCCGAGCATCTTTTCCAGGCGCTCGGTGGACACGGCTGTGAGGCGGCGACCAGTGAGTTCGGCGAGGCGATTGAGATCCAGCAACTGGCTCTGTGGAAACAGCACCATCAACGCGCCCACGGCGTCGTCCAGCAACACGGCCTGCACCTTGCGCGAGGCATTGAGGCCGTGGTGGTCGAGCACTTCTTCGTAGGCAACGCCCAGCTTGTTGAGCAGCAGCCGAATAACAGACGGAGCTTGCGGAGATTCGGGGACGAGAGCAGCTTCGGTCATGGTCTGTATCCGTTTTTGAAACAATGGCAGGAGTATAACCAGCTCTGTAGGAACGATCCTGCACAAACTGCGACGGTGCTCACACTTGGCCGTATTGCTGCCCATGGCGCAGCCAACGGTCAAGCAGTGGGCTGACGTGGGTCGGCCAGCGCTCCAGCAAAGCCTGGGCGGCGTCGCGCACGGCGGGCAGCAGGTCGGCGTCGCGCATCAGGTCGGCGACCTTGAATTGCAGCAGGCCGGTCTGACGGGTGCCGAGCATTTCCCCAGGGCCGCGCAGTTCGAGGTCTTTTTCGGCGATGACGAAACCGTCGTTGGTCTCGCGCATGATGCCCAAACGCTGACGGCCGATCTGCGACAGCGGCGGGTGGTAGAGCAGCACACAATGGCTGGCCGCGCTGCCCCGACCAACCCGACCGCGCAACTGGTGCAGTTGCGCGAGGCCGAGCCGCTCGGGGTTTTCGATGATCATCAGGCTGGCGTTGGGCACGTCGACGCCGACTTCGATCACGGTGGTGGCGACCAGCAGTTGCAGGTTGCCGGCCTTGAACTCGGCCATCACTGCGGCTTTCTCGGCCGGCTTCATGCGCCCGTGAATCAGCCCGACTTTCAATTCGCCGAGGGCGGCGGTGAGGTCTTCAAACGTGGTTTCGGCGGCCTGGCAGGTCAGCTCTTCGGATTCTTCAATCAAGGTGCAGACCCAATAGGCCTGACGTCCTTCGGCGCAGGCGCTGCGCACCCGTTCGATGACTTCGACGCGGCGGGTGTCGGTGACCAGCACGGTGTTGACCGGGGTTCGGCCGGGCGGCAATTCATCGAGGATCGAGGTGTCGAGGTCGGCGTAGGCACTCATCGCCAATGTGCGTGGAATCGGCGTGGCGGTCATGATCAGTTGGTGCGGGCACATGCGCCCGCCGACGCCTTTCTGCCGCAGCGCCAGACGCTGTTGCACGCCGAAGCGGTGCTGTTCGTCGATGATCACCAATGCGAGGTTCTTGAACTGAACTTCGTCCTGAAACAGCGCGTGGGTGCCGACCACCATTGGTGTTCCGCTGGCGATCTGCTCCAGAGCGGCGACGCGGTTCTTGCCCTTGAGCTTGCCGGCCAGCCACGCGACTTCAATGCCCAGCGGCTCGAGCCAGCGCTTGAAGGTGATGAAGTGCTGTTCGGCGAGAATCTCGGTCGGCGCCATCAGCGCGACCTGATAACCGGCCTCCAGCGCTTGCAGTGCAGCGAGGGCGGCGACCACGGTCTTCCCCGCACCAACGTCACCCTGAATCAGGCGCAACATCGGTTCGTGCTGACTGAGGTCGTAGGCAATTTCATTGCCGACGCGCTGCTGAGCACCGGTTGGGCTGAAGCCGAGGTTCTTCAGGTATTTCGGCGGCAGCCTGGTGGCTTTCGGCATCGCTGGCGCGCGCAGGGAACGCATGCTTTCGCGCAGACGCTGTTGCGACAGTTGATGGGTGAGCAGTTCTTCGAAAGCCAGGCGATGCTGCGCCCAGTGATGGCCAAGGGCGAGTTCGTCGACGTCAGCATCGGCGGGCGGGTTGTGCAGGTAGCGGATCGCATCGGCCAGCGGTGCCAATTGATAGTCGCGGGCCAGCTCAGTCGGCAACCAGTCGGGCAGGGTGCTTGGCTTGAGCAGCGTCAGAGTCTGCATGCACAACTGGCGCAGGCGCTGTTGGGTCAGGCCTTCGGTGAGCGGATAGACCGGGGTCAGGGTTTCGTCCACTGGCGGTGGTTCATCACCGGTGATCGCGCGGTATTCCGGATGATAGATTTCCAGGCCTGAGGCGCCGGGCCGGGCTTCGCCGTAACAGCGCACCCGCGTGCCGCGCTTGAGCCCTTCTTTCTGCGCGTTGCTGAAATGGTAGAAGCGCAGGCTCAGCCCGCCGGTGCCGTCCTGCAAGCGCACGACCAGGCTGCGCCGGCGGCCCATGACCACGTCGGCGCCGCTGACGGTGCCTTCGACCACGGCGTCCTGTCCCGGCCGCAACGCACCGATCGGCACCACGCGGGTGCGATCCTGATAACGCAGCGGCAGGTGGAACAGCACGTCCTGCAGATTCTCGAGGCCGACCTTTGCCAGTTTCTCGGCCATGGCCTCGCCGACACCCTTGAGTGCCGTCACCGACACTTGCGACAGCTCCGTCATGACGCTCGCTTAACCGGCCGTAACCGGCGCGGCAGGCTTGGCCACCGAACACAGGCGAATGGAGTCGGCGAGGATCTCGATGGCTTTCGGCCGTGGGAAGCTCGCGCGCCAAGCGATCGCAACGGTGCGGAACGGCACCGGCGCGGTCAGTGGACGCACTTCGATCACGCCCGGGGCGTAGTGATGGCTGTCCACCGCCGACAGCGGCAGGATCGAGATGCCCAGGCCGGACGCGACCATGTGGCGAATGGTTTCCAGCGAGCTGGATTCGACCGTGGTGTGCTTGGCGCCGTCGTTGCCCTTGGTCAGGGTCGGGCAGGCTTCGAGCACCTGATCGCGGAAGCAGTGGCCTTCACCGAGCAGCAGCAGGCTCTTGTCATTGAGCAGGCCGGCGTCGATGGACTCTTTCTTGGTCCACGGGTGCTGGGCCGGCATCAGGACGTAGAACGGCTCGTCGTACAGCGGCAGGGTCAGCACGTCGGCTTCGTTGAACGGCAGGGCGATGATGATCGCGTCGAGTTCGCCGTTGCGCAGTTTGTCGCGCAGCACGTGGGTGAAGTTTTCTTCGATGTACAACGGCATCTGCGGGGCAACCCGGTGCAGTTGTGGGATCAGGTGCGGGAACAGGTACGGGCCGACGGTGTAGATGGCGCCGACTTTCAGCGGCGCGGTCAGCTGATTCTTGCCGGCCTGGGCCAGTTCGCGAATGCCTTGGGCCTGTTCCAGGACCTTCTGCGCCTGGGCGACGATGCCTTCGCCGACCGGGGTCAGGCGCACGGCGCTTTTGCTGCGCTCGAAAATCAGCACACCGAGTTCGTCTTCAAGTTTTTTCACGCCCACCGACAGCGTCGGCTGACTGACGTGGCAGCGCTCGGCGGCATGGCCGAAGTGCTGCTCTTGGGCGAGGGTAACGATGTAGCGTAATTCTGTGAGGGTCATAGCAAGCGTCCATGAAGATGCGCGCCAAGCATACCGGCTGCAATCGATAGACGCACGTTATCAGACTGCGGGCTGAGTGCGACACCGGTCGAGGACGGTTTGCCGCTGGCAGATACGCAAAAGGCACCTTTCGGTGCCTCTTGGCTGGATCTACTGGTTAGCGCATCACTTTGTGGGAGCGAGCTTGCTCGCGAATGCGGTATGTCAGACGAAACTGCTCTGACTGACCTGGCGCCTTCGCGAGCAAGCCAGCTCCCACAGGTATTGCGGTGTTGCTTAGCGGCGGCGTTCGAGCGAATAAACAAACGGCGCAACAATTTCGATCGAGCCGTTGTTGAGCATGTCGGCCGGCGGCTTTGGCAGCGGTTGGGCGCGGCGGATCATGTCCAGGGTGGCCCGGTCCAGATCAGCGTTGCCAGAGCGGCCCACCAGTTCGAACGACAGCACATTACCTTCGCCATCAACCACGAAGCGCAGACGATTCAAGCCTTCCTTGCCACGCGATTGCGCACTCTGCGGGTACTTCTTGTACTTCTGCAGATGCGCGAGCAGGGTGCCTTGCCAACTGGCCTTGGCCGCCAACTGAGCCGGCGACGGACCTGGTGCAGGCTGGGCGGATTTCTCCGTCGGTGCCTGGGTCGGTTGAGTATCGGCCGGTTTCTCCTCAGAAGGTTTTTCCTTCGGCGGCTCGGGCAGCTTTTTCTCGACCGGCTTCGGCGGTTTCGGCTTGGGCTTCGGCTTGGGTTTGGGTACCGCGATTTCCGCTTTTGGTGCTTCAGCCAGTTTCGGAATCGGCAATTCTTCCACCGGAGCCGGTGGCTGCGGCGGTGTGACGACTTTCGGCGGAGCCGGCGGTGGCGGGGCAGGCAACGGGGCCAGCTCGACCATCATTGCCTGCGGCGGCAATTCGATGGGCGGGCGGGCAGTCCAGTTCAGCGCCAGCGCGATGGCCAGCGCATGCACACCCAGCACCACGGCCAGGCTACCGCTGTAACGCGTCAGCTTATGGCGCGTCGTGATCATTTCTTGGCTGCCGTCTCGAGACCTACCAGACCGACCTTCAGGTAACCGGCGGCGCGCAGGCTGTCCATCACGCTCATCAGGTCGCCGTAATCCACGCCTTTGTCGGCCTGGAAGAAGATGGTGGTGTCTTTCTTGCCCTGGGTCTTGGCGTCGAGGGTAGCGCCGAGGGTTTCGGCTTTCACTTCGTCGTCACCGAGGAACAGGCGCTGGTCAGCTTTCACACTGAGGAACACCGGTTTCTCTGGCCGCGGCGCCGGTTTGGCGGTCGAGGCGGGCAGGTCGACTTTGATGTCCACAGTGGCCAACGGCGCGGCCACCATGAAGATGATCAACAGCACCAGCATCACGTCGATGAACGGCGTGACGTTGATTTCGTGGTTCTCGGCCAGATCGTCGTCTGCGCCTTCTTTCAAATGCAGGCCCATGGCCGATTACCCCACTTTAACCATGTGCGGCTGCGAGCTGCGCTCAGGCTGGTGGTCGAGATCGCGGCTGACCAGCAGCAGGACTTCTGCCGAGGCATCGGAGACCTGCGCCTTGTAACCGGCGATGGAGCGGGCGAAGACGTTGTAGATCACTACCGCAGGAATCGCCGCAACCAGACCCAGTGCAGTGGCCAGCAGGGCTTCAGCGATACCCGGTGCGACAACGGCGAGGTTGGTGGTCTGGGTTTTGGCGATGCCGATGAACGAGTTCATGATGCCCCACACGGTACCGAAGAGACCGACGAACGGTGCGGTCGAACCGATGGTGGCGAGGACGCCGGTGCCGCTGCTCATGTTGCGACCGCAGGCCGCTACGAGGCGCTCAAGGCGGAAGCTGACGCGCTCCTTGATGCCTTCTTTCTCGCGGCTGTTGACCGACAGGCGCATCTCTTCGAGCGCGTCGTGCACCAGCAGGTTGGCGAGGGTGCCTTCTTTACCAGCGGTGGCGCTGGCTTCCTTGAGTGTGGTGGCTTTTTTCAGTGCGGCGATTTCGCCACGCAGACGACGCTTGGCGCCCATCAGCTCGAAGCCTTTGGCGATCCAGATGGTCCAGGTGATGATCGATGCGATGGCCAGACCGATCATCACGATTTTCACGATGATGTCGGCGTTCTGATACATGCCCCACGGCGACAGGTCGTGGGCCATGCCCAAGGTGTTGTCGGCTTCGAGGACTTCAGGTGCGTCGGCCGCGTCGACAGCCTGCACCGGATCGGTGGCGGCCGGTGCAGCCGGAGCGGCAGCGGTTGCGCTCTGCTCGGTGGCGGCTGGGGTGGCGGGCGCTTGAGCGTCGGCGAAGGCGGCGGTCGGTGCCAGCATCAGGCTGAGCAACAGAGCCGCGACAGCGCTCCAGGCGCGAGGTCGAGTGGTTGGCGAAGCGGGAGTTTGATTACGTGTCATGCTGGCCGGACCTGAGATAGAAAAACGTTGTTGCTCTTCCAGGCCTCGTGAGGCCGAGAACAAAAGTGGCATGCATTATTGCAAGTAATTCTTGTTAACAAAAGTAATAGAGTAACTTTTTTTCCTTCATTGCTAGCCGTTCGTCCTGGGCCAGAGCTAGTCTGTGCCTTTCTGATGGGAGTTTTCTGATGTCCGCGCCTTCTGTTTTGATTGCCGGTTGTGGTGATGTCGGCAGTCGTCTGGCCACGCAACTGCTGGCGGCTGGCTGGCAAGTCCATGGCCTGCGCCGCGACGTTTCCAAGCTGCCGGAGGGTGTCATCGGCGTCGCCGGCGATCTGTTCAACGAAGAATGCCCGGCGACCTGGCCGGTAGGTGCTGTCGATTATCTGGTGTATTGCGCTGCGGCCACCGATCACGACGAAGAGGGCTATCGCAAGGCCTACGTGCAAGGCTTGCAGAACGTGCTGAGCTGGCTGAACGACTATGGGCAAGTGCCCGAGCGACTGATCTTCGTGTCCAGCAGCAGCGTGTACGGCCAGCAGGACGGAGCATGGGTGGATGAGACCTCCGAGACGGTCGCGGCCGGATATTCAGGTCGCTTGATGCTCGAAGCCGAGCAGGTCGCGCTCAATAGCGGCATCCCGGCTAGCGTGCTGCGCCTGACCGGCATTTACGGCCCGGGCCGCGAGTGGCTGCTGACCCAGGTGCGTCGCGGGTATCGCGTGGCTACGGAGCCACCGCTGTATGGCAATCGTATTCATGCCGATGATGCAGCGGGGCTGCTGGCGTTCTTGCTGGAAAAAGACCGCGAGGGCGTCAAGCTGGACCAGCTCTATATCGGTGTGGATGACGCGCCGGCGCCGTTGGCCGAAGTGGTGGGCTGGTTGCGCGAATATCTGGGTGTGACTGAATGGGCGGAAGACGCCAGCGTGCGGCGCACCGGCAGCAAGCGTTGCAGCAATGCGCGGGCGAAAGCGTTGGGGTGGGTGCCGAAATATCCCAGCTACCGCGAAGGCTATGCAGCGATCCTGGAAGGTCGCTAAAAGCAAAAGATCGCAGCCTTCGGCAGCTCCTACAGGAAAATGCATTCCAAAGTAGGAGCTGCCGAAGGCTGCGATCTTTTCAGCGGGTTACTGCTTTTCCAGCAACCACTTGCGCTCGCCCGCGGCGAACTGCGGTTGCTCATCCGCTAGCGCAGCGTTCACTGCCTGCAGAATCTCCAGCTCCTTGCCCTTGCGCACAAAGATCCAGTTGTTGCCCTGGCCATTGAGTTGCAGCCACATGCTGTCATTGCCATTGCTCATCGATGCGCAATCGCCCGCCAGGCACAAGGCATAACGATCAACGCCCGGCAGGCCGGTCACCTGACCGTCGGCCTGGAACTGCACGGTGCCGCCTTCACCCTGGCCGCTGGCGATGGTCCAGTTGCCGCCCAGATACGCTGAATACAGCGCACGTTCGAAGCTCGCACCGATTGGAGCGCCTTCCGGCACCGGGATCTGTGCGCGATCGAAAACTTGTTCGGGTTCGTTGTCACTGGCAGCTTGCTGCAAACGTCCGCCGTCGCGTTTCAGTTCGCTGGCGGAGCTGCCATAGAAGTCGACTTTCCAGGCGCCGGACTCTTCGCCCAGCAGCCGTCCTTCGACGTTCTCAAAACCGTTGGTGTAGCGGGCCTGACCGGCCTTGGTGTTGACGTCCCATTCCAGATTCGGGCCGTAAGCCTGCAGCGCTTCACGCAGGGGACCGCCCTTGGCGGCGGCATCGATTGCCACCTGATTGATCCAGGTGCCGCTGATGTCACGGTCGGCAGGGTCGCTGGCGCAGCCGCCGAGAAACAGGGCGAGCAGCGAGAGAGCTAGCGCTTTGCGCATGGTGGAATCCTTTCAAAACCTTTTCTTGCGGCAGTCGGCGCGGCGTGGAGGCCGCGCCGTGCGCATCACTCGATGACCAGAATGGCATCCATTTCAACCTGCGCACCCTTCGGCAGGGCGGCCACGCCAATGGCGGCGCGGGCAGGGTATGGCTGGTCGAAGTACTTGCCCATGATCTCGTTGACCTTGGCGAAGTGGCTCAGGTCGGTGAGGAAGATGTTCAGTTTGACGATGTCCTTGAACGAACCGCCGGCGGCTTCGGCCACGGCTTTGAGGTTCTCGAAGACCTGGACGGTCTGGGCTTCGAAGCCCTCAACCAGTTCCATGGTTTTCGGGTCCAGAGGAATCTGGCCCGACATGTAAACGGTGTTGCCTGCCTTGATCGCCTGGGAGTAAGTGCCGATGGCGGCCGGGGCCTTGTCGCTGGTGATGACGGTTTTGGTCATGTAGGACTCCTTGTAATAGGCAGGTTATGCACGCATGCGGGTGATGCGGATCACCCCGGTCAAAGCGCGCAGTTTCTTGATCACGCGGGCCAGGTGCACACGGTCGTGAACGCTGACCACCAACTGCACGACGCTGATGCGACCATCGCGTTCGTCCATGCTGATTTTCTCGATATTGCCGTCGGCCGCGTTGACGCTGCTGGCCAGCAGGGCGATCAGACCGCGCTGGTGTTCCAGCTCGACGCGCAGCTCGACGTTGAATTCGCCGGTGACATCCTTGGCCCACGAGAGCTGGATGCATTTTTCCGGGTTGTGCCTGATTTCACTGATGTTGCGGCAGTTATCCAGGTGCACGACCATGCCTTTGCCCGCCGACAGGTGCCCGACAATCGGGTCGCCGGGGATCGGCGTGCAGCACTTGGCGTAGCTGAGCACCAGGCCTTCGGTGCCGCGAATCGCCAGCGGACCTTCCGGGCTCGGCAGCTGCTCGCCTTCGCCAAGCAGGCGACGGGCGACCACGTAGGCCATGCGGTTGCCCAGGCCAATGTCTTCGAGCAGGTCTTCGATCAGTTCGAGGCGGTACTCGGTAAGCATTGCCTTGACGCGCTCTGCCGGGATCTTCTCCAGGGAGCTGTCGAAACCGTTGAGGACCTTGTTCAGCAGGCGTTCGCCGAGGCTGATGGACTCGGAGCGGCGCTGCAGTTTCAGCGCATGACGAATGTGCGTGCGCGCCTTGCCAGTAACGACGAAGTTGAGCCACGCCGGGTTCGGCCGGGCGCCGGGGGCGCTGACGATCTCGACCGTGGAGCCGCTTTGCAGCGGTTCGGACAGCGGCGCGAGACGACGGTTGATGCGGCAGGCGATGCAGCTGTTGCCGACGTCGGTATGTACCGCGTAGGCAAAATCGACCGCCGTGGAGCCTTTTGGCAGCTCCATGATTCGGCCTTTGGGCGTGAACACGTAGACCTCGTCCGGGAACAGGTCGATCTTCACGCTTTCGATGAATTCCAGCGAGTTGCCGGCGCGTTGCTGCATTTCCAGCACGCCTTTGACCCACTGGCGGGCGCGGGCGTGCGTGCCTTTCGGCTGCTCGTCGCCGCTGGATTTGTACAGCCAATGGGCGGCGATGCCGTTGTTGGCCATCTCTTCCATTTCGCGGGTGCGGATCTGGATCTCGATCGGTACACCGTGCATGCCGAACAGCGTGGTGTGCAGCGACTGATAGCCGTTGGCCTTGGGGATCGCGATGTAATCCTTGAAACGCCCTGGCAACGGTTTGTACAAATTATGCACAGCACCCAATACGCGGTAGCAGGTATCGACCTTGTCGACGATGATCCGGAACGCGTAAACGTCCATGATCTCGTTGAAGGCCCGTCGCTTGCCGCGCATTTTCTTGTAGATGCCGTAGAGGTGTTTCTGCCGACCGCTGACTTCGCCCTGGATGCCGTCGATGGCGAGGCAGTGACCGAGGGACTCTTCGATCTTGTTGACGATTTCCTTGCGGTTGCCCCGGGCGCGCTTGACCGCCTGGTAGATCCGCGCGGAACGCATCGGGTGCATTGCCTTGAAGCCGAGGTCTTCGAACTCGATGCGGATCGCGTGCATCCCCAGCCGGTTGGCAATGGGCGCGTAGATTTCGAGGGTTTCCTTGGCGATGCGTCGGCGCTTTTCGCCGGACAGCACTTCCAGCGTGCGCATGTTGTGCAGACGGTCGGCGAGCTTGACCAGGATCACCCGGATGTCGCGCGCCATGGCCATGGCCATTTTCTGGAAGTTTTCCGCCTGGGCTTCGGCCTTGGTCTCGAAGTTCATCTGGGTCAGTTTGCTGACCCCGTCGACCAGTTCGGCCACGGTTTCACCGAACTGCGCTTGCAGCGCTTCCTTGGCGATACCGGTGTCTTCGATCACGTCATGCAGCATCGCGGCCATCAGGCTCTGATGGTCCATGTGCATGTCGGCAAGAATATTGGCCACGGCAAGAGGATGCGTGACATACGCCTCGCCGCTGCGACGGCGTTGACCGTCATGGGCTTGTTCGGCGTAGAAATACGCTCGGCGGACCAGGTTGACCTGGTCGTTGCCGAGGTAGGTCGATAAGCGATCGGCGAGGGCGTCTATGCTCGGCATGATGAATCCTGCCGAAAGCTGTGACCCCGCGCCGTGCTACGTCGACCAGGCATAGGCTTAGACGGCCTCGTTCGACTCGTCCTCGAACGCTGCGAACAGCGGTTCATCCTGGACGATTTCCTGCTCGGCGATGAACTCGTAGCTCATCAGGCCTTCAGCAATTTCACGCAGCGCGACAACGGTCGGCTTGTCGTTTTCCCACTGCACCAATGGCTCTTTGCCGCCGGTGGCCAGTTGACGGGCACGCTTGGTAGAGAGCATGACCAGCTCAAAGCGGTTTTCCACGTGTTCTAGGCAGTCTTCAACGGTTACGCGGGCCATGGTATTCCTCGGAGCGAATGCAATATGCGCGCTGCCCGGTTGGGCGAGCGGACTGAGCAGTTTAAAAAATCACCAGCGATTAGGGAAGCGCTGATTTTTTGACCAGACCCTTCAACGCGCTGCAAGCACCAATGTAAAGCGCTTGCAGGCATTTTGGGAAGTGCTGTTTCAGCCGAGCAATTCAGCCAGCAATTTGCCGAAACGCACTTGCTGGCGTTTCTGTTGCAGCTGATTGGCGCGGAAAATCGCTTTCAGATCGTCCAGCGCGTGGGCGAAATCGTCGTTGATGATCAGGTAATCGTAGTCGACGTAATGGCTCATCTCGCTGACTGCTTCGCGCATGCGGCCGTCGATGATCTCGTCGCTGTCCTGGCCACGGTTGGTCAGGCGCTGGTGCAGGGCTTGCAGCGATGGCGGCAGGATGAAGATCGAGCGCGCCTGCGGCATCAGCTTGCGCACTTGCTCGGCGCCTTGCCAGTCGATTTCCAAAATCAGGTCGTGACCTTCGTCCAGGGTCTGCTGCAGGCGGCTTTGCGAGGTGCCGTAGAAGTTGCCGAAGACTTCGGCGCGCTCAAGAAAGTCGCCGTGCTCGCCCATCTTCACGAACTCTTCGCGGGTCACGAAGTGGTAGTTCACGCCATCCACTTCGCCCGGGCGCATGGCGCGGGTGGTGTGCGAAACGGAAACGCGAATCTCCGGATCGGCGTCGGTCAACGCCTTGACCAGACTGCTCTTGCCCGCGCCCGATGGCGCGGAAATGATGTACAGGGTGCCGGTGTGTTGGGTCATGTCAGGTAGCCTTACTCAATATTCTGCACTTGTTCGCGCATCTGCTCGATCAACACCTTGAGGTTGACGGCGGCCTGGGTGCTGCGCGGGTCGAAGGCTTTGGAGCCCAGTGTGTTGGCCTCGCGGTTGAGCTCCTGCATCAGGAAGTCCAGACGCCGCCCGGCGGCACCACCGGACTTGAGCACCCGGCGAACTTCGATGATGTGAGTGCTCAGGCGATCCAGTTCTTCGGCCACGTCGCTTTTTTGCGCGAGGATGACCATTTCCTGTTCCAGGCGCTGCGGGTCGAGCTCGGCCTTCATGTCGGCGAAGCGGTCGAGGACCTTCTGGCGCTGGGTGGCGAGCATCTGCGGCACCAGTTCTCGCAGGGTCACCACGTCTTCTTCGATGGACGTCAGGCGGTCGTTGATCAAGCGAGCCAGCTCCGCGCCTTCGCGCTCGCGGCCAGCCTTCAGATCCTTCAAGCCCTGATTGAACAGCGCCAGCGCTTCGGCGTTCAGCGCTTGCGGGTCGGTCGCATCGGCCACCAGCACGCCGGGCCAGGCCAGCACTTCCAGCGGATTCAGCGCAGCCGGATTCTTGATCAGCCCGGCAACGGTTTCCGCAGCGGCCACCAGTTGCGCGGCGCGCTCGCGGTCCACTTGCAGCGGTTTGCCGGTGCTTTCTTCGGTGAAGCGCAGCGTGCACTCCAGTTTGCCTCGCGACAGGCCCTGACGCAGCGCTTCACGCACGGCGCCTTCGAGGTCGCGGAACGATTCGGGCAAACGCAGATGCGGTTCCAGATAGCGGCTGTTGACCGAGCGCAGTTCCCAGCTCAGGGTGCCCTGAACGCCGGCTTTCTCGACGCGGGCGAAGGCGGTCATGCTGTGCACCATGGCGGTGACCTCGCAATGCAGATCGGCGCGAAACGCTGTTTCGCAGGCGCGATTTCAATGAATTTAAGCCGACTGGCAGCAAAGGCGCAGGATTGTAGCGCAGTGCGGCGAATGCGCCCAAACACACGGTGTGACAAAGCGCTGCAGCCCGTCGGTTATGCGCGCTTGAGGGGCTTCGGTCGTCGGCCGGCGGTTTTAACCAGTGCCCACTCGCGGTGCAGCGCTCTATAATGCTCGGCAGTTTTCCGTCCTCAGTACAGGTATCCCTATGAAACGTCCAAGTGGTCGCGCTGCCGATCAGCTCCGCTCGATCCGCATCACCCGCAACTACACCAAACACGCCGAGGGATCCGTACTGGTCGAATTCGGTGATACCAAAGTCATCTGCACCGTCAGCGTCGAAAACGGCGTGCCGCGTTTCCTCAAAGGTCAGGGCCAGGGCTGGTTGACTGCCGAGTACGGCATGCTGCCGCGCGCCACCGGCGAGCGTAACCAGCGTGAAGCCAGTCGTGGCAAGCAGGGCGGTCGTACTCTGGAAATCCAGCGCCTGATCGGCCGCTCCCTGCGCGCGGCACTGGATATGTCCAAGCTCGGCGACGTGACCCTGTACGTCGATTGCGACGTGATCCAGGCCGATGGCGGTACTCGCACCGCGTCCATCACCGGCGCCATGGTTGCGCTGGTCGATGCCCTGAAAGTGATCAAGAAGCGCGGCGGCCTGAAAGGCGGTGACCCGCTCAAGCAGATGATCGGTGCGGTCTCGGTCGGCATGTACCAGGGCGAGCCGGTGCTGGATCTGGACTATCTTGAAGATTCTGCAGCTGAAACCGACCTGAACGTGGTGATGACCAGCACCGGCGGCTTCATCGAAGTGCAGGGCACCGCTGAAGGCGCGCCGTTCCAGCCTGATGAGCTCAATGCCATGCTGGAACTGGCCAAGCAGGGCATGAACGAAATCTTCGAATTGCAGAAGGCTGCGCTGGCCGACTGAGATTTTGACCACAAGGAGGACGTGATGAGTGACGAGCAAGAGTTGCTGCCCAAACCGAGCCAGGAGGTTCGCCAGTGGGCGATGTTCTGTCACTTGTCCGCCTTGCTGGGGATCTGGATTCCGTTCGGCAATCTGATCGGGCCGCTGATCCTTTGGCAGATGAAGCGCGAGAAGGACCCGTTCATCGATGCGCAGGGTAAAGAGGCGCTGAATTTTCAGATCACGGTGGCGATAGCCTCAATGATCTGCTTCCTGCTCATGCTGCTGATCATTGGTTTCTTCCTCTTTGGTTTGCTTGCAATCGCGGCATTGGTCCTGACGATCATTGCAGGGGTCAAAGCCAACGAAGGTTTCCCGTACAGATATCCGTTCACTTGGCGACTGATCAAGTAACAGTCTCTTGTATCGCAATATGGAAATGCCCCGGCTTATCGGGCATTTTTATTTGTGCAACTCAATAATTGGTTTTTGTTGTAGGACTAGTCTTTTAACGATGTGCGGTTTGGCATTTATTTGCTGATATTTCTCTATTACATGTTTGGTCACAACTGATCGACCACGTGCTTATTCTCGTTCTTGTTATTGACGCGAGCGGGTTGTTAAAGTTGCCCGATGCAATGTTTCGATTGAAACATTTCGATATGTTCAAGCCATCGATGGCACTTGAATTCCCCAGTAATCAGTGTTGATAAAATCAGCCGGTTCACCCGTCGAGCCCAGGTAAACGCTCGCCTCGTGAATACTTAGCCAAGAATAATCCACATGATTGAGCTCGATTTCTACGGCACGCTCGTGGCCGCTTCTTTAGTACTACTGCTCGGACGCGGACTTGTTGCGCGTGTCGGCTTTCTGCGAAGTTACAATATTCCTGAACCGGTAGCGGGTGGCCTGGTGGTTGCTGTGCTCCTGTTGATATTGCGTACGTTCGATATTGAAGTTCGCTTCGATACATCATTGCAAACACCGTTGATGTTGGCGTTCTTTGCCACGATTGGCTTGAGTGCCGACCTTGCCAGCCTGAAAAAGGGCGGGCGCATCGTCGGCATCTTCCTGCTGGCGGTCATTGGCTTGCTGGTGGTGCAGAACGCCATGGGCATCGGATTGGCAACCTTGCTCGGACTCGATCCTTTGATGGGCTTGCTGACGGGTTCGATCACATTGGCCGGCGGCCACGGTACTGGCGCCGCATGGGGCGCGGTATTCAGCGAGAAATATGGCCTGGCGTCGGCTTCAGAGCTGGCGCTGGCCTCAGCGACGTTCGGTCTGGTGCTCGGTGGGCTGATCGGTGGGCCCGTCGCGCGGTTGCTGATCAAGCGCGTGGAAGTGCCGGGCTGCAGTCCCCAGCAAGCGCCGCGACTGCCGAAAGGCTTTGAACAGCCAAACAAGGAACGCTCGATCACGCCGTTTTCGTTCGTCGAGACGCTGGCGCTAATTGCCGTCAGCCTGCTCGCTGGCAACCTTCTGAATGGCTTGCTGCATGGCACTGCGTTCGAACTGCCGACGTTTGTTTGCGTGCTGTTTGTAGGTGTGGTGTTGCGCAACAGTCTGTCAGCACTTGGCTTGTATCAGGTGTTCGAGCGTGAAGTTTCCGTGCTCGGCAATGTCAGCCTCTCGCTGTTTCTGGCGATCGCGCTGATGTCGCTGAAGCTTTGGGATCTGGCGGCGTTGGCATTGCCGATCTTTATCATTCTGGCCGTGCAGGCGCTGGTCATGGCGCTGTTCGCTATTTTCGTGACGTTCCGGGTGATGGGCAGCAACTACGATGCCGCAGTGCTGGCTGCGGGACATTGTGGCTTCGGTCTGGGCGCCACGCCGACGGCGATTGCCAACATGCAAGCGGTGACGCAGCGCTATGGGCCATCGCAGATCGCGTTTCTGGTAGTGCCGATGGTAGGAGCGTTCTTCATCGATATCGTTAACGTCATCGTGATCAAGCTGTACCTGGCCTTGCCATTCTTCGCTGCCGTCTAGAAAGCATGGCGCATAAAAAATGCCCGCATCTCACGATGCGGGCATTTTTTTGGCTGCGAGGACGCTTAGATGGTCAGCGTCCAGTCGTAGTCGACGATCAGCGGCGCGTGCTGCGAGAACCGTGGCTGACGCGGCAGGCGTGCACTGCGCACCGAGCGACGCAGGCCCGGGGTCAGGATCTGATAATCGAAACGCCAGCCCAGATTGAGCATCTCGGCCTGTTCGTTATCCGGCCACCAGCTGTACTGGTCGCCTTCGCGGCTGACTTCGCGCAGCGCATCGACATAGCCCATGTTGCCGACAATCTCGTCCATCCAGGCGCGCTCCGGCGCCAGGAAGCCTGGAGATTGCTGGCTGTCTCGCCAGTTCTTGATGTCGAGTTTCTGCTGCGCAACGTACAGCGAGCCACAATAAATGTACTCGCGACGTTTGCGTCGCTGTTTGTCCAGGTACTTGCCGAAATCGTCCATGAGCTTGAACTTCTGGTTCAAGTCTTCATCGCCGTTCATCCCCGAAGGAAACAGCAAGGTGGCAATACTGACTTTGTCGAAATCTGCTTGCAGGTAGCGCCCGTAGCGGTCGGCCGTCTCGAAACCGAGACCGCTGATGACAGCCTTCGGTTGCAACCGCGAATACAAAGCCACGCCGCCTTGGGCAGGGACTTCAGCATCGCAGGCATAAAGGAAGTAGCCATCCAGTTGGAAGGCTGGGTCATCCAGTTCAAAGGCGGAGGCACGGGTGTCCTGCAGGCAGATGACGTCGGCATTCTGGGCTTGCAGCCAACTGAGCAAACCGCGCTCGACTGCCGCCTGAATACCATTGACGTTCACACTGATGATCCGCATAAATGGCCCCAAAAATCGCGTGCGTGTATGATACACGGCGTCAAGCTAATTAGCTAAATCCGTGGTATTTGGGGTTTTTTTCATGCAAGCGTATCAGCGCGATTTCATTCGTTTTGCCATCGATCGCGGCGTTTTGCGCTTCGGTGAGTTCACCCTGAAGTCCGGGCGCACCAGTCCCTACTTCTTCAATGCCGGCCTGTTCAACTCCGGTTCGGCCCTGGCGCAGCTGGGGCGTTTCTACGCCGCCGCCATCGCCGAAAGCGGCATCTCCTTCGACGTCCTGTTTGGCCCAGCTTATAAAGGCATTCCGCTGGCGGCCACGACCGCCGTTGCGCTGGCCGAACATCACGGCCGTGACCTGCCATGGTGCTTCAACCGCAAGGAAGCCAAGGCCCACGGCGAGGGCGGCAGCCTGGTTGGCGCACCGCTGACTGGCGAAGTCTTGATCATCGACGACGTAATCACCGCCGGCACCGCGATTCGTGAAGTGATGCAGATCATCGCTTCCCAGGACGGCGCCAAGGCCGCCGGTGTGCTGATCGCACTGAACCGTCAGGAGCGTGGCAACGGCGAGTTGTCGGCAATCCAGGAAGTCGAGCGCGACTTCGGCATCCCGGTGATCAGCATTGTCTCGCTGAATCAGGTGCTGGAGTTCCTCGCCGACGATCCGCAGCTCAAACAGCATTTGCCAGCCGTGGAAGCGTACCGCGCGCAGTTTGGCGTGTGACCAATGTGGGAGCGAGCCTGCTCGCGAATGGCCGTCACCTGTCAGCGATGTGAGGCACATTAGGCGTTTGCGAGCAGGCTCGCTCCCACAGAAAAAAGACCCGGTTCAGGCAGGCTCAACCGGGCCTTTTTTTGTTGGCGATCAACGCAGATTTCGCCATTTCATCAGCAGTCTCAGCGCCAATGCAGCGTTCACTAGCGCAAACACCAGCAGCGCAACAACCACCATCACGTACAACGTGCGATCCACATCGAAATCCCACAGGTCCAGCGTGCTGCTGCGCATGATCCCGACTGCTGCCGGCAAGTTAACGTAAAACAGCGCCACGAAAGCGCACGTCAATGGCAATGCTCGCCAGTAGAAAGCAGCCATCACCTTGTCTCGACTGCGCTTGCGGCCCTGCGAACCTTTTTGAAATTCATCCTCAGCCAGCGCTTCATTGAGCGCCGGCCACGCCAGATTGAACATGAACGTGGTCAGGGTCAGCAGCAAGCCACTGACCGCGACGATGTCACTGAACGGCATTCAGACCCAGCGTTGCACAGAGCAATGCGTGGGAATCTTCGCTGATCTCGAACTGCCCGGCGCTGCCCTTGCGTTTGGTGATGGGTTTGAAGGTCGGCTCGTTCTGGGTGATGAGCATGTTCAATTCATCGCGGATCACGTCCGAGCTGATCACCACCAGAAACACGTTTTGCGCATGCTCGGCGGACTGGATTACTGCGCGCATGCTGTGCTGCAGGATGTCGTCGAGCTGATTGCGAAAACGCGAAACGGTGTTTTTCAACAGGGTTTTGCTTTGGCTCTGGGTCAGCTGAAAGATCGTCGAGATCTGCGATTCGGTCGGCAGGGTTTGCCCGAAGTAACTCTGAATCAGATACAGCAGGCGATCCTGCTTGGCTTCGTCGGCCCGGCTGGGCATGCCGCCCTCGACCAGCATTTTCAGGTATTCGGTCAGGCTGGCTTTGGCGATGCGCTCCAGCGCATGGGCGATTTCAGCGTCGCCGATGCGCAAGGTCTTTTTCACCGGTTCCTTCTGTTCCTGCTCGAAAGCGTCGGCGTCGATCGTGAACGAGATCTGCATGAGTCGCCGCTCCGGTTATTTGTCGCTGGCGGCTGGGTAGGGATCCTGGGGTGCATCTCCTTGGCCGGTGAGCACTTTCCAGCCCTTGAGTGGGTGAGAGGCTTCGGTGAAGTCAGGGCAGGGCGGCATCGAAGTCTGCGAAGGGGCTGAATATTCTCGGCCGCAGTCCACGCAGGCGTAAGTGCCAGCCGAAATGTCACTGCCGTAAGGAACGCTGTTTTTTTGCATGGGAAGATCTCCGTTGGATGAGGGGAAGATCCTATGGAGATTTATTCTGAAGGGATGTCGGACGTTTCGCTGTGTGGAGTCAGGCTTTTCCTGCGCGCATAAAAAGATCGCAGCCTTCGTCAGTTCCTACAAAAGCGGATTCTCGCGTGTGCGAAATCCCTGTAGGAGCTGTTGAAGGCTGCGATCTTTTGCTTTCAGCGATCAGCCATCAAGGACGCTTGCGATTACTGATCAGCGTACCCACACCGGTATCAGTGAAGATTTCCAGCAGAATCGCGTTCGGTACACGACCGTCGATGATCAACGAACTGCCAACCCCACCCTGAACCGCTTCCAGTGCGCAGCGGATCTTCGGCAGCATGCCGCCGTAGATCGTGCCGTCAGCGATCAGGTCGTCGACCTGCTGCGTGCTCAGGCCGGTCAACACGGTGCCCGACTTGTCCATCAGGCCGGCAATGTTGGTCAGCAGCATCAGCTTTTCAGCTTTCAGCGCTTCGGCAACCTTGCCCGCCACCAGGTCGGCGTTGATGTTGTACGACTCACCGTTTTCACCGACGCCAATCGGTGCGATGACCGGGATGAAGTTGCCTTTGACCAGCAGGTTCAGCAGCTCGGTATTGATGCCGACGACTTCGCCAACGTGGCCGATGTCGATGATTTCCGGCTGGGTCATCTCCGGGGTCTGACGGGAGACGGTGAGCTTCTTCGCGCGAATCAGCCCGGCATCCTTACCGGTCAGGCCGATGGCGCTGCCGCCATGGCGGTTGATCAGGTTGACGATGCTTTTGTTGACCTGACCGCCAAGGACCATTTCCACCACGTCCATGGTCGCCGCGTCGGTGACGCGCATGCCGTCGACGAAATGGCTTTCGATCGACAGGCGCTTGAGCAGGTCACCGATCTGCGGGCCGCCGCCGTGCACGACCACCGGGTTGATGCCCACGGCTTTCATCAGCACGATGTCGCGGGCGAAGCCGGTTTTCAGCTCCTCGCTTTCCATCGCGTTGCCGCCGTATTTGATCACCAGGGTCTTGCCGACATAGCGTCGGATGTAAGGCAGCGCTTCGGACAGGACCTTGGCAGTGTTGGCGGCGGCTTCGCGTTCGAGGGTCATTCAGGGCTCCGGGTGGATCAGAACGGTAGTTGGAGATCAGGTGCAACGCGTTTCAGTTGGGCGTGGAACACATCCTTGATGCGCTGCAATTCAGCCTCGTCATCGGCCTCGAAGCGCAGCACCAGCACCGGTGTGGTGTTGGACGCGCGCACCAGGCCCCAGCCTTTGGCGTAATCGACCCGCACGCCGTCGATGGTGGTCAGGTCGGCGCCTTCGCCCCACTGAGCATCGTGCAGTGCATCAATGATGCTGAATTTGCTCTCTTCGGTCACATGGATATTGATTTCCGGCGTGGAAATATCGTTCGGGAAGGTCGCAAACAGCTCTTCCGCGGTGGATTTTTCCTTGCTGAGGATCTCCAGCAGACGTGCGGCGCTGTAGATGCCGTCGTCGAAACCGAACCAGCGCTCCTTGAAGAAGATGTGCCCGCTCATTTCGCCGGCCAACAGCGCGCCGGATTGTTTCATTTTCTTTTTGATCAACGAGTGACCGGTCTTCCACATTAGCGGCCGACCGCCGTATTCCTTGATCAGCGGCACCAAACGGCGAGTGCATTTGACGTCGAAGATGATTTCCGCGTCCGGGTTGCGCGCCACTACGTCGCGAGCGAACAGCATCAGCAGACGGTCCGGGTAGACGATACTGCCGGTGTTGGTCACCACGCCGACGCGGTCGCCGTCACCGTCGAAGGCCAGGCCGATATCGGCGTTGGTTTCCTTGACCTTGGCGATCAGGTCGACAAGGTTTTCCGGTTTGCCCGGATCCGGGTGATGGTTAGGGAAGTTGCCGTCGACTTCGCAGAACAGCGGGATGACTTCGCAGTTCAGCGCTTCGATCAGTTGCGGGGCGATCACGCCGGCCGCGCCGTTGCCGCAGTCGACCACGACTTTCAGGCGACGGGCCAGTTTGATGTCCTGGACGATTTCGGTGTTGTAGCGGTCGAGGATTTCGACCTGGGTGACGCTGCCCTGGCCAGTGCTCAGGTCGTTGTTCTTGATGCGTTCGTGCAGCACCTGAATCTGCTCGTTGGCGAGGGTGTCGCCGGCGATGACGATTTTGAAACCGTTGTAGTTCGACGGATTGTGGCTACCGGTGAGCATCACCCCGGACTTGCCGGCCAGTACGTTGGCGGCGTAATACAGCGCTGGCGTTGGCACCAGGCCGACATCGCTGACGTGGCAACCGCTCTCGGCGATGCCGCGAATGAGTTCCGCGACCAGCTCCGGGCCGGACAGGCGACCGTCGCGACCGACCGAAACATTCGGTTCGCCCTGGGCCAGGCTCTGCGAGCCGATGGCACGGCCGATCCAGTAGGCGGTTTCGCCGTTGAGGAATTCCGGCACAGTGCCGCGAATGTCGTAGGCGCGGAAAATACTGTCAGGCAGCTTCGGGGCGATCTTGGCGGGGGTGCTCATCTGTGGACATGCTCCATCTCGAAAAGGGCGGGACAGACCGGCGAAATGTTCGACGGCAGGCTCAAACTGAAGGGTATGACGGCGTTTTCCACAGAGAGTTCGTGCTATGAAAGGGCCATGACGCCCCGGCTGGCGTGGCTTTCGGCCGGCAAAACCTTGATTTACGGTGTTAAAACCTGCTGCCGATGTAGCGCATTTTTTGTGGTGAGGGGATAAACCCCCTCACCACAATAATTTTTATCCGGTTATTTGGTGCCGGTATGGCCAAAACCACCGGTACCGCGCTCGGTCTCGACAAACTCTTCAACCATTTCGAAATGCGCCTGCACCACCGGCACGAGCACCAATTGCGCCAGACGTTCGCCGACGGTCATGGTGAAGTCGCTCTGGCCGCGGTTCCAGCAGGAGACCATCAGCGGGCCCTGGTAGTCGGAGTCGATCAGGCCGACCAGATTGCCCAGCACGATGCCATGTTTGTGGCCCATGCCCGAGCGCGGCAGGATCAGCGCGGCGAGATTCGGGTCGCCGATATAGACCGACAGGCCGGTGGGGATCAGCACGGTTTCACCCGGTTTGATCACGATGTCCTGTTCCAGCATGGCGCGCAGGTCGAGGCCGGCGGAGCCCGGAGTGGCGTATTGCGGCAGCGGGAATTCGGTGCCGATGCGTGGATCGAGGATCTTGGCTTGCAAAGCGTGCATGTAAATTAAACCTGGTTCGGACGTTCGGCGATAAAAGTGACCAGTTGACGAGCGATCTTGCTCTTGCTGGTCTGGGCGAAAACCGTGGCGTGCAGCTCACGGTCGATGACGCTGCAGGCGTTTTCTTCGCTGTTGAAACCGATGCTCGGGTTGGCGACGTCGTTGGCGACGATCAGATCGAGATTCTTGTCCTTCAGCTTGCGTGCAGCGTAGTCGAGCAGGTGTTCGGTTTCGGCGGCGAAGCCGACACTGAACGGACGGTCGGGACGGGTCGCGATGGTGGCAAGGATGTCCGGGTTGCGCACCATTTGCAGGACGAAGCCGTCGCCGCTCGTAGGATCTTTCTTGAGTTTATGCGGAGCTACTACTTCCGGGCGGTAGTCCGCCACCGCTGCCGACGAGATGAACACGTCGCAAGGCATGGCCGATTCGCAGGCGGCGAGCATGTCGCGGGCGCTGACCACATCGATCCGCGTCACGCGATCAGGCGTCGGCAAGTGCACCGGGCCGCTGATCAAAGTGACACGGGCGCCGGCTTCCACGGCTGCTTCGGCGAGGGCAAAACCCATTTTGCCGGAGCTGTGGTTGGTGATGTAGCGCACCGGGTCGATGTTTTCCTGAGTCGGGCCGGCGGTGATCACCACATGCTTGCCGGTCAGGGCCTGGCGCTGGAAGCAATCGGCGGCGAGCAGCGCCAGATCGGTGGCCTCCATCATGCGGCCCATGCCGACGTCGCCGCAGGCCTGGCTGCCCGAGGCCGGGCCGAAAGTCTTCAGGCCACGGCTCTCCAACAGTTGCAGGTTGGTCTGGGTCGCCGGGTCGCGCCACATCGCCTGGTTCATCGCTGGCGCGACAGCAACCACAGCGTCGGTGGCCAGCACCAGCGTGGTCAGCAGATCGTTGGCAATGCCTTGGGCCAGGCGGGCGATCAGGTCGGCGGTGGCCGGGGCGATCAGTACCAGATCGGCCCATTTCGCCAGCTCGATATGGCCCATGGCGGCTTCGGCGGCAGGGTCGAGCAAGTCGAGGTGAACCGGGTGGCCCGACAGGGCCTGCATGGTCAGCGGGGTAATGAATTCGGCGCCGCCATGGGTCATGACCACGCGCACTTCGGCACCCTGGTCGATCAGGCGGCGAACCAGATCGGCGCTCTTGTAGGCCGCAATGCCGCCGCCGACGCCCAGAACGATGCGTTTCCGATACAGCCGCTGCATAGGTCTGCCTTTCATTTCGTTGATGACTGCGGTGCGATGCCCCTCCCCAGGGTTGAATCGACCGCCAAAAAGATGGGCTACGATATCACAGCGACCGCTACGGAACAGCGGCGCCCACAGACAAGGAGGTGCTATGAGTATTCGCGATTGGCCGGCGGCGGAACGGCCGCGGGAAAGGCTGTTGGAACACGGCGCAGGGAGTCTTTCGGACGCTGAGCTGTTGGCGATTTTTCTGCGCACCGGATTGCCCGGAAAAAGCGCAGTCGACCTTGCCAGACATCTGCTGACGCAATTCGGTGGCCTGCGTTTGTTGCTTGAGGCCGATCAGGACGCATTCAGCAAACAAATGGGCCTCGGCCCGGCCAAGTTCGCCCAGCTGCAAGCCGCGCAGGAAATGAGCAAGCGCCATCTGGCCGAGCGCTCACGACAGAAGCCGGCACTGGAGAACCCCCAAGTCGTCCGCGATTACCTCAAGGCGATGCTGCGGCATGAGCCGCACGAGGTGTTCGGCTGCCTGTTTCTCGATTCAAAGCATCAGGTGCTGAATTTCGAGGCGCTGTTTCGCGGCTCGATCGACAATACCAGCGTGCACCCTAGGGAGGTGGTGAAGCGCGCGCTGGCCAATAACGCCGCAGCGGTGATCCTGTGTCACAACCATCCGTCCGGCAACACCGATCCGAGTCAGGCCGATCGGCTGCTGACCAAGCGCCTGCAGAAAGCGCTGGAGCTGATTGACGTGCGAGTGCTCGATCACTTCATCGTCGGAGACGGCGAACCGCTGTCGATGGCGGAGTGTGGCTGGATGTAGTTCTCGGCGCCAATTCTGGACCTTGTGGGAGCGAGCCTGCTCGCGAAGGCGTTTTATCAGTCAGCATCATTGTTTGCTGACAGACCGCTTTCGCGAGCAGGCTCGCTCCCACAGATTGTTTACATCCACCGGTTTGTGTCAGACAGGTTATTTGAGGCTGATCTTGGAATAATCCTGCCGGCCGAACGGGCTGACGGAATAACCCTGAACATCCTTGCGCGTCAAAGCGTAGGCCGTTGGGTGCGCCAGTGGCAGCCACAACGCCTGCTGCTGGATCTGTGCCTGTGCCTGTTCATACAGCTTGGTGCGCACGCCTTGCTCGCTGGTGGTCTTGCCGGCGCTGATCAGCTTGTCCAGATCGGCGTTGCAGTACCGCGCGAAGTTGGTCCCGGATTTCACCGCCGCGCAGGAAAACTGCGGGGTGAGGAAGTTGTCCGGGTCGCCGTTGTCGCCGGCCCAGCCCATGAACAGCAGGTCGTGTTCGCCGGCCTTGGCGCGGCGAATCAGTTCGCCCCACTCGATCACGCGGATCTCCGCCTGGATGCCGATCTCGGCCAGATCCGACTGCAACATCTGCGCGCCGAGACTTGGGTTTGGGTTGAGCAGGCTGCCTGATGGACGCGTCCAGATTGTGGTCTGGAAGCCATCCTTCAAGCCGGCCTTGGCCAGCAGCGCCTTGGCTTTGGCCACGTCGTGCGGATAGCCCGGCAGGTTCTTGGCGTAGCTCCAGGTGTTCGGCGGGTACGGGCCGTTGGCCGCTTCGGCGGTGTCTTCGAACACGGCTTTGATGTAGTTGGCCTTGTCGAAAGCGAGGTTGATCGCCTGGCGCACTTCCGGTTTGTCCAGTGGCGGATGCTGGCTGTTGATGCCCACGAAAGCGGTCATGAACGCGTCAGTCTTTTCGACTTTCAGCGTCGGCTCCTTCAGCGCAGCCTGTACGTCCAGTGGTTTTGGCGACAGGGCGATCTGGCATTCATTGCGTCGCAGCTTTTGCAGGCGCACGTTGGCGTCCGGCGTGATGGCGAAGATCAACGGGTCGACCGCAGGCTTGCCACGGAAATAGTCCGGATTGGCCTTGTAGCGAATCGCCGCGTCTTTCTGGAAGCGATTGAACACGAACGGGCCGGTGCCGATCGGCTGGCTGTTGAGTTTGTCGGTGGCGCCGGCCTTCATCAGTTTGTCGGCATATTCGGCGGAATAGATCGAGGCGAAACCCATGCTCAGCGTCGCGAGGAAGGTCGAATCCGGATGGTCGAGGGTAAAACGCACGGTCAGCGGGTCGAGGGCGTCGATCTTCTTGATCAGGGTCGGCAGTTGCATCGACTGCGCATGGGGGAAGCCGCTCTGGGCGACCTTGTGCCACGGGTTGGCCGGGTCGAGCATGCGGTCGAAGCTGAACTTGACGTCTTCAGCGCTCAGCTCGCGGCTCGGTTTGAAGTAGTCGGTTGTATGAAATTTCACCTGCGGGTGCAGTTTGAACACATAGGTGAGGCCGTCGGTGCTGACTTCCCAGCTGTCGGCCAGGCTCGGGATGACCTTGCCACTGGCGGTGTCGAAATCCACCAAGCGGTTCATCAGTACGTCAGCCGAAGCATTGGTGGTGGTCAGCGAGTTGTACTGCACCACGTCGAACCCTTCGGGACTGGCCTCGGTACACACGCTCAACGCGGCGGCCTGGGCGAGGGGGCTCAGCAACAGCGGAGCGAGTAACAGGGGTAGGGCAGCGAGGCGCATGGTCGGTTTCCTTTACAGATCGAAGGCCCATCTGCAAGTGCAGTCTGGAAAAGTCCTACCCTAGAGCTCTGAATTGCAAATGACTATCCCCTTTTTGCATTTTCAGGCGCACTCTTGCGCGGTTTCGAGCGTGGGCAGCCAGATGAAAAGTCTGAATCGGCTGTAGGGCGGGATTTCTGCGACGAGTGGTCAAAACTGGCCGCAGCCTTTGTCCAAGGCGTCTGCGGCGGAAAAAATCGCCCTTTTGCCGATTGATTGCACACCGATTGTTGTTGCACCCCGGTCTTTCTGGTATAAAGCAGCGCTCTTTTCTAGGGGCCCGGTTCCTTCACTGTAGGTGTAGCCGGTAAGACCTCTAAAGAAACGCGGCGCCTGGCGCCAAATGACTGAGAGATTAAGCGGCCAACCCATGCCGGGTTGGGCATGTGGTTTTAGAGGGCTGAGGCATGTCGAGAGTATGTCAAGTTACCGGTAAGGGTCCGGTGACTGGGAATAACATTTCCCACGCAAACAACAAAACCCGTCGTCGTTTCCTGCCGAACCTGCAGCATCACCGCTTCTGGGTTGAAGAAGAGAAACGTTTTGTGCGTCTGCGCGTATCTGCCAAAGGCATGCGTATCATCGACAAGCGTGGCATCACTGTCGTGCTCGCCGAACTTCGCCGCGATGGCAAGATTTAAGGGAGCTAATCATGCGTGAATTGATTCGTTTGATCTCGAGCGCCGGTACTGGTCACTTCTACACTACCGACAAGAACAAGCGTACTACCCCGGACAAAATCGAGATCAAGAAATATGATCCGGTTGTTCGCAAGCACGTGATGTACAAGGAAGGCAAAATCAAGTAATTGATTTTTCCTGACTGCGAAAAAGGCCCGTATCGTGAGATACGGGCCTTTTTTGTTTGCCTTGCATTTGGTGTTGCCTGTCCTGCACTCCCACAATGGAATACGTTCGAATGTGGGAGCGAGCCTGCTCGCGAAGAGGGCGGTGAAATCAGCGCAAAGACTCAAGCCTTCTGTTCAAAGATCACATAAACCTTGCGGCAAGCCTCCAGCACTTCCCAGGTGCCGCGAAACCCCGCCGGAATCACGAAGCGATCGCCAACGCGCAAGGTCTTGGCATTGCCATCGCTGTCACGCAATACCGAAACCCCCTGCAGAATCTCGCAGTACTCATGCTCGGTGTAATTAACCGTCCACTGACCCACCGCGCCTTCCCACACACCCACGCCCATTTGCCCACAAGGGCTGTCGTATTGGTGAAACACCGCCTGCTCAGGATCGCCCTTGAGCACCTTCGCCGGGTCCGGGCTATAGCGCTCGGCTTCGCTGCTGGCGAGGCTGATGTCGACGACGTTCTGGATGTTCATTGTTGTTTTCTCCGCTAATGACGGCGCGTGGGCTGGAATGGGCCAAAGTCTATGTTTATTAAAATGAACACCGCAAGGCCGTATAGCCAGCTTATGTCAAATATATTGAAACAAACCCGGTCGCTGGTTTAGGGTGGCGGGTGCCTCGGGCCGAAAGTGCAGGCTGGCCGGGCAGAATTCTTGAACAGCGCCGCAGCGCTTGCGGTGCTCGTATTCAATAAGAGGAGGACACCCGAATGACCACCCTGACTCGTGCCGACTGGGAACAACGCGCCCGCGATCTGAAAATCGAAGGCCGCGCCTTCCTGAATGGCGAATACACCGACGCCGTCTCCGGCGAAACCTTCGAATGCATCAGCCCGGTCGATGGCCGCCTGCTCGGCAAGATCGCCAGCTGTGACGCCGCCGACGCCGACCGTGCTGTAGAAAACGCCCGCGCTACTTTCAATTCCGGCGTCTGGTCGCGCCTGGCGCCGACCAAACGCAAAGCCACCATGATCCGCTTCGCCAGCCTCCTGAAACAGCACGCTGAAGAACTGGCGCTGCTGGAAACCCTCGACATGGGCAAGCCGATCAGCGATTCGCTGTACATCGACGTACCGGGTGCGGCGCAGGCTTTGAGCTGGAGCGGTGAAGCGATCGACAAGATCTACGACGAAGTTGCCGCCACCCCGCATGACCAACTAGGTCTGGTAACCCGTGAGCCGGTGGGCGTGGTCGGCGCTATCGTGCCGTGGAACTTCCCGCTGATGATGGCCTGCTGGAAACTCGGCCCGGCGCTGTCGACCGGTAACTCGGTGATCCTCAAGCCGTCGGAAAAGTCGCCGCTGACCGCCATCCGCATCGCTGCGCTGGCCATTGAAGCCGGAATTCCGAAAGGCGTGCTCAACGTGCTGCCGGGCTATGGCCACACCGTCGGCAAGGCGCTGGGTCTGCACAATGACGTCGACACGCTGGTGTTCACTGGTTCGACCAAGATTGCCAAGCAACTCATGGTCTATGCCGGCGAATCGAACATGAAGCGCGTCTGGCTGGAAGCCGGTGGCAAGAGCCCGAACATCGTCTTCGCCGATGCGCCGGATCTGCAGGCCGCCGCTGAATCCGCCGCCAGCGCCATCGCCTTCAACCAGGGCGAAGTGTGCACCGCCGGTTCGCGCCTGCTGGTCGAGCGTTCGATCAAGGACAAATTCCTGCCAATGGTGATCGAGGCGCTGAAAGCCTGGAAGCCGGGCAATCCGCTGGACCCGGCGACCAACGTCGGTGCGCTGGTCGATACCCAGCAGATGAACACCGTGCTGTCGTACATCGAATCCGGCCATAGCGATGGCGCTAAACTGGTCGCCGGCGGCAAGCGCATCCTCCAGGAGACCGGTGGCACTTACGTCGAGCCAACCATTTTCGATGGTGTGAGCAACGCGATGAAGATTGCCCAGGAAGAGATTTTCGGCCCAGTGTTGTCGGTGATCGCTTTCGACAGCGCCGAAGAAGCCATCCAGATTGCCAACGACACGCCATACGGTCTGGCCGCAGCGGTGTGGACCCAGGACATCTCCAAGGCGCACCTGACCGCCAAGGCCTTGCGCGCCGGTAGCGTGTGGGTCAACCAGTACGATGGCGGCGACATGACCGCGCCGTTCGGTGGCTTCAAACAGTCGGGCAACGGTCGCGACAAATCGCTGCATGCCTTCGACAAGTACACCGAGTTGAAGGCGACGTGGATCAAGCTGTAAGCCGCTGAAGGGAGCCCGCTCACTCCGGGCTTCCAGACCAAACAGAGATCCCCTGTGGGAGCGAGCCTCTGTGGAGAGGGGATTTATCCCCGTTCGGCTGCGAAGCAGTCGCTAAACCCTTGCACGCGGTGTACTTGGTACATCGTGGTTGCAGGTTTTGGGGCCGCTGCGCGACCCAACGGGGATAAATCCCCTCGCCACGGGGGCTCGCTCCCACAGTGATTTTGTGGTGCATATAAAAATATCCACAGGAGCGTGGAACATGCGGTGGGCGACGTATTTCGCCGTGTTGGCGTCTGTCTTGAGTGTCGGCCTGGCCCTGGGGGTCAGCATGCCGCTGGTGTCGTTGCGTCTGGAGGGCTGGGGCTACGGCTCGTTCGCCATCGGTGTGATGGCAGCCATGCCGGCAATCGGCGTGCTGCTGGGGGCGAAGATTTCCAGCCATCTCGCCGCGTATTTCGGCACGGCGAACCTGATGCGTCTGTGCCTGTGGGCCGGGGCATTGTCGATCGGCCTGCTGGCACTGCTGCCGAGTTATCCGATCTGGTTGCTGCTGCGCCTGCTGATCGGGGTGATCCTGACCATCGTGTTCATCCTCGGCGAGAGCTGGATCAATCAATTGGTGGTCGAGCAGTGGCGCGGGCGTCTGGTAGCGCTGTATGGCAGCAGCTATGCGCTGAGCCAACTGTCCGGTCCGTTGCTGCTGGGTGCGCTCGGTACCGAGCATGATTACGGTTTCTGGGTCGGGGTCGGTCTGCTGACGCTCTCGCCCTTTCTGCTGCTGGGGCGCAGCGGGGCGCCGAGCAGTGAAGCCAACAGCGTCACGTTTGGCGATCTATGGGGCTTCGCCCGTGAGTTGCCGGCGATTGCCTGGGCGGTGTCGTTGTTCGCCGCGTTCGAGGCGATGATTCTGACGCTGCTGCCGGTGTACTGCCTGCAACAAGGGTTCACCGCCGAAATCGCGCTGGCCATGGTCAGCACCGTGGTGGTCGGCGATGCGCTGCTGCAATTACCGATCGGCGCGTTGGCCGATTACCTGTCGCGGCGCACGCTGTTCGCCGGATGCGCGGTGGTGTTGATGCTGTCGAGTCTGGCCATTCCGATGTTGCTCGACACGCTGCTGATCTGGCCGTTGTGGGTGCTGTTCGGCGCCAGTGCCGGCGGCTTGTTCACCCTGTCGCTGATTCTGATTGGCGAGCGTTATCGAGACGATGCGCTGGTTCGCGCCAATGCGCATATCGCGCAGTTGTGGGGTGTCGGTTGTCTGGTCGGGCCGTTGGCGGCAGGGGCGGGCAGTCAGTGGATCAATGGTCATGCGTTGCCGCTGTTGATGGCGGCTGGGGCGTTTGGTCTGGTGCTTTTGTTGTTGCGCCAAGGCGCCTTTGGCACAACGGCAGAAGCTGCCTGAGCGCATTCCTGTGGGAGCGAGCCTGCTCGCGAAAGCGGTGCATCAGTCAGCTCATTTGCTGGATGTGAAACCGTTTTCGCGAGCAGGCTCGCTCCCACAAAGGATTACAACATCCGCTCCAGGCCGACGCTGGTGCTGAACCACGAGTTGAAGCGCCGCCACCAGCTCCCCGGCTCCTTGGTCAGAGTGTGCATCTGGCCGTTGTCCTCGGTGACCCAGACGACCTTGCCGTCCTCGAGTTTCGCCTGATAACTCAAGGTCGGCGCCATGCCTTGCAGCGCCAGTGCGCGCACGTGCTCGGCCAGTTCCGGGCTATCGACCAGGACGCCGACTTCGGTGTTCCACAGCACCGAGCGCGGGTCGAAATTGAACGAGCCGATAAACGACTTGCGCCGGTCGAAGATCATCGCCTTGCTGTGCAAACTCGAATCCGAACCGCGAAACGACTTGCTGTAGAACACCCGCGGCCCGCTGCCATAGTTATCCCCAGGCTGGCGGCGCAGTTCATAGAGTTTCACCCCGTGTTCAAGCAACGCCTTGCGATAGGGCGCATAACCGCCATGCACCGCCGGCACGTCGGTGGCCTCCAGTGAATTGGTCAGCAGGCTCACGGAGACCCCGGCATCGGCGCGCCCGGTCAGGTAGACCAGCCCCGGCTGGCCGGGCACGAAGTAGGCGGAAATCATGATCAGCTCTTTGCTGACGCCGGTCAGTTCCGGCGCCAGCTGCGTGGTCAGCAGCAGATGCGGATCCGGTTCGCCCTTGGACAGGACCTTGCTCGGCGCGTCCCACAAGGCCTGGTTCCAGGCCCAGATCAGCTCTTTACGCCAGATGTCCATGCGCGGGTCGGTTGTGAACTTCATCAACTGTTGATAGAGCGCGTGGTTCTGCTTGCGAGTTTCTTCCAGTGATTCTTCCAGGCGCGTGCGCGTGTTTTCCAGGTCAGCGGCGGTCGGCTGGCTGGAGAGGAATTCGTCGATCGGCTTGCTCAGCGCGCTGTTCCAGTACTGGTCGAAACTGTGTCCGAGCTGTTCGGCCACCGGGCCGATGCTGAGCATGTCGATGTCGGTGAAATTCAGGTTGGGTTCGGCGTCGAAATATTCATCGCCCAGATTGCGCCCGCCGACGATGGCCGCGCTGTTGTCCGCCAGCCACAACTTGTTGTGCATGCGCCGATGCTGCACGGACAGATTGAACAGTCGCCCGGCCGCGCGCGTTACGCCGGTGCTGCGCCCCAGGTGCAAAGGATTGAACAAACGAATCTGGATCTGCGGATGTGCCGCCAGCGTCGCGATGATCTGGTCGAGGCCGTCGCTGGTGGTGTCGTCGAGCAGGATGCGCACGCGCACGCCACGGTCGGCCGCCTTGAGCACTTCCTCCACCAACATCCGCGTGCTGATGCCGTCGTGGACGATGTAGTACTGCAAATCGAGGCTGACCTGGGCATGGCGAATCAGCTCGGCCCGGGCGGTAAAGGCCTCACCGCTGTCCGAGAGCAGACGAAACCCCGATTGCCCTTTGTAGGGTGCGGCCTGAGCCTGGATCGAGCGGCCGAAGCTGGAGTCCGACGCCGGCAGGGCCTGGCTTGGTTCGCGCGGCACATCGAGGCTGGCGCAGCCGCTGAGGAACGAGGCGAGTATCAGTGAAGCGAGTAAGGGCTGTCTGAAGCTCACGTAGGGTCGTTCCGGTTGGCGGCTGAGGTCGGCAATTTGGACGCCGGGCGCGCAAAAAAGGTCAGTCGGTCTCAGCGAGTAGTTTGATTGCCGCAGCGCCGACTTTACGCACCGCTTCTTCGATCTGCGCTGTTGGTTTGGCAGCGTAGTTCATCCGTAAACAATTGCGGTACTTGCCCGAGGCGGAAAAGATGCTGCCAACGGCAATCTGTACGCCCTGATCGTGCAGCGCGCGATTCAGTTTCAGCGTGTCGAAGCCCTCCGGCAGTTCCACCCAGAGCATGAAGCTGCCCTGCGGGCGACTCGCGCGGGTGCCAGCGGGAAAGTAGCGCGTCACCCAGTCGATCATCGCGTCACGATTGCGTTGGTACTGCATGCGCATACGCCGCAAGTGCGGCTCGAAATGGCCGGCCTTGATGAATTCGGCGATGGCGATCTGCGGTTGTGGTGCGGTGGAGCCGGTGCTGATGTATTTCATGTGCAGCACTCGCTCCAGATATCGGCCCGGCGCCACCCAGCCGATGCGCAGCCCCGGCGCCAAGGTTTTGGAGAACGAGCTGCAGAGCAACACGCGGCCGTCTTCATCGAAGGATTTGATCGTGCGCGGGCGCGGGTAGGTATAGGCCAGTTCGCCATACACATCGTCTTCAATGATCGCCACGTCGAAACGCTGGGCCAACGTCAACAGCGCGCGTTTGCGCGACTCGGGCATGACGTATCCGAGGGGGTTGTTGCAGTTGGGGGTGAGCTGAATGGCCTTGATCGGCCACTGTTCCAGCGCCAGTTCCAAGGCGTCGAGGCTGATCCCGGTGAGCGGATCGGTGGGGATTTCCAGGGCTTTCATGCCCAGGCCTTTGAGGGTCTGCATGGCGCCGTGGAAGCTCGGCGAGTCCACCGCGACGATGTCACCCGGCTCGCAGATCGCGTGGATGCTGGTGGACAGCGCTTCGTGGCAGCCAGTGGTAATCACGAGATCGCTGGCGCTCAACTGGCAGCCGGAATCGAGCATCAGCCGTGCGATCTGTTCACGCAGTTCGAGGTTGCCGTGGATGTTGTCGTAATACAGACCGGGCATGTCCTGCCGCCGGCTGATTCGCGCCAGTCCGCGCAGCAGCGGCTTCATGGTAGGTGAGCCAACATCGGGCATGCCACGGCCCAATTGCACAACGTCCTTGCGCGGTACCGCGCGAATGAGTTCCAGCACCTGATCCCATTGCGAAATCTCTACCGGCCGTTGCGCGGGGCGGCCTACGGCGGGCAGCTCCGGCAATTCGCGGCCGACTGGCACAAAGTAGCCAGACTTCGGTTTCGGCGTGGCCAGACCGCTGTCTTCAAGCACGCGATAGGCCTGCTGCACCGTGCTCAAACTGACTCCGTGCTCGACGCTCAAGGCTCGAACCGACGGCAAGCGATCGCCAGGACGATAGAAGCCTTGTTCGATGCGGGTGCCGAGCAATTCGGCGAGATTTACATACAGAGTCATGGTGGCCTCGGTGCGTCTTGGTGGAAACCAGTACAGATGCGGCAAAAATCAGTCATTCAGTCGGTGAATCGGCAAATCTGTATGGAGTTAATACAGGTTCTTTGAGTCTGTAATGGTTTTGCTCGCCCGCGCATCATGGAATCTCTGGCTACCCAAGTAAACAGGAGCAACGAAAATGAACGGCTTGAGCGATGTGCGGCTGACGTTACACAGTCAGGAACTGGCGGCAGGGCAGAAGGACAGCGCGCGCAATCTGCTGCGTAACGCACCGTCCGGCCTCAGTCGCTGGGGTCTGTTCTGGCATCGTCTGCACACGCGCAAGGCGTTGTTGGGACTGACGCCGGAGCAGCTCAAGGATGTCGGGCTGACGCTGGAGCAGGCAAGGGAGGAGGGATTGAAGCCGTTTTGGCGGATATGAATACCACAGAGCGTTCCCACGCTCTGCGTGGGAACGCCGCCCCGGACGCTCTGCGTCCGCTGTGACGCAGAGCGTCACTGGATGCATTCCCACGCGGAGCGTGGGAACGATCCTGATTCGTCAGACCAACTCTTTCAGCCGATGCCACAACATCCCCAACGCCAACAACGGCGAGCGCAAATGCTTGCCGCCCGGGAAGGTGATGTGCGGCACCTTGGCGAACAGATCAAAGCCGCCGCTGTGCTGCCCGCTGATTGCTTCGGCAAGCAGCTTGCCGGCCAGGTGTGTGGCATTCACGCCATGTCCGGAATACGCCTGGGCGTAATACACGTTCGGCTGCTCGGCGAGCCGGCCAATCTGCGGCAGGCGGTTGGCACCGATGCCGATCATTCCGCCCCACTGATAATCGATTTTCACCCCGGCCAGTTGCGGGAACACTTCAAGCATCTTCGGCTGCATATAGGCGCCGATGTCTTTCGGATCGCGTCCCGAGTAATGACACGCGCCGCCGAACAGCAAACGTCGATCCGCCGAGAGCCGGTAGTAATCCAGCGCCACCCGCTGGTCGCAGACCGCCATGTTCTGCGGCAGCAGGTTGTGCGCCTGCTCTGCGCTCAGCGGTTCGGTGGCGATGATGTAACTGCCGGCGGGCAGGACCTTGCCGCTCAGTTGCGGGTTCAAGTCATTGAGATAGGCATTGCAGCCCAGCACCAGGGTCTTCGCCCGCACCGAGCCTTGCGCGGTGTGCACCTTTACTTCGGGGCCGTAATCGATGCGCGTCACTGCCGAACGCTCGAACAGCTGCACGCCCAGTTGCTGCGCCGCTGCCGCTTCGCCCAGTGCCAGATTCAGCGGATGCAGATGTCCGGAGCCCATGTCGATCAAGCCGCCGACATAGCGCTTGGAACCGACCACGGTGTGCATTTCGTTCGCTTGCAGCAAGCGGGTTTCGTAGCGGTAACCGAGGCCGCGCAACTCTTCGGCATCTTCGGCAAAACCGTCGAGATCGGAAGGCTTGTTGGCGAGGTCGCAGTAGCCCCAGGTCAGGTCGCAGGCAATGGCGAAACGCTCGACGCGCCGGCGGACAATCTCCACCGCTTCCAGGCCCATGAGTTTCATCTCGCGCACGCCTTCGGCACCGATGACATTGGCGAACTGATCAAGGCCGTGACCGACACCGCGAATCAACTGCCCGCCGTTGCGACCGCTGGCGCCCCAGCCGATCCGGTGCGCTTCCAGCAACACCACGCTGAAACCGCGTTCGGCGAGTTCCAGCGCCGTGTTCAGCCCGGAAAAGCCGCCACCGACCACGCAGACATCCGCCACCACCTCGCCTTGCAGCACGGGATGGTCAGGCTGCGGCAGGCTGCTGGCGGCGTAATAAGAGGCAACGTGGGGTTGGCTCGCGGTGGTCTGGGCGCGGGCGGTCATGGGCATCATCCAACGGCTGAGTGTCGAGAAAATTTGACGGAGCATAAGCCGCACGCCCGAACGTGGGCAACATCGGTCGGCCGGCGGTGTCTGGATCCGGGCTTTTGCGGCACAATCGTTATCCCGCCACTTTGGTCACCGTTTCGATGAGCTGCAACAGCCAGAAAATCCGCAACCTGCGTCAGCAGATCCCCGCGTTCGACTGCGTGCCGGGCTGCCACGACTGCTGCGGGCCGGTGACCACCTCGCCCGAGGAAATGGCCCGGCTGCCGCGCAAGACCCGCGCCGAGCAGGATGCCGCGCTGGAAGAACTCAACTGTGTGCACCTGGGGCCGGATGGCTGCACGGTGTATGAAGAGCGACCGCTGATCTGTCGATTGTTTGGTACGACCAAGACGCTGCCATGCCCGAACGAGCGGCGGCCGGTGGAGCTGATTCATCCGCGGGTGGAGAAGCAGATATTCGAGTGCATGGCGGCGAATCGGCAGGTGTTGGTGTAAGCGATCGTTCCCACGCTCTGCGTGGGAATGCCTCTTCGGACGCTCCGCGTTCGGCCTTTGGGACGCAGAGCGTCCCGGGCTGCATTCCCACGCAGAGCATGGGAACGATCATTGCGGTGATCAATCCGGAATCGGCAGGCACAGGCTCTCTTTCACCTCTTCCATGACGATATAGCTCTTCGATTCACGCACATGCGGCAGCTTCAACAGAATGTCGCCGAGCAGTTTGCGATACGAGGCCATCTCGGAAATCCGCGCCTTCACCAGATAGTCGAAATCCCCTGAAACCAAATGGCACTCCAGCACATGCGGCAGCTTCAGCACCGCGCGTCTGAATTCTTCGAATGTGTCGCCGGATTTGTAGTCGAGGCTGATCTCGACAAACACCAGCAGGCTACCCTTCAAATGCTGCGGATTGAGCCGGGCGTTGTAGCCCATGATGATCCCTTCGCGCTCCAGACGCCGCACGCGCTCGGTGCACGGCGTGGTCGAGAGGCCGACCTTTTCCCCCAGTTCGGTGAAGGAAATCCGCCCGTCCGCCTGGAGGATGCGCAGGATATTGCGGTCGATCTTGTCCAGCTCACGTTTGGTCTGAGTGTTGGTACGCATAGGGGATGCGCCTCCGTGAAAAGGGTTTTTGCCGAGAATTGTCGCCAAATATAGGCGCTTATATAGTGAAAAGCACTGGCATTTCTTTTTTACACTGCGCCCATCATTGCTCTAACAAACAGTTCGGCGAAAAGCCGCGATGAGGGATTGAAAATGCGCGTCATGGTCTTGGGTAGCGGCGTCATCGGTACCGCCAGTGCTTACTATCTGGCCCGTGCCGGGTTTGAAGTGGTGGTGGTCGACCGGCAGCCTGCTGCGGCCATGGAGACCAGTTTCGCCAACGCCGGCCAGGTCTCGCCGGGTTACGCCTCGCCGTGGGCCGCGCCGGGCGTGCCGCTCAAGGCCATCAAGTGGTTGCTGCAACGCCATGCGCCATTGGCGATCAAGGCCACCGCCGATATCGACCAATACCTGTGGATGGCGCAAATGCTGCGCAACTGCACCGCCAGCCGTTACGCGGTGAACAAGGAGCGCATGGTGCGTCTGTCCGAGTACAGCCGTGACTGCCTCGATGAATTGCGCGCCGAAACCGGAATCGCCTACGAAGGCCGCAGCCTCGGCACCACGCAGTTGTTCCGTACTCAGGCGCAACTGGATAACGCCGCCAAGGACATCGCCGTGCTGAAAGAATCCGGTGTGCCGTTTGAAGTCCTCGACCGCGCCGGCATCGCCCGCGTCGAACCGGCGCTGGCAGGCGTGACTGACATTCTCGCTGGCGCGCTGCGTCTGCCCAATGACCAGACCGGCGACTGCCAGATGTTCACCACCCGTCTCGCTGAAATGGCGCGCAAGCTCGGCGTGGAATTCCGTTTCGGCCAGGACATCCAGAAACTCGACTACGCCGGTGATCGAATCAACGGCGTGTGGATTGACGGCAAGCTGGAAACCGCTGACCGCTACGTGCTGGCGCTCGGCAGTTACTCGCCGCAGCTGCTCAAGCCGTTGGGCATCAAGGCCCCGGTGTATCCGCTCAAGGGCTACTCGCTGACCGTGCCGATCACCAACCCGGACATGGCGCCGACGTCGACCATTCTCGACGAGACCTACAAGGTCGCGATCACCCGTTTCGACAACCGCATCCGCGTCGGCGGCATGGCCGAGATCGCCGGTTTTGATCTGTCGCTGAACCCGCGTCGGCGCGAAACCCTGGAGATGATCGTCAACGACCTTTATCCTCAGGGCGGCAATCTGGCCGAAGCGAGTTTCTGGACCGGCCTGCGTCCGACCACGCCGGACGGTACGCCGATCGTTGGCGCCACGCCGTTCAAGAATCTGTTTCTCAACACCGGTCACGGTACGCTCGGCTGGACCATGGCCTGTGGTTCCGGCCGTTTGCTCGCCGACCTGATGGCGAAGAAAAAGCCGCAGATCAGCGCTGAAGGCCTCGATATTTCCCGTTACGGCAACCAGACCCAGGAGTCCGCAAAACATGTCAATCCAGCGCCAGCTCACCAATGAGCGCATGAGTCAGATCGTCAGCCACAACGGCACCGTGTATCTGGCCGGGCAGGTCGGCGACGACTTCGACGCCGGAATTGAACAGCAGACCCGCGACGTGCTCGCCAATATCGAACGTCTGCTCGATCTGGCCGGGACGGACAAACAGCATCTGTTGTCGGCAACGATCTATTTGAATGACATCGAAGCGCACTTCGCCGGAATGAACGCGGTGTGGGACCAGTGGCTGCCCAAAGGCGCCGCGCCGGCCCGCGCCACCGTCGAAGCGAAGATGGCCAAGCCGAGCATTCTGGTGGAGATCTCCATCGTCGCCGCGCTGCCATAACGTTCCCAAGATCCCTCTCCCGGTGCTGTTGGCGGTTCACGTCGTCAGTCAGCGCCGGTTTTTCTTCCCATGACCGCCCAGAAGTCTGCCGCCATGCGTCCTGCCCGTGCCCTGATCGACCTTCAAGCCCTGCGTCACAACTACCGAATTGCCCGCGAAGTCACCGGCGCCAAGGCGCTCGCGGTGATCAAGGCGGACGCGTATGGCCATGGCGCGGTGCGTTGCGCCCAGGCGCTGGAAGCCGAGGCGGATGGTTTTGCCGTGGCTTGTATCGAAGAAGCACTGGAGCTGCGTTCCGCCGGGATTCGCGCGCCGGTACTGCTGCTGGAAGGCTTCTTCGAAGCTGATGAGCTGGCGTTGATCGTCGAGCATGATTTCTGGTGCGTGGTGCATTCGCTGTGGCAGCTCGAAGCGATCGAGCAGGCAGTCCTGAGCAAACCGCTCACGGTATGGCTCAAGCTCGATTCCGGCATGCACCGCGTCGGCCTGCATGCGAAGGATTATCCAGCGGCCTATCAACGTCTGCTGGCCAGCGGCAAGGTGGCGAAAATCGTGTTGATGAGCCATTTCGCCCGCGCTGATGAACTCCATGCGCAGAGCAGCGCCGAGCAGGTCGCGGTGTTCGAAGCGGCGCGTCAGGGGCTGGCGGCGGAAGTCAGCTTGCGCAACTCGCCAGCCGTGCTCGGTTGGCCAGAAATCCAAAGCGATTGGGTCCGCCCGGGCATCATGCTCTACGGCGCGACCCCGTTCGAAGAAGCCAACGCCGTCGCTGAACGCCTGCAACCGGTGATGACCCTCGAATCGAAAGTCATCAGTGTGCGTGAATTGCCGGCCGGCGAGCCGATCGGTTATGGCGCCAGGTTCATCACCGACAAGCCGATGCGCATCGGCGTGGTCGCTATGGGTTACGCCGACGGCTACCCGCGCCAGGCACCGACCGGCACACCCGTGCTGGTGGCGGGCAAACCCAGCCGCCTGCTAGGGCGCGTGTCGATGGACATGCTCTGCATCGATCTGACCGACGTAGCGGAAGCGGGGCTTGGTTCAACTGTCGAGCTGTGGGGTAAAAACATCCTCGCCAGCGACGTGGCAAAGTGGGCCGATACCATCCCGTATCAGATCTTCTGCAACCTGAAACGGGTGCCAAGGCTCTATTCCGAGGGTTGACGCCGCTGCGGGGGCCAGCTGTTGTAAATACTGAACGCTGTCGCCATGATAACGCTCAATATTCTTACAACATCAGGAGGCTCCCGCCTTGGACGTCGGTGAACGACTGCAATCGATCCGCAAGCTCAAAGGGCTTTCCCAGCGTGAACTCGCCAAACGTGCGGGCGTCACCAACAGCACCATTTCGATGATCGAAAAGAACAGCGTCAGCCCTTCGATCAGTTCGCTGAGAAAGGTGCTCGGCGGCATTCCCATGTCAATGGTCGAGTTCTTTTCCGAAGAGATCCTGCAGGACCAACCGACCCAGATCGTCTACAAGGCCAATGAGCTGATCGACATCTCCGACGGCGCCGTGACCATGAAACTGGTCGGCCGCGCGCACCCGAGCCGCGCCATCGCCTTCCTCAACGAAATCTACCCGCCGGGCGCCGACACCGGCGAAGAAATGCTCACCCATGAGGGCGAGGAAACCGGGATTCTGGTGGAAGGTCGCCTCGAACTGGTGGTGGGTCTGGAAACTTTTATCCTCGAAGCCGGCGACAGCTACTATTTTGAAAGTACCAAGCCGCATCGCTTCCGTAACCCGTTCGACGTGCCGGCGCGACTAATCAGCGCAGCCACGCCGGCGAATTTCTAAGCAGAAGGCGCCAGGCCAATACGGCAAAGGCCCCAGAACCGTTTTACCGATGGGCAACAAGACCCCTCTAACCATGGGGTTGTTTCAGTACAGCGGCCTACCCGCTATACTTGCGCCCGCCTGCGAACCGTGGCCGCAGGCGTGAATAGCCACCATTGAGGGTGAACGCGTGAACCTAATTATGAAAATGCTGGCTGCACCAGCAACCGTACTGGCCCTCTGGGCTGTCAGCGCTCAAGCTGCGACAAATGACGACATCGCCAAACGCCTCGAGCCCGTCGGCCAGGTGTGTGTTCAAGGGCAGGAATGCAAAGGTATGGAAGTGGCTGCTACCGCTGGCGGTGGTGGCGGGGCGAAAGCCCCTAAAGACGTGATCGCTAAGCACTGTAACGCTTGCCACGGTACGGGCCTGCTTGGCGCGCCGAAGATCGGTGACACCGCAGCCTGGAAGGAGCGGGCCGATCACCAGGGTGGTCTGGATGGCATCCTTGCCAAGGCCATCACCGGCATCAACGCCATGCCGCCAAAAGGCACCTGCGCCGATTGCACCGATGAAGAGCTCAAGGGCGCGATCAAAGAGATGTCCGGTCTGTAATCAGCGCCGGCTTTGAAAAAAACCGTCTTCGGACGGTTTTTTTGTGCCTGCAATCTCACTGCATGTTTTTCGTGATGTAGGCGCCGGCAGAATTGAGCACCGCTTTGTACACGGCGTAAGCATCGGTATCTTCAGGCGCTATTTGCTCGCAGCGCCCTCCTGATATCTGCCTAAGATCACATCCCGGGATCGACATGATGAGGGGAGAGTGAGTAGCGATGATGAACTGCGCGCCGCCGCGCGACAGCTCCATTATCCGGTTGATAAAAACCAATTGCCTCAACGGGGATAACGATGCTTCCGGCTCGTCGAGCACATACAGACCTTGGGCTTTGAATCGATGTTGAAACAACGCCTCCATGGCTTCACCGTGCGACAGGCAATGCATATCCACGCCGCCGTAGTAGCTCTTTATTTCGGGATCAAAGCTCGCCTCTGCATCAAGCTTGCGAATTGCAGTATTCAAGTTGTAGAAGGTTTCTGCCCTGTAGAAAAAAACGTCCTTCTCCCTTCGGTAGCCTTTTGAGAGCGTCAGGCTTTCGTACAGTTTTGAATGAGTATTCTCAGTCGAGAAATTGAAATTCTTCCCACCGCCTTCTGGATTGCAGCCTGACTTGATGGCAATAGCTTCAAGTAATGTGGATTTCCCAGCACCATTTTCGCCGATAAAAACCGTTATCGAGTTGCTGAGCTCAAGCGGGAAGAGGTTTTGTAGCCGGTCACCCACCGTCATGTCTGGCTTCAGGCGTATTTGCTGGATAAACAGATCATTCATATCGATGCCCTCTGAAGATTCTATCGACGGATACCTTCACGCCAATCATCGTTATGCCGAGTCTTATCGAACCAGTGCTGGCCATGGTAAAAATTCCGATATAACCGAGACAGGCAATAAGACGCTCGCCAAATAATTCCGGCGTGGCAGCGGCGCTGAAGAAAATAACCGATACCGTCCCCGCCGATATAGCCATTTCCGGCCAGAAGGATTGTATGGCGCTTGCTTTCAGATACTTGTAGCGTGCTCTTACCGTGTCCTTCAAATATCCATAGCTTCTGATGAGTTGCATTTTACTTTGCTTGCCATCGCTGGAAACGTTGAAGGCGCTGATAAGCGACTCTTTGTACAAATCTTCCTTCGACATTTCTGCTGCATATAACCGCTGGATTACAGGCTTGGCAAATCTTAATTGCACACACGTCAACACAATAATTAAAGCGATGGGCAGGAAGAAATAGATGTTTTCCCGGAGCAGAATATAGGCTGCGGAAACCGTCAAAATGCAAGAGCCCATGAGGTGGATTGTGTCATGAATGACGGAAGCAATTTTTTCCGCGTCTTCTTTTATCAATGTCACCCGATAACATAATGGAGAGGGGCGTTTATCATGCACAATGAAGTTGATAAGTAGAAAGCGGGATCTTGCTTCTATGAGCGTTGCCAAGGAATTGCCCAGAGCTTGGCTTGATAGCTTGGTTAGAAAAACAGCGATAAGAGTGAAATAAAATTCAGCCTTAATGGAGCCAGTAGTAAGAGCCGACAGGCTCTTTGCGATGACTGATGGTATTAACAATTGACATATACTTGCTACGGTAAGGCAAATAACCGAAAGCAGAAAAACGGTCAGGTTATTTCGCAAGCATATAAACATAGTTCAATGCCCCTCGTGCTGCAGTTCGTAGCTACGAATTCGACTACGTCTATAAGATGCCTCTCTGCTCGAGTAGTAGATAGATATCAGTGACATCGTGGGGCTCAGAACGCGTTCAAGATAGATGGCTGAGGCAAAAATTGAGCCTATATTCGTTTCGCCAACGCTTAGCAGATGGGCCGATACCAATAATAAAACCACTATCGCTACCGGATAACATGTGCCTGACATTGATTCGAATGTTGTGGCTTTGAGACTTGAGCGAAAAGCGAGGCGCTCGATATTTTTTATATCGATCTTGATCCTGTTGGTGTATGGCTTTGCATTAAGCAAAAGCTCACAGATGGCGCCTATTGTTACGGTGTTTTCTTGAACGTACTCAGCAAACAGTGAGTTGCTATTTTTTCGAGTTATAAGGTATGCCGCAATAGCATAAACGAGGCCGGTAAGTGGTGCGAGTGCCAGAAGTGGATGATAGTGGGCAGTCACCAGGAGAGCAGCGATAATGATGCTGCAGTTCAGCGATACATCCAGATAAATTGAGTGATACAAATATATCGAGCCATCAACGTCGCCATCGATGAGTTCGATCCGCTCGCCTGGTTTTTGCGTATGCTCGAAGCTTCTGTCTAGTAGGTGATTCAGGATTGCCTTCTTCAGAATAAATCTTGTTTTGGACGCGGTTTTTTGTAGATAGATGTTGGCTGCCAGCTTTAATGGGGGCGTGGCGATGAGGGAGAACGAAGCGCCCGCGAGCGCGTATAAATATAAACTGTCACTTGCCAAGTATAGATTGATTGAGTTGCCTATTAAATAGGGTGATGCGCTTGTAAGAATCGCAATGCCTACACCAAAGCAGCAGAGTTTTAGATTATCCTTCATGATTCTAGAAACCCCATTTGGTGGGGGAGGAATGGAAATTCATAGTCATGCTCGATTAGCCCAATTGAGCCGATTAGCGATCCCACTCTTCCAATCCACAAACCCAAAGGATCTGCAGTCTTTGTTCTAAGGTTTCGACTGCTTTGCTCACTGAGGTTGATGATGTTTGACCATAGAAATATCTTAGGGTTACTTAGCGAATCTGGTGAAAGCTTTTTAATTATATTAAGAATTCCAAAAGCGCCATGACATAAAGAGTCGTTAATAGGGCGCTTTCTTTTTTCTAGATCGTAGTAAGAAAATGCAGTCTTAGACGGATGTTTCTCCAAGAACTCTGTTGCCAGTCTCACTCCCTTTCTAGCAAAATAATCTATTGCCAAGAAGTTTCCTGGTAAGCCATGGCTCCATGAAAACTCGCCCGCACTTGATGCTGAACGTTTTCTATAGTCATGCCAGTTTTCAATCGTTCCATCATATTGGTCGAGCTCCCAAGATAGAAATCCTAAGAATAAATTCTTGATTGAGTCGTCTTTTGCGATCAGATCGTTGAAATAAAATAACGAATATGCGCACCCCATAATGCCATGGGACAATCCGCTCAATAGAGCATCGCTTCTAGTAGTGACTGCATTATCAAATGTCGCTAGTTTGCGGCCGGCTATAGGCGTGAGTTCTGTTTTTAACTTATCGTATAAGGATTTCGCTAAATCAGAAAAGCATTTGTCTTTCGTGAGGCTGAAGAGATGAGTCAGTACGTTTAAAGTTCCGAACATACCTGATAGAAAGTCCGAGCCCCAAAAGTATTTTTGCCACCAAGGCTCAATGAGTGCCTCTTCAACATATCTCTTGTAGAGTTGTAGTAGTTCGTGTTCCCTTTCATCATCAAAATAGTCTAGGCTTATCAATAGCGGTATAATTGCGGAGGATAAGCCGAAGTGAAAACCACCTAAATGCGTACCTTTATTCGAAAGTTTTTGGATCACTCTGCTGTAACAAATATTTAGCAGTTGGCTTACCAGCTTTTTATCTATAGCGCTGCTGCGGCTAGTAGCGACCACGCACCCGTAGAGAATGCCGGACAGGCCGTAGTAGAAATCGTCCCCTAACTCTGAGAACTCCATGTAACCGCCAGGTGATGAATGAAATCCCAACCAAAGTCCATTGCTGGAAATTTCACTGCCTAACATCTCATTGATCAACTTCGCATTGACCTCTGATGATGACCTGAGTTTGTTAATGATCTCATCTACGTTTGAATACCGAGGGTCGTTCAGGTCGTCGTATTGTCTGAATGTGTGGTCCGTCAGCTTATCACCATGTTCATACATATTTTTCATTGCTAATAAAGTATTCGCAGTCAGTTTTTCTTCAAATGCGATTCTGTTCTTGCTCATGGTTTGAACGTATTGGAGGCTGTTATCGATTCCGTTTATATAGTCATTGCTATCTAGGTGGCCATTGCCATCGTATCTTGGTTCAAAGAATTCAAGGGCCCCAGTTTGTCCTTGAGCAAAAGGTACGTCTAAATCCAAGCAAGCGGCGATCTCTGCCTTGAGAAAGCCTATGGCAGGGGCGGTGTCGTTATTGAGAATGTTCTCTAGGAAGGCTCTACGTTTTTTAGTGCATCGCATTAAAGTCGCATGCAAGGAGCATTGGATAGCGTAGTGATATGTGGCGGTCGGCCTCGGAATATACCTATTTCTTCTTCCTCGGAGAGAACCAATAATTTCGATGATTGAAGCCTGATTACTATTCACAATGGAGAACAATTTGTTCAGGCCTTCAATGATTTCTTTTTCGTAGTGCCACGGCTGCGCCGCTTTTCCATCGATATACAAAACGTTTTGGTTTGGAAATATTTTCACTCCGTCCATGCCAAACTGGCTCTGTCCACTCTCGTCTTCCAGATGTTGATACAGATTTAAGCTGACATATTGCTCCGATAGTCCACCTAACGCACTCAGGTCTACACCTATGCCGTCGGTGCCTTTCCACGTCCAGTTTGGAAGTATGCTTGTTTGGGTGACATTCCAGCGTACTTCTTTTGGAATGGTTTCAATATTAAGGGTGCTATAGAAAATGGTTTCGAGATCAATTGGGATAGGGCTTGCGCCATGTGCAATCAAATTGTCAGAGGTAATATCGGCGGCCATAAAAGTGGTGCAGTAGCCTAAAAGAAATCCAGCTCTTTTAAAGTAAGAAGAAACTTCGGCTTCGTTTTCTGCCTGAGTTTGAGGTGTGTGCTCTGACCAGCCGTGTTCTTTTTTTACAAGATACCTTGGTAATTTCCAGTTTTCGTAATCATCTCCGGCAGCATTGCTCAAATGCAGTAGTAAATCAGATGCTTCGGCTTCAAGTTCCAAATTTCTCGGTTTGTAAATTATCTTAATGGAACCAAAAGAAAGTATACAAACGGTCCTAGATCCAATGTGAGTTTCGCTGGATGAAACATCAACGGAGGAAAGTGTGGATCCGGTCGGTATATCGAATTGTTTGTTTATATCTTGTCTGTCTTCGATGAGAGCGAGGACTAACTGTATCGTGAATTCGATAAAATTATTTGAAAGTTTGGTCAGGACTCGATCCATTTCAGGGTAGGCGCTAATAATGTCGAGGAGGTAGTTCCTATTTTCACCAACCAATTTGAAATATGCAGAAGTCTCCATTTTGCTGCTGATGGTCTTTTCAAACACTATTTTTTCCGTTATCAAGACATTATTTGCCGCGTTAGTAAGTCGTGCTGCAAGGTTGGTTACAAAGCCATTGATGACCGTTGATTTCAATGCTTCGTTGTTTTTACATGATTTCGGAAATTGTTTTTCGATATGGAAGATGTAATAAGACAGGTATGGCCAGACTGGACAGTCAGTAGCGTAGCCGCGTTTCATGGGCGTTGTTCCGCTTAAAAAATCTTTAGGATTTTTCATTGTCTTATCCTTAAATAGTGAGGGCGGCCACTCGGTTCGAGTGCCACCCAATTTTATTTACATATAGGTCGCGTAGCAGCATCCTTGCCAACACTGTGAACAGCAGCTAGTGCATGGTCGTGAACCGCTGCTTGCTGCGCTCAAGTTACTGAATGCTTGAATCGCCAAAGTTGAGATTGGTGTCGTTGAGTTTAGAACGCGTGCTCGGGCACGACGGATTGCTAAGAAGTCGATTTCCATAATTGAGCCTTGACGTGAATTAGTGTTTGCCTTGATGGCATAAGTTTCTGGAGTGTTACGTTATGAATCCTAGCGAGGATTGAAATAACTTCAATTCAGACGCTTCCTGTAGTCATGCATGATTAAATTCGGTTCGATGTAGGAAAAATACCTAGAAGTTTGTGAGGTGATTCATTGGGCGCGGACAATTCATTGTTATTGCTATATATTTTTTGTAGGTATTTGCAACCTAACTTGAGGTTCGACCCATCAAGAAATTTCGCGGTTTTTCTTTTTAATCACCTTCCCTCTGAAGTAATTCCCCGGCAATCTCGGTCTACCCCTATCAACGGAACGGGCGGGAGGCTTCAGATGGTGCAGTTGTGTTCGATCGAACAGGCGGTGGACGACGTATTGGCGCGTTTGCCTGCGCACATCCACATGGGCCTGCCGCTGGGGTTGGGCAAGCCGAATCACTTCGTCAACGCGCTGTACCGGCGGATCAGGGAGCTGCCCGAGCGGCAGCTGACGATCTATACCGCGCTGTGCCTCGGTCGGCCGAATCTGGGCGATGGCTTGCAGAAGCGCTTTATCGAGCCCTTCGTCGAGCGCGTGTTTGGTGATTATCCGGAGTTCGATTTACTCGCCGATCTGCAGCGCGACAGCCTGCCCGCCAACATCCGTATCCAGCAGTTTTTCATGCAGCCTGGCAGTCTGCTCAACAGCGCGCCGGCGCAGCAGGATTACGTCAGCAGCAATTACAGCCATGCCGCTCGCGACATCAATGCGGCGGGCCTGAACCTTGTGGCGCAACTGCTGGCCAGCAACAGTGAGCATCCCGATCGTCTGAGCCTGAGCTGCAACCCGGACATCACCCTCGACCTGTTGCCGATGATCGCCAAGCGCCGCGAGGCGGGGGAGACCATTGTGCTGGTCGGCCAGGTGCATACGGATCTGCCGTACATGCCCGGCGATGCGGAAGTCGATATCGACACGTTTGATTTGCTGATCGACGAAAAGGACAGCAGCACGCTGTTTTCCACGCCGAACATGCCGGTGGGCTTTCAGGATCATTTCATTGGCTTGCACGCCAGTACGCTGGTGCGCGATGGCGGCACATTGCAAATTGGTATCGGCTCGATGGGGGATGCGTTGACTGCTGCGCTACTTGCCCGTCAGGCCGATAACGCCGGTTATCAGGCGTTGCTCGATGACATCAACCTCAGCCAATGGGCGCAATTGATCCAGCGCGAGGGCGGCACCGCGCCATTTGCCAAAGGCCTTTACGGTTGCAGCGAGATGTTCGTCAACGGGCTGTTGGTATTGGCGGATGCCGGGATCATTCGGCGCAAGGTCTATCCGGATGTGCCGACTCAGGAGCAGGCCAACGCCGGTACCCTCGACGAAGCCGCGCAGCCCGACGGTATCTCGGTGCACGGCGGCTTCTTCCTTGGCCCGCGCAGTTTTTATGAGCGGCTGCGCGAGTTGCCGCAAAGCAAGCTGCTGGAATTCAACATGACCCGCATCAGCTACATCAACGAGCTGTACGGCCAAGAAGAGCTCAAGCGCTTGCAGCGCATCGATGCGCGCTTCATCAACACCGTGTTCACCATGACTCTGCTCGGCGCCGGGGTGGCTGATCAATTGGCGGACGGACGCGTGCTCAGCGGTGTCGGTGGGCAGTACAACTTTGTTGCTCAGGGCCACGCGCTGGAAGGCGCGCGATCGATGTTGATCCTGCGCAGCTGGCGTGAGTCCGGCGGCGAGGTCAGCTCCAATATCGTCTGGGACTACGGCCACTGCACGATCCCGCGGCACCTGCGCGACATCGTCGTCACCGAGTACGGCATCGCTGATCTGCGCGGCAAACCCGACGCGGCGGTGATCGAAGCGTTGCTCAATATCAGCGACTCGCGGTTTCAGCCGGGACTGATCGAACAGGCGCAGACAGTCGGCAAGCTGCCGAAGGACTTCCGTCTCGATCCACGATTTGCCGACAACACACCGCAACGCTTGCAGGCGATTGCCGCACGGCATCCGAACCTGTTTCCGGAGTATCCGCTGGGCTGTGATTTCACCGCCATCGAACGGGATCTGCTGCGGGCGCTGAACTGGCTGAAGAGCAAGTTCAAGCTGACCGAGATTCTCGACTTGGGCAAGGCAGCGCTGGATGCGCCGGAGGCCTCAGTGTTCCCGGAACATCTTGAGCGGATGCAGCTGACGAATCCGGAAGGCTTGAAGGAGGACCTTTTCCAACGCCTGCTGCTCACAGGCCTCAAAGCTACCGCGCAATAACTGACCAGCCGAGAACCCACTGTGGGAGCGAGCCTGCTCGCGAAAGCGGTGTGTCATTCACTTAACAGGATGACTGACACAATGCCGTCGCGAGCATGCTCGCTCCCACAGGGTATAACTCGGTGCCGCTGGTTACTCGATGAAGGTGACGACGCCATCCTTCAGCGATTGCACGCGAGCCAGCGACTCGACGCGGTAGCCCTGCGAGTCCAGTTCGGCGCGGCCGCCCTGGAACGACTTCTCGATGACGATGCCCAGACCGGCAACGGTGGCGCCGGCCTGTTTGATGATCGAGATCAGCGCTTGCGACGCCTTACCGTTGGCCAGGAAGTCGTCGATGATCAGCACGCGGTCGCTGCTGGTCAGGTGGCGCGGGGAGATGGCCACGGTGCTTTCGGTCTTCTTGGTGAACGAGTAGACGGTCGCCGAGAGCAGGTTCTCAGTCAGGGTCAGTGACTGTTGCTTGCGGGCGAAGATCACCGGCACGCCGAGGTTCAGACCGGTCATGATCGCCGGGGCGATGCCCGAGGCTTCGATGGTAACGATCTTGGTGATCCCGGAATCCTTGAACAGCGCGGCGAATTCGTCACCGATCAGCTTCATCAGGGCCGGGTCGATCTGGTGGTTCAGGAAAGCGTCGACTTTCAGGACCTGATCGGAAAGCACGATGCCTTCTTCGCGGATTTTTTTGTGCAGTGCTTCCACAACAGCTTCCTCTGTTGGCGCGATGGGCGCCGAAGGTAGATTAAAAAGTAGTCGATTCTAGCGCTTTAACATCGCGCGTATGTCGGCCAATGCGCTATTGCCACGCACGGCTTTGACTTCAGTCGGGGTGTCGTCGTTGCCTTCCCAGGCCAGATCGTCCGGCGGCAGCTCATCCAGAAAGCGACTCGGCGCGCAGTCGATGATTTCACCGTACTGCTTGCGCTTGGCTGCGAAGGTGAAGGCCAGGGTCTGACGGGCGCGGGTGATGCCCACATAGGCCAGGCGGCGTTCTTCTTCGATGGTGTCGGCTTCGATGCTGGAACGGTGCGGGAGGATTTCCTCTTCCATGCCCATGATGAACACGTAGGGAAATTCCAGCCCTTTGGAGGCGTGCAGCGTCATCATCTGCACACCTTCGGCACCGTCCTCTTCTTCCTGCTGGCGCTCGAGCATGTCACGCAGCACCAGTTTGCCGATGGCGTCTTCGACGGTCATTTCGCCGTCTTCGTCTTTCTCGAGGGTGTTTTTCAACGCCTCGATCAGGAACCAGACGTTGCCCATGCGGTAGTCCGCCGCCTTGTCGCTGGAGCTGTTGGTACGCAGCCAGTTCTCGTAGTCGATGTCCATGACCATGCTGCGCAGCGCCGAGATCGGATCTTCGCCGGCGCACTGCTCGCGGACCTTGTCCATGAAGCGCTTGAAGCGCGCCAGGCGATCAGTGAAGCGGCTGTCGAGATGTTCGCCGAGGCCAATTTCGTCGGTGGCGGCGTACATCGAGATCTTGCGCTCGGTGGCGTAGTTGCCGAGCTTTTCCAGGGTGGTCGAGCCGATCTCGCGACGCGGCACGTTGATCACGCGCAGGAAGGCGTTGTCGTCATCCGGGTTGACGATCAGGCGGAAGTAGGCCATCAGGTCCTTCACTTCCTGGCGACCGAAGAAGCTGTTGCCGCCGCTCAGGCGATACGGCACCTGATGGTGTTGCAGCTTCAATTCGATCAGCTTGGCCTGGTAGTTACCGCGATAGAGAATCGCAAAATCGCTGTACGGGCGGTCGGTGCGCAAGTGCAGGCTGAGGATTTCCATGGCCACGCGCTCGGCTTCGGCGTCCTCGTTGCGGCAGCGAATCACGCGGATCTCGTCGCCGTGGCCCATCTCGCTCCACAACTGTTTTTCGAATTCGTGCGGGTTATTCGAGATCAGCACGTTGGCGCAGCGCAGGATGCGGCTGGTGGAGCGGTAGTTCTGCTCGAGCATGACCACTTTCAAGGACGGATAGTCGTCCTTGAGCAGCATCAGGTTTTCCGGGCGCGCGCCACGCCAGGCGTAGATCGACTGGTCGTCGTCGCCGACCACGGTGAACTGGTTGCGCTTGCCGATGAGCATCTTCACCAACAGATACTGGCTGGCGTTGGTGTCCTGGTATTCGTCGACGAGCAGGTAACGGACCTTGTTCTGCCATTTTTCGAGAATGTCGGCGTGTTCTTCGAAGAGCTTTACCGGCAGCAGGATCAGGTCATCGAAGTCCACCGCGTTGAACGCCTTGAGCGTGCGCTGATAGTGGGTGTAGACGATGGCGGCGGTCTGCTCCTTCGGGTTGCGCGCGTTTTCCAGGGCCTGGGCGGGCAGGATCAGGTCGTTTTTCCAGGCGCCGATCATGTTCTTGATCTCGTCGACGCCGTCGTCGCCTGCGTATTCCTTCTGCATGATGTCGGTCATCAGGGCTTTGACGTCGGTCTCGTCGAAGATCGAGAAACCGGGTTTGTAGCCCAGCCGCGCATGCTCCTTGCGGATGATGTTCAGGCCCAGGTTGTGGAAGGTGCAGACGGTCAGGCCACGCCCTTCGCCGGCACGCAACAGGGTGCCGACCCGCTCTTTCATCTCGCGCGCGGCCTTGTTGGTAAAGGTCATGGCGACGATGTACTGGGCGCGGATGCCGCAGTTCTGGATCAGGTGCGCGATCTTGCGCGTGATCACGCTGGTCTTGCCGGAGCCAGCACCGGCGAGCACCAATAGAGGGCCGCCGACGTAGTTCACGGCTTCTTGCTGCCGGGGATTGAGTCGGGACATACGAAAATTCGGGAGTCGTTGACGAAATGGGCCGGCATTTTAACAGGCTCAGCGATTTGTGCTGCTCTGTCCGACTTGTGACGCAACACGCGATTCAAATTTGCCGGTTTTGTTACTTTCACGCAGGATACGCGGGGATTTTGCGGCTAATGTTCTCATTCGTGACACAAAATAACGTTTCGATGCCGTTGTCATCAGACAACGCATTGGTCATTGTTCAGCACACCGGCATAATGCCCCGCCTACATCATTGCAGAGTCTAGGGAGTCAGCTTGTCTACGCCTGTCGAACCCTTGCGTTTGCTGCTACTGGCCGAAGAGCCAGCGTGGACAGCGTTGTTGCGTGAGTGTCTGGCTCCGATGGGGAGCGCGGCGGTGCTGATCAGCGCGCCGAACTGGGATTCGGTCAGCCGCCTGTTCGAAGACAACCGCCACGCGGTACTGCTGACCCTGCCAGCGTTGCAGCCGCCGCCCGGGCGTTGCAGCCTGCCGACCGTTCTGCTGCTGGAGCACGAGCCGGCCACCGCGCCGGTCGGTGTCAGCGACTGGCTGGTGTTCGACGCCCTCGACGCCGGCATGCTCCAGCGTTGCCTGCGCCATGTGCGCGAGCGCGGCGTGCTGGAAAACACTCTTCAGCGCCTCGCCGAACAGGACCCGCTGACCGGTATCGCCAACCGTCAGGGCTTCCAGACTCTGCTCACCGCGCGCCTTGCCGAAGGCGACGGTCGCGGTCTCGCCCTCGGCCATCTCGATCTCGACAACTTCCGCCATGCCAACGATGCCCTTGGTCATCAGGCCGGCGATCGCTTGATCCTGCAAGTTGTCGCGCGGCTGAAAAGTCAGCTGGAGGCCGGCGATCAACTGGCACGGCTGGGCAGCGATGAATTCGCTCTGCTGATCGATACCCGCCGCGCGCCGCAACGCGCCGAGTGGATGGCCGAACGCATCACTGAGGCGTTGGCCGAACCTTATTGGGTCGACGGCGAGAGCCTGCTGATCGGCTCCAGCCTTGGCATCGCCCATGCCCGTGCCAATGGCGGTGCCGATCCTTTGATGTGGCACGCGCACATCGCGATGCAGCAGGCCAAGAGCACGCAGGGCTGCACCTTTCATATCTTCAACGAACGCATCAACCGCAACGCGCGCAGCATGGCCGACCTCGAAAGTGAACTGCGCCGGGCCTTGCGCCGCGATGAGCTGGAACTGCATTACCAGCCACGCCTGAATCTTGAAGACGGCCAGATTGTCGGCCTCGAAGCGCTGGTGCGCTGGCGCCACGGTGAGCGCGGTCTGCTGCCACCGAGTGAATTTGTGCCGCTGGCCGAGCAGAGCGGTCTGATCGTGCCGCTGGGCTACTGGGTGATTTCCCGCGCCTTGCGTGATATGCAGGCCTTGCGCGAGCAGGGGCTGCCGGCGCTGCACATGGCGATCAATCTGTCGTTCCGCCAGTTTCAGGACAGCCAGTTGCTGCCGACACTTAGCCGCCTGATCGCCGAGCGCGGCGTCGAGGCGCAGTGGCTGGAATTCGAACTGACCGAAACCGCCGTGATGCGGCGCAGCGATCTGGTCAAACAGACTATGGACGCCCTCGGGCGCCTCGGTGTGCGCTTCTCGCTGGACGATTTCGGCACCGGGTTTTCGTCGTTCGTGCACCTCAACAGCCTGCCGATCACCTTGTTGAAGATCGACAAGAGTTTTGTCGGCGGCATGGAACAGCGCGAAGAGAACCGCAAACTGGTGCACGCGATGATCAACCTTGCGCACAACCTGCACCTGGAAGTAGTTGCCGAAGGGGTCGAGACGCCGGAGCAACTGGAGTTGCTGCGCGGGTTCGGCTGCGATCAGGTGCAGGGTTACCTGATCAGCCGACCGCTGCCGTTGGATGAGTTGGTGGAATATCTGGCGTCTGGATCGAACCAGCAGCCGGCTTTGGAAATCGTCGGTTGATCACGATTGTTGCGGCCGGCAAAAATCCCCGTGGGAGCGAGCCTGCTCGCGAAGGCGTTATGTCAGCTGAATGATCTGGGCCTGACACTCGGTCTTCGCGAGCAGGCTCGCACACAAAGGAAACCCTCATTCGGCCTGGGGGATGTTGAAACCTTGAGCTTGCGGCTCGCGCCGAATCATCCGCTGCATCTTCCATTCAAACGCCAGCGTCAGGCTCACCGCCGCGCACGCCAGGCCCAACGCCAGACCCCACCAGACGCCCGTCGGCCCCCAATTGAGATGGAACGCCATCCACCACGCCGCCGGCGCGCCAATCAGCCAATAGCAAGCGAGCCCCACGAGAAACGTAGTCTTGGCATCCTTGAGCCCACGAATACAGCCCATGGCAATCGTCTGCGTGCCGTCGAACAGCTCGAACCACGCCGCTACGGCCAGCAGGCTCACCGCCAGACGGATCACCTCGGCAAACGCCGGATCGTTGTGGTCAAGGAACAGGCCGACCAACTGGTTCGGCCACAGCCAGAACACCAAGGCAAAGCCGAGCATCACCACGGCGCCGAAGGCGATGCCGACACGCCCGGACATGCGCGCATCGACCAGTTGCCCGGCGCCGTAGTGTTGGCCGACGCGCATGGTGATGGCATAGGACATCCCGGCCGGGACCATGAACGCCACCGACACGATCTGCAGGGCGATTTGATGCGCGCCCATCTGCGTACTGCCCATGGTGCCCATGCACAACGCGGCAAAGGCAAACAGCCCGACTTCCACCGCATAGGTGCCGCCAATCGGCAGGCCCAGACGCCACAGTTCTTTCAGGTATTGCCGGTTCGGCCGCGACAGGCCGGCGCGCAACGGATAAGCGTCATACGCCGGATGCCGGCGGATATGCCAGGCCAGCGCCAGTGCCATGCAGTTGGCGACAATCGCCGTGACCAGACCGATGCCGGTCAGACCCAGCTGCGGCAGGCCGAACATGCCGGTGATCAGCGCGTAGTTGAGCAGGAAGTTGGCCACCGTACCGGCGAGGCTGATGACCATCACTGGCGTCGCCCGGCCAATCGCACTGGTAAAACCGCGCAGGGCCATGAAGCTCAGGTAACCGGGCAGGGCGAAGGGCAGGGCGATGAGAAATTGCCCGGCGGCGTTGACGTTGGTTTCGGTTTGGCCGAACAGCAGCAACACCGGTTTGAGGTTCCACAACAACAGCCCGGCGCCGAGGGCCATCAGCCAGGCCAGCCACAGTCCGGCCTGGGTCAGGCGCGCGGCACCGATGATGTCGCCAGCACCCTGACGGATTGCCACCAGTGTGCCGACCGCTGCAATCACGCCGATGCAGAAAATCGACACGAACGAGTAGCTCGCGGCACCGAGGCCGCCACCGGCCAGCGCCTCGGGACTGAGGCGCGCCATCATCAGGGTGTCGGTCAGTACCATCAGCATGTGCGCCAACTGCGAAGCAATCAGCGGCCCCGCCAGCCGCAGAATGGCCCAGAGTTCGGTACGCACAGGATGCTGCATGGTCATCACCACCCAAATATCAGAGGAAGCAGAAGAGCGTCGATTCTCGGCGCTTGGCAGGCTTTGCACAAAGGGATAAAAAGGATGGGTGGCATGATTAATACTCATCCTGAATCGTCCTGCCGAATTGGCTGTATCCCCGCTATTGGAGCTTTGTGTATGTCCCGACGCCTTCCGCCGTTGTATGCCCTGCGCGCATTCGAAGCGGCAGCGCGACACAGCTCGTTCACCCGCGCGGCGGAAGAACTGTCGATCACCCAGAGCGCGGTCAGTCGGCACATGCGCACTCTTGAAGAACATTTCGCCTGCCGGCTGTTTCATCGCAGCGGGCGCAACCTGCAACTGACCGAATCGGCGCGGCTGCTGTTACCCGGTATCCGCGAAGGCTTTGCCGCCCTTGAGCGCGCCTGCAATACCTTGCGTGCCGAGGACGACATCCTGCGCATGAAAGCGCCATCGACCCTGACCATGCGTTGGCTGCTGGCGCGGTTGAGTCGCTTCCGCCATTTGCAGCCGGGCAATGAGGTGCAACTGACCAGCGCATGGATGGATATCGATTCGGTGGACTTCAACAATGAACCGTTCGATTGCGCGGTGTTGCTCAGTGACGGGCATTTCCCACCGGACTGGGAAGCGAGCCTGCTGTTTCCCGAGGAATTGATTCCGGTCGGCGCGCCGAACCTGCTCAATGACCAACCTTGGGACGTAGCGCGTCTGGCGGCTGCTGAACTGCTGCACCCGACCCCGGATCGCCGCGATTGGCGCAGTTGGCTGGAGCGCATGGGGCTGTCCGATCAGGTATCGCTCAAGGGCGGGCAAGTGTTCGATACGCTGGAGCTGGGCATGATCGCCGCGGCGCGCGGCTATGGCGTTTCGATGGGTGATCTGTTGATGGTCGCCGAAGACGTTGCGCAAGGACGCTTGAGCCTGCCGTGGCCGACCGCCGTCGCCAGTGGCCTGAATTATTACCTGGTGTGGCCGAAACCGCGTCCGGGAGGTGAACGTTTGCGCCGTCTCAGCGATTTTCTCCAAGGCGAAGTACGCGCTATGCAATTGCCGGCGGTAGAGCGCTTGAGCTGAAACGTTCGAGCCGGCACAATGCCACTACTGCGCCATACCCACGCAATCCGCTCAAGTATTCGGATTTTCCGCCGACTACGAGCATGTGGAACCGTCGTGCCGGTTCCGCGCTACCCCCATTATTAGAATATTTTCCGGGCAATTACCGCGATCAAGGAGGATTCGGTGGCTCGGCCAGGAGCTGTTCATGTCTCAACCTCGTGCTCGGATCGCCTCGCAGCTGGGCCTTGCCCTTGCTGTGATACTGGCGATAGTCATCAGCGGCAGTACGGTGTTCGCCTTGCGTTCGCTGGATTCCGCCAACCTCGCCACCCGTGAAGAGCATCTGGCCAGTGAGGCCCGGCTGCTGGCCGATCAACTGAGTACCTTTCACGGTACGCTGCGTGAAAGCACCCTGCGCCTGAGCGGGCTGTTCGAAAAGCGCTTCGGCAGTGGTTTGAGTGTGCACCCCGATCAGCCAGTGACCGTGGCCGGCGTGCAGACTCCGGGCCTGCATCTGGGCAACGAGGTGCTGAACAACAACTTCAAGGAAGTTGACGAGTTCAAGCAGATGACCGCTGGTGTGGCCACGGTATTCGTGCGCAGCGGCGAAGACTTCATTCGCGTCAGCACCAACGTCAGCAAGCAGGACGGCACCCGTGCCATTGGCACCGTGCTCGATCATGCCAACCCGGCGTACGCGAAGTTGATGGCGGGGCAGAGTTATGTCGGCCGCTCGTTGCTGTTCGAGCGCTACTACATGTCGCAGTACACCCCGGTGCGCGATGCGGGCGGCAAGATAATCGCCGTGCTGTACGTCGGCTTCGACTACACCGATGCGCAGAACGCGCAGTTCGCCAATCTCAAGCGCTTCCGCATTGGCAAGACCGGCTCGCTGGCGCTGCTCGACGAGCAGAACAAATGGCTGGTGCCGATTGCCGGCGTCGAAAACCTGGATCAAGCCGCCCCGACCATCAACAACCTGGTGAAAACCCCGGGCAAGGGTGAGTTCTGGAGCGACAAGGGCGAGGACTTCTACAGCATCGCCGTGCCGTTCGAAGGTGGCCCGTGGTCGGTGGTGGCGAGCATGCCGAAAGCCGAGATCCGCGCGGTGACCTGGAGCGTCGGTACGCAACTGGCGATCGGCAGCCTGCTGGCGATGTTGCTCGCGGTCGGTTCCGTGGTCTGGCTGCTGCGCAGCAAACTCGCACCGCTGGGCGATCTGGTGCGTCAGGCCGAAGCCTTGGGCGCGGGTGATCTGAGTGTGCGGCTGAACGTATCGAGCCACGATGAAATCGGTCAGCTGTCCCGCGCGTTCAACCAGATGAGCCAGGCGCTGTCGACCATGGTCGAGCACATCCGCCGCGCTTCGGAAGAGGTCAACAGCCGTGCGCAGGCGCTGTCCGGTTTGTCCGGTGGTGCTTACGAAGGCATGGAGCAGCAGTCGGGCGAAATCACCAGCATGGCCGGTGCCGTGGAAGAGTTCAGCGCCACCTCGCTGAACATTGCCGACAACATGGGTGCGACCCAGCGCCTGGCGCAGGAAAACGCTCAGCAGACCCAGATCGGCCGCAGCTCGATGGAAGAAGCGTCGTCGTCGCTGGAGCAGATCGCTGGCGCGCTGAACAGCACCGCCAGCGTGATCAACACGCTGGGGCAGCGCTCGCAGGAAATCGGCGGCATCGTGGGTGTGATCACCTCCATCGCCGAGCAGACCAACCTTCTGGCACTTAACGCAGCAATCGAAGCTGCCCGTGCTGGTGAGCAGGGGCGCGGTTTTGCCGTGGTCGCGGACGAAGTGCGCAGCCTCGCCTCGCGTACCCGTCAGGCGACCGATGAAATTTCCAGCATGATCCACAGCATTCAGCAGGAAACCGGCAACGCGATCAGCACCATGGAGCAGGGCAATGTGCTGATGCAGGAAGGCCTGTCGCGCAACGCCAATGTCGCCTCGGCACTGGCGCGGATCGATGAGCAGAGCCGTTCGGCAGGCCAGCAGTTCGCCGCGATCACCACCGCCACTCAGGAACAAAGCAGCACTGCGACGTTGCTGAGCAGCAATTTGCAAAGCATCGCCTTGGCCAACAGCGAGCAGCGTGAGGTGGTGTCAAACCTGGCTGTCACCGCTAAAGAGCTGGAGAAGCTGGCGGCGGATCTGCGTTCCGAGGTTGACCGCTTCCGTTGATGCATCTTTGAAACAGCTATCGCGAGCAGGCTCACTCCCACAGTAGTCGGCGTAATTCACAAATATTGTGAAGGCCCGAAATCCCTGTGGGAGCGAGCCTGCTCGCGAACGCCTATCACCGACAGCTTCTTTGGACTTGCTGAAACGTTTCCGCAGCGCTATAAAAATGGCACAACTCCAATAAAGGCTGCTGCCATGACCCCGCTCAAACTCCTCGTCGCCCTCGGCGCGTTCTCTGCCGCTTCCCACGCCATGGCCTGGGACTATGTCCTGCTCGACGCCAACACTCCGGCAAAAAACTGGACGATCACCAGCGAGCAACTTGGCGTAAAAACCGCCAAACCGTTCTCCGTGACCCTGCGTACCCTGCATGGCGGTCGTCAGGAGGGCGTCAGCATTGTCGATATCGATAACGGCACGATGAAACTCTCGGTAGTGCCGACCCGTGGCATGAACGTGTTGCAGGCTTCGGTGGGCGACGTGCGGATGGGCTGGGATTCGCCGGTCAAGGACGTGGTCAACCCGGCGTTCATCGAACTCAACGGTCGCGGTGGCCTGGGCTGGCTCGAAGGTTTCAATGAACTGGTCACCCGTTGCGGTTACGAGTGGGTTGGCCATCCCGGCATGGACAACGGCGAATTGCTGACCTTGCACGGTCGCGCCGCCAACATCCCGGCCAGCACCGTCACTTTGCACATCGACGAGAAGCCGCCGTATGCCATCACGCTGCGTGGCGAGCTGAAAGAGCAGGCATTCAAGAAAGTCGATTTCTCGGTAGCGACCGAACTTGTCACCGAACCGGGCAGCGCCAGCTTCGCCCTCAACGACACCCTGACCAACAACGGCGACTATGCGAAGGAATATCAGGCGCTGTATCACAGCAACTTCAGCACGCCGTTTCTTGAGCAAGGGGCAAAATTCGCTGCGCCGGTGAAGCAGGTGTCGCCGTTCAACGACAAGGCCAAGGGCGATCTGCCCGACTGGCAGACCTATCGCGGGCCAACCAAGGACTACGACGAAACTGTCTACAACGTCGTGCCGTATGCGGACGCCAAGGGTGACACCCTCACCGTGCTGCACAACAAGGCCGGTAGCCTCGGCGTATCCGTTGGCTTCAATATTCAGCAGTTGCCAGTGTTTTCGCTGTGGAAAAACACCGACACCCAAGGGCAGGGCTACGTCACCGGGCTGGAGCCGGGAACCAGTTTCTCCTACAACCGTCGCTATCAGCGGCCGTTGAATCTGGTGCCGACCATTGCCCCAAAAGAACATAAACAGTTCCAGATCAGCTACAGCCTGCTGGCCGACAAAGGGGCGGTGGACAAGGCCCTCAAGCGCGTGACCGAGATTCAGGCCGGGCGCGACACTGAAGTGCGTCAGGCACCGCTGGTTGATCTGACTGAGCATTAAGGTGTCGCCGGCCGGTATTGCAGTGCCTCGGCCAGATGCTCGCGGGTAATCGCATCGGCCTGTTCAAGATCCGCCAGCGTGCGCGCGACCTTGAGCAGGCGATGCGCCGAGCGCAGCGACAGGATCAATCGCTCGCAGGCCGCTTCCAGCCATTTTTCATCGGCTGTGGATAACTTGCAGTGACGCTTGAGCCCCGGCAGATCGAGAAACGCATTGGCACAGCCCTGACGTTTCTGCTGGCGCTCCCGCGCTTCCGCCACCAACGCCGCAGCGCTGGCGCTGTTTTCGCCTGGCTTGGCTGCCGGATTCAATGCGGTTGCCTCCCGCGCCACGGTCAGGTGCAGATCAATCCGATCCAGCAGCGGCCCTGACAGCTTGTTGCGATAGCGCTGGACCATGTCCGGTGTGCACGAGCATTTGCCGCTGGGCTCGCCAAGATATCCACACGGACATGGATTCATCGCTGCCACCAATTGAAACCGTGCGGGGAAACGCACGCGATCCTTGGCCCGGGCGATGACGATATGCCCGGACTCCAACGGCTCGCGCAGGACTTCCAGAACCTTGCGATCAAACTCCGGCAACTCATCGAGAAACAGCACGCCGTGATGGGCGAGGGTGATTTCGCCGGGTTGCGGTTTCGAACTGCCACCGACCAGCGCCGGCCCGGAAGCGGAATGGTGCGGTTGGCGGAAGGGGCGTTGCGGCCAGTGAGTCAGAGGCACCCCGCTGGCGACCGATTGAATCGCTGCCACTTCCAGCGCCTCACATTCGGAAAGCGGTGGCAGCAGGCCCGGCAGACGGCTGGCCAGTAATGTCTTGCCCGTCCCCGGTGGCCCGCTGAACAACAAATTGTGCGCGCCTGCTGCGGCAATCAGCAGTGCGCGTTTGGCGGCTGTCTGACCCTGCACCTCGTTGAGGTCGGGATAGGGTTTGGCCGCGTGCATCAAACCATCGGATACGTAAGGCTCGACCGGCGTATGCCCATTGAAATGCGCCACCGCTTCCAGCAAGTGATCGACTGCGAACACTTTCAGCCCCGAAGCCAGGCACGCCTCTTCCGCATTAGCTCGAGGCACCACCAACGCCCGCCCGGCCTTGCGCGCCGCCAGTGCCGCCGGCAGCACGCCACGCACTGGTCGCACGGCACCGGACAATGCCAATTCACCCAGACATTCCACCTCGTCCAGCGTCAGACACGGCACCTGCACGCTGGCCGACAAAATCCCCAAGGCAATTGCCAGATCGAAGCGCCCGCCATCCTTGGGCAGATCCGCCGGCGCCAGATTCAAGGTGATCCGCCGCGCCGGAAATTGCAGCCCGGAATTGATGATCGCACTGCGCACCCGATCCTTGCTCTCCTTCACCGCCGCCTCGGGCAGGCCGACCATGGTCAGCGACGGCAGACCGTTGGCCAGATGGACTTCGACGGTGACAGCGGGGGCTTCCACGCCAATCTGGGCGCGACTGTGGACAATGGAGAGGGACATGGTCGTTCCTTGAGCTGAATCGGGGAGCCGCTTCCTGCGGGTTTTTGAAGGGTAGTAGGGCGATGCCATTTTAGTGGGGTGAGTGGAGCGCAAAAATTTCGCAGGATGTTGCCGCAAGAAATGCCAGGAACTCGCCAGGGCATGGCAAACGGGAATAGGGGAGAGTTTGTGTAGGAGATAGCAACGGGTTCAGTAAGAACCAGCAAGCATGCGTAGTCCGTTTCTGAAAGTCCTGAGAGAACACCCAAATCGCAAGATCATCCGTTTGCGCTAATGATTTTCACGAATAAACTCAGCGTTAATGCATAACGTTAAGCTTTAAACTATGATCGTTAGCTTCAGATGTCCTGAAACCGAATACCTGTTCCGAAGTGGTAAAACCCGTTTCTGGTCAGCCATATTGAGTGTCGCGGAACGTAAGCTGACGATGCTTGATGCGGCAGCTGCGTTGGCTGATCTCCGATCTCCTCCCGGAAATCGGCTCGAGTCTCTGGGAGGCGATCGGAAGGGGCAATGCAGTATTCGTATCAACGCCCAATGGCGAATTTGCTTCGTCTGGGGCCTGAATGGGCCCGAGGATGTTGAAATCGTCGATTATCACTGAGGTGAATATGACCAAGAATGGTATGCGTCCGGTCCATCCCGGCGAGATCCTCAAAGAGGAGTATCTGGAGCCTTTGAGCCTTACAGCCGCTGCGTTGGCGAGAGCATTGAGCGTGTCTACTCCGACGGTGAACGATATCGTTCTACAGCGCCGGGGCATCAGCGCTGACATGGCTTTAAGACTTTCAATCTGTCTGGACACCACTCCTGAGTTTTGGCTGAACCTCCAATCGACCTACGATCTGCGAAAAGCCGAAATTGAAAGAGGAGCTGCAATCCGTGATCAGGTCGAGCGGCTGGCACATTGCGCTTGATAGTGAATCTAGGCAGTGGAGCTGAAGGCTGCTTGAAGGAAAACGCTTGAAGGTTTTTTTTCGACGCCTTTAAAGCTGAAGAGCGTGCCCAACCTTCACTGTCAGTAGTGGTGCTATTCAGCCGGCGGATTCAGTTTCGCCTCCATCTCCGCCACCTTCGCTTCAAGACTCTCAAGCCGTGCCCGCGTGCGAGCCAACACCACCATCTGACTATCAAACTCTTCCCGGCTGACCAGATCGAGTTTGCTGAAGGCACTTTGCAGCAGCATTTTGAACTGGCTTTCGATTTCGGCTTTCGGCAGCGGGGTATCGCCGCTGAACAGGCGGGAGGCGGTGCCGCTCAGGGCGTCGAGGAAGTCTTTGGGCGCGAGCATGGGGAATGTCCTGGAAACAATGGCCGGCAGTGTATCACGCAGTGTCTATAGTCAATCCCGTTGCACGGATGCACGCTTTTCGCGCAGGGGGACGGACGGTGGCGCACCGTTGTTGTGCGTATCGGCAAAAGCTTTTCTGCCCGAGCGCGTGCAACGGGGGCCAAGCGATTGAAATGCAGGGTTTTTGCCGAGCTGGCAAGGTTTCTGCTTAGTCACCCTCGACCCATGCACTGATGCAGTCGCTGTGACGAATGCAGTGCGGCAGACGAAGCGGGGAGTTTCGTCTGATGCGGTTAGCTGGCGTCAACGATGCGTTACAAAGCCAGGCACTGCGCTTAGACTTGAGACGGGTTTGTTTTCCTGGGGCAAGTCCACCAATTCGGGAGAGAGTTTCATGAAGCTAGTCACTGCCATCATCAAGCCGTTCAAGTTGGACGACGTGCGCGAGTCGCTGTCCGAAATCGGCGTGCAGGGCATTACCGTCACTGAAGTCAAAGGCTTCGGCCGGCAGAAGGGTCACACCGAGCTGTATCGCGGCGCGGAATATGTGGTCGATTTTCTGCCCAAGGTGAAAATCGACGTGGCCATCGACGACAAGGATCTGGATCGGGTTATCGAGGCGATAACCAAAGCGGCCAACACCGGCAAGATCGGTGACGGCAAGATCTTCGTGGTCAATCTGGAACAGGCGATCCGCATCCGTACCGGCGAAACCGATACCGACGCGATCTAAGCGCCGCCACAAACCCAACGCCCCAGGAGAAAACAATATGACTCTGCGTAAATTCGCAGGGCTAGGCGCCCTGTTGTCCATCGTAATGCCCGGCATCGCCATGGCGGCAGACGAAGTGGCAGCGCCAGTCCTCAATTCCGGCGACACCGCCTGGATGCTCACCTCGACAGCGCTCGTGCTGTTCATGACCATCCCCGGTCTGGCGCTGTTCTACGGCGGTATGGTTCGCTCGAAAAACATTCTTTCCGTGCTGATGCAGTGCTTCGCCATTACCGGTCTGATCAGCATCCTGTGGGTCATTTATGGCTACAGCATTGCCTTCGACACCACCGGCATGGAGCAGGGCGTCGTCAACTTCAATTCGTTCTTCGGCGGCATGGGCAAGGCGTTCCTCGCCGGTGTCACGCCTTCGAGCATCACCGGCCCGGCGGCGCTGTTCCCTGAGGCGGTGTTCATCACCTTCCAGATGACCTTCGCGATCATCACCCCGGCGCTGATCGTCGGTGCGTTCGCCGAGCGCATGAAATTCTCCGCGATGCTGATCTTCATGGGTATCTGGTTCACTCTGGTTTATGCACCGATCGCGCACATGGTCTGGTCCGGTAACGGCGGCCTGATGTGGGACTGGGGCGTGCTCGACTTCGCTGGCGGCACCGTGGTGCACATCAACGCCGGTATCGCCGGTCTGGTCGCGTGCCTGGTACTGGGCAAGCGCAAAGGCTTCCCGACCACACCAATGGCTCCGCATAACCTCGGCTACACCCTGATGGGCGCGGCGATGCTGTGGGTCGGCTGGTTCGGCTTCAACGCCGGTTCCGCTGCTGCTGCCAACGGCACTGCCGGTATGGCCATGCTGGTTACCCAGATCGCCACTGCCGCTGCGGCACTGGGCTGGATGTTTGCCGAGTGGGTCACCCACGGCAAGCCAAGCGCACTGGGTATTGCTTCGGGTGTGGTCGCCGGTCTGGTCGCGATCACTCCGGCCGCTGGCACCGTGGGCCCGATGGGTGCACTGGTGATCGGTCTGGCCGCAGGCGTGGTGTGCTTCTTCTGCGCCACCACCCTGAAACGCAAACTCGGCTATGACGACTCCCTGGATGCCTTCGGCGTGCACGGTATCGGCGGTATCCTCGGCGCGATCCTCACCGGTGTGTTTGCCGCACCGGCACTGGGCGGCTTCGGCACCGTGACTGACATTGGCGCGCAGGTCTGGATTCAGATCAAAGGCGTCGGCTTCACGGTGATCTACACCGCGATCGTCACCTTCATCATCCTCAAGGTGCTGGACGCCGTCATGGGTCTGCGCGTAACCGAGGAAGAAGAGTCGGTCGGCCTCGATCTGGCACAACACAACGAACGCGGCTACAACCTGTAAGTACGCGCGATAAAAAAATTGCCCGGTTCGCCGGGCATTTTTTTGTCCGGGATTTGTCATTCAGGGAGCGGCTGAAAGGATTTTTCTTACGGCTTTGGTCGTCTTTACGACGAGGCTTTTTCTGCGGGCAATCGCTTACATCGCTGCAGGAATATTAGGGCCTTTGTTTTTTTTCAGAGCACGCTAGAATGCGCCCCGAACGAGCGGAGAACTGTATGTGGCAACAGACTCTGATAACCCTGCGGGCAAGGCCCCGGGGCTTTCATCTGGTGACGGACGAGTTGCTCGCAGGCTTGCCTGAACTCAAGGCCTGTCGGGTCGGTCTGTTGCATTTGTGGCTGCAGCACACGTCGGCGTCGTTGACCATCAACGAGAACGCCGATCCGGCAGTTCGTCGCGACTTCGAACGATTTTTCAATCGTCTGATCCCACAAGGAACGGACGGCTACGAGCACAACGACGAAGGCCCGGATGATCTCCCGGCGCACTTCAAGGCCAGCGTGCTGGGTTGCCAGATCAGTCTGCCGGTTGCGGCTGGACGGCTGGCCCTGGGTACCTGGCAAGGGATTTATCTGGGCGAGCACCGTGATCATGGCGGTGCCCGTAAAGTCCTCGCCACCTTGCACGGTGAACAGGCATGAGCCGCTGCCGGGCAGCGGCAGAAGATTTTTCAACGGCGGCTTCGACAGTCGCCAAAGCTGGTCTATAACTAATCTGCTTTTGGCAAGTCATGAGGTAGAACATGAGCGACGATGATCTGGAAAACGACGACCTCGAAGTAGGCGACGAAGACGAGGCCGAGGAAGGCCTGGAAGCGGCAGCGGAAGACGTTGCCGAAGATGATGGCGGTGACGACACGCCGGCCCCGGCTGCCAAAGGCAAAGCCAAGGCTGCGGTATCGGTCGACGAGTTGCCGAGCATCGAAGCCAAGAACAAGGAGCGTGACGCCCTGGCCAAGGCCATGGAAGAATTCCTTGCGCGCGGCGGCAAGGTGCAGGAAGTGGAGGCCAACGTGGTCGCCGATCCGCCCAAGAAGCCGGATAACAAGTACGGCAGCCGCCCTATCTGAGGCGCGTCGCTCGCTTGCTGAAAAAGCCCGCCGTCGCTGCGGGCTTTTTCATGCCTGAAATAAATCCGTTGAAAACAAATGCAGTCCCCTGTGGGAGCGAGCCTGCTCGCGAAGAGGGCATGTCAGCCGACATACATGTTGGATGACACACCGCATTCGCGAGCAGGCTCGCTCCCACAGGGCTGTAGATCAGTTCGAGGAAGCATTCCAGCGGGAGAGGACGGCTGGCAGTTCAGTGAGGCTGCGAATTTCCGCATCCGGCAAGCGCTCCGCTTCCCAGACCTTGCCCGTCGGGTTGAACCACACCGCGCGCAAGCCTGCCTGCTGAGCGCCGGCAATGTCATCGCCAGGATGATCGCCGACATGCACCGCCGCTGCGGGGCTTACACCGCCGCGCTGCAACGCTTCATGAAACAGCCGCGCATCCGGTTTGGCGATGCCGATGTCTTCGGCGCACAAGGCGAACTTGAAGTAATCCGCCAGCCCCAGCCGACGCACGTCGGCATTGCCATTGGTGACCACGCCGAGGGCATAGTGATTGGCGAGCAGCTCCAGCAGCGGCTCGACTTCCGGGAACACTTCGATCTGATGCCGCGCATGCAGGAACACTTCAAAAGCCTTGTCAGCCAGCTCCGACGCTTCGCCGTGGGCATACCCGGCTTCTTCCAGCGCATGGAACAGCACACGTCGGCGCAGCGCGCTGATGCGGTGTTTGAGGCCCGGTTCGCCCGCCAGCACTCGCTCGCGAATCGACCACAAATGCTCCACCGGCACCGCGCCCAGGTTCGACGCATGCTCGCTCAGCCATTCGCGCAACACGGTTTCGGCGCTGGCGATCACCGGCGCGGTGTCCCACAGAGTGTCGTCGAGGTCGAAGGTGATCAACTGAATGCTCATGAATCATCGCCTTTCATGCGTTTGGCCCGGGGATGGGCGCTGTCGTAGACCGCCGCCAGATGCTGGAAGTCGAGGTGGGTATAGATCTGCGTGGTTTTGATATCAGAGTGACCGAGCAATTCCTGCACCGCGCGCAGATCCTGTGAAGACTCGAGCAAATGGCTCGCGAACGAGTGCCGCAGCATGTGCGGATGCAGGTTCTGCCCCAGCTCGCGCTCGCCAGCCAGTTTGACCCGCACCTGAATCGCCCGGGGGCCGAGACGCCGACCTTGCTGGCTGACAAAAACCGCATCGTCCGCCGGGTTGGTCATGGCTCTAAGCGGCAACCAGTGTTCCAAGGCTTCGCGGGCCTTGGTGCCAACCGGCAACAGCCGGGTCTTGCTGCCCTTGCCGAGCACCTGAACCATGCCGTCGGCGAGGTCGAGTTGATCGAGATTGAGCCCGGTCAGCTCGGACAGGCGCAGGCCAGAGGAATAGAACAGCTCGAGAATCGCCTGATCGCGCCGGGCGAGAAAATCGTCCTCGACCGCACCTTCAAGCAGCTGCAATGCGCGGTCGGTATCAAGGGTTTTCGGCAGGCGCCGTTCGCCTTTCGGCGGGGCCAGGCCGGTGGCCGGGTCGTGGTCGCACAGGCCTTCGCGGTTCAAGTAGTGATAGAGCCCGCGCACCGCTGAGAGCAGGCGGGCGAGGCTGCGCGAGGACTGGCCTTGCGCATGCAACCGGGCGATCAGGCTGCGCAGACGCTGGATGTCCAGCGCGGCCCAACTGCCGATGTTCTGCTTGATGCACCAGCCGAGGACTTTATCGAGGTCGCGGCGATAAGCCGACAGGGTGTGCGGCGACACCTGTCGCTCACTGCGCAGATGTTCGCAGTAAGCGTCCAGTTGTCGTTCCATGGTCAGCGTACCGAGCGCAGCGAGCTGTTGACCCGTGGCAGCACGCGGCCCATGACCTCGGCGATGTAGCTCAGGAACAGGGTGCCGACCGAACTCTTGTAATGCTGCGGGTCACGGCTGGCGATGGCCAGGATGCCGTGAATGCCCTGATGGCTGACGGCAACCACGGCGGTCGAGCCGATCTGCTGGCGCTGTTCTTCGCCGAAGAGGAAGTCCAGCTCATGTTCACGCAGGCTGCCGCTGACGCTTTTGCCTTCGGTGAGCAGGCCGCCAATCGCGGTTTGCGCATCGGCGTGGGTTACCCAGCGGCCGACCGGGGCCGGGTTGTCGCCGAGCAGGATCAGGCTGACGAAGGGCACCTGGAAATCCTGACGCAGGCTGTCTTCAACGCTGATGACCACGTCTTCCAGGGTCGATGCATCCATCAGCGCTAGGATCAGGCGGCGGGTTTTTTCAAACAGGCGATCGTTGTCGCGGGCCACGTCCATCAGATGCGAAAGGCGATGGCGCATCTCGATATTGCGGTCGCGCAGGATGGTCATCTGCCGCTCGACCAGCGACACGGTGTCGCCACGTCGGTGCGGAATGCGCAGCGACGGCAGCAGCTCTTCGTGCTCGACGAAGAAGTCCGGATGAGCCTCCAGGTAGGCGGCAACCGCGGCCGCCTCAAGGCTCTCTGACGCTGATTCGTCGACTGGTCGGGCGGGTACCTGTGGCTTGTCGGTCATGATTTCTGCTCGCTCAAAGACGCACTTGTCCTTCGTATACACGCACTGCCGGACCGGTCATCAACACCGGTTCGCCCGGGCCGGCCCACTCGATGGACAGACGCCCGCCGGGCAGGTCGATCAACAGCGGCGAATCCATCCACCCCTGACTGATGGCTGCCACCGCCGCCGCACAGGCGCCGGTGCCGCAGGCCTGGGTTTCCCCGGCGCCGCGTTCCCAAACACGCAGTTGCGCGCGATGGCGGTCGATGACCTGAAGGAAGCCGACATTGACCCGCGCCGGAAAGCGCGGATGGTGCTCGATCTTCGGCCCCAGTTCATGCACCGGTGCGCTGTTGATGTCGTCCACGCGAATGACCGCATGGGGATTGCCCATCGACACGGCGGCCAGTTCGACCGTGGTGCCATCGACGTCCAGCGAATAGCTGCTGGCCTGCGCTGGCGCCTGGAATGGAATGTCCGCCGGCACCAGCCGCGGCGCGCCCATGTTCACGCCGATCTGGCCGTCGTTACGCACGTCCAGTTCGATGATGCCGCCCTTGGTCTCGACGCGGATCTGCCGTTTGGCGGTCAGACGCTTGTCGAGCACGAAGCGGGCGAAGCAGCGCGCACCGTTGCCGCACTGCTCCACTTCCGAACCGTCGGAGTTGAAGATCCGGTAGCGGAAATCCACATCCGGGTTGCTCGGCGCTTCGACGATCAGCAACTGGTCGAAACCGATCCCGGTGTGGCGGTCGCCCCATTGCTTGGCGTGTTTGGGCTGAATGTGCGCGTGCTGGCTGACCAGGTCGAGGACCATGAAGTCGTTGCCCAGGCCGTGCATTTTGGTAAAACGCAGCAGCATGGGTTACTCCGGCAGCAGGCTTTCGCCGGCAAACAGCTCGGCCACGGTTTCGCGGCGACGCACTTCAAAAACCTGATCACCATCAACCAACACCTCAGCGGCACGGCCACGGGTGTTGTAGTTGGAGCTCATGACGAAACCGTAGGCACCGGCCGAATGCACTGCCAGCAAGTCGCCCTCTTCCAGCGCCAGCTCGCGGTCCTTGGCGAGGAAGTCGCCGGTTTCGCAGATCGGGCCGACGATGTCGTACTTGCGTGCAGCGCTGTCGCGCGGTTTCACCGCGGTGACGTCCATCCACGCCTGATACAGCGCCGGACGGATCAGGTCGTTCATCGCCGCGTCGACGATGGCGAAATCCTTGTGCTCGGTGTGCTTGAGGTACTCGACCTGGGTCAGCAGCACGCCGCCATTGGCAACGATGAAGCGACCCGGTTCGAACACCAGCGCCAGATCACGCCCGTCGAGACGCTCGCGCACGGCTTTGATGTAGTCGGCAGCCAGCGGCGGCTCCTCATCGCGATAACGCACGCCCAGGCCACCACCAAGATCGATGTGGCGCAGGTGAATGCCGCAATCGCCCAAGCGGTCGACCAGATCGAGCAAGCGATCCAGTGCATCGATGAACGGCGGCAGGGTGGTCAGTTGCGAACCGATGTGGCAGTCGACACCGACCACTTCCAGGTTCGGCAGATGCGCGGCGCGCACGTACACGTCTTCGGCATCGGCAATGGCGATGCCGAACTTGTTCTCTTTCAGACCGGTGGAAATGTACGGATGGGTGCCGGCATCGACGTCCGGGTTCACGCGCAGCGAAACCGGGGCGCGAACACCCAGCTCGGCGGCGACCACTTGCAGGCGCTCGAGCTCGTCGGTGGATTCGACGTTGAAGCAGTGCACGCCGACTTCGAGGGCGCGGCGCATGTCGTCACGGGTCTTGCCGACGCCGGAGAAAACGATCTTGTCGGCGCTGCCACCAGCGGCCAGTACACGTTCCAGCTCGCCACGGGAAACGATGTCGAAACCGGCGCCGAGACGGGCCAGGACATTCAGTACACCGAGGTTGGAGTTGGCTTTGACCGCGAAGCAGACCAGATGCGGCATGCCGGCCAGCGCATCGGCGTAGGCCAGATACTGCGCTTCGATGTGGGCGCGCGAGTAGACATAGGTGGGCGTGCCGAAGCGGTCGGCGATGGCGGACAGCGGCACACCTTCCGCGAACAGCTCCCCGCCACGGTAGTTAAAAGCGTCCATGGCGATCCCTTAGTAAACGTCGTGCTTGTGAGCCTTGGATGGCTGCTTCTGCGAAGACTGGGCTTGTTCGGCCGGGTCCTGGTCGTCATCGGGCAGGTACAACGGGCCTTTTTGACCACAGGCCGAAACCAGGCAGGCAACCGCGACGAGCGCAGCAAGGGAAGAGATCAGGCGCTTCATGGCGAAATCCTTGAAAATGCGTTAATTGCGCCGGAGTATACCGGCCACCCGGCAGCTTGCCTATGCGAGGGGGTTCCCGTCCGGCGGGGCTTGCTGGATACCGGATGGATACCTGCAATACCTGTGGGAGCGAGCTTGCTCGCGAAGAGGTCGTCACATTCGATATGTTTGTTGCCTGACACACCGCTTTCGCGAGCAAGCTCGCTCCCACGGGGGCGGTGTTGGATGGGCCGACAGGTGCTTGGTCGTTAATCTTTGCAATCGGCCGGCAGCGTCCGTATCTTTCGGCGCTTGAGCCTGATCAGACATTTTTGAGGTTGCCGCAATGAGTTTGTCCGAAGCCCGTTTCCACGATCTGGTCGATGAAACCCAGGAAAAACTGGAAGACATATTTGACGAAAGCGATCTGGACATCGATCTGGAAAGCTCGGCAGGTGTCTTGACCGTCAAGTTCGAAAACGGCTCGCAGCTGATCTTCAGCCGCCAGGAGCCATTGCGTCAGCTGTGGCTGGCGGCCGTGTCCGGTGGTTTCCACTTCGATTATGACGAAGAAAGCGAGCGCTGGATGTGCGACAAGAGCGAAGAGCAATTGGGCGAAATGCTTCAGCGCCTCGTCAAGCAGCAGGCTGGCGCCGAATTCGATTTCGAAGGTCTGTGATTTGTGACGGATACCGCGCCTGTTCGCCCGCCGAAACCGCTCTACAGCAACGTCAGCCCGGCGGTGCCTTCGCCGTGCACGGGCGTATGCCGATTGGACGAACAGAAAGTCTGTCTCGGCTGCGCGCGCCACGTTGAAGATATTCGCGAATGGCGCTCGGCCGATGATCAACGGCGCCGGGTGATTTGCCAGCAGGCTGCTGCCCGCCAAAATTCTGTTTGATACCCCATTGTGGCGAGGGGATTTATCCCCGTTGGGTCGCGTAGCGGCCCCAAAATCTATACGGCTGCTGCGCAGCCGAACGGGGATAAATCCCCTCGCCACAAGGGTTTCACCCAGGCAAAAAAGGGCGTGACTTGTATATTTTTTGAGCTGTGATAGTGTCCGCGAACGCCTCAAACCACCGAGGCACGGTGAAAACCCCGTCTTTTTTGGCGGGGTTTTGCTTTTTTTGTGCAGAAGAAAGGAGTCTGCCTGGATCATGACCGCACCTTCCATCACCCTTACCCGTCTGGACGTGCAACGTCTGCAGCGCCTGATCGACAACCTGATCGATAAAGACCAGGCAGCGCCGGGCGTGATTGCGCTGCAAACCGAGCTGGACCGCGCCGATACCGTGGTCGGCCACGATGAAGTGCCCGCCGATGTCGTGACCATGAATTCCCGCGTGCATTGCCGCGAAGAAGGCAGCGGCAAGGATTACCACCTGACGCTGGTCTATCCCAAGGACGCCAACGCCGATGAAGGCAAGATTTCCATTCTGGCGCCGGTCGGCAGTGCGCTGCTGGGTCTGAAGGTCGGTCAGCACATCGATTGGCCGGCCCCGGGTGGCAAGTCGCTGAAACTGACCTTGCTGGAAGTGGAATCGCAACCGGTCAACGGCGGCGCCTTTCCCGAATAAATTCCCGCTTCAAACCTGTTCGAGCGCTTCATTCAACGAGCGCTCCAGGTCTGCCTTGTAGCGCAGATACAGATTGCTTGAACTGTGCCCGTCACCGAGCAGCCCCGACAGGTCGAGGTCGGTGATGTAGCAGCGATAGCGTTCGGTCTCGCGGCGCTGCTCGACGATCTCTCGGGCGACCACGCTGAACAACTGGTCGCCATGCTCCAGCTCGCTGAATTCGCGCTGATTGCAATACAGGGTGACCTGCACTTCGCCGGGCGCGGCTTTACCGATGATCGCCTGTACGTCATAGAACGGTTTGTTCACCGGGGTCTGCGGTGCCGGCCGGGTTTCGACCCTGCGCGAGCGCCCCGGGCCTGACGGCAACAGCTGGTAATACAAAGTCTCGGGGCTGCCTGCAGGGCCACCGTCCATCGGCAATTGCGCTTCACGGCGGTACTGGATCGATTGCAGAAAACGCTGCAGCGGTACCAGCAGACTCTGCTCGTCGTGGTACGGCAGTTGCTGCTGCCACAGCGCATTGAATTCATCCAGCACGTACAGCTCGGCCTGCTGTTCGCTGATGCGGTAGAACACCTGAATGCACTCCGGCTGACCCATCGGCAGGATCAGCGCGAGGTCATGGTCCTCCAGCGCCATCGGGTCGAGGTGCAGCGGGCTGTAGCGCGGTTGTTCTTTGCCCAGATAATCGAGCAGTGCCGGCAGAGTGGCGAGGGCGACATGGTTGACCTGACCCGGCACCAGCTCCAGCACGTGATAGTGCTGCTGCACCTGAATCAGGTAGCGGTGATTCAACTCGCTGAGCAACAGGGTCTGCGCGGTGTCGACGATTTCCTCGACGCGGCGGGCAATGAATTGCGCGCGGTTGTGGCAGAAGCAGCGCACTTTCAGCGACGGCTGCACAGGGCCGCGCGGCAGGTTGTTGAGGTAATCGCGCAGGCAGTCGAGCAGCGCATGCTGGCCGTCGAAACGATTGACCAGCACTTCGTTCCAGCTGTTGAGCGTGACCTGATCGAGGGTCAGCACCAGGTTCTCGCGCACACCGGCATAGCTCAGCGAGTCGGTGCGTTCGGTGGTCATCAGGATGTTCAGATCACGGTGATGCTTGAGCGGGTCGACGCCGACGTTGATCAGCAGCAGCACTTCGCTGGGCACGGCGGCGCGCAGCAACGCCTCTTCGGCCACGGTGGGCAAGGGCAGGGCGATGCACTGCTGCAGGCTGCCAAGCAGGTTGAACAGCTCGAACTCGCTCAAGTCGCTGGTGCCCGGATGCAGGGCCAGGCGGGTGCTGCTGTCGATCACGCCGTTGCGGTGGCACCAGGTCAGCAGTTCAAGCAGCTCGCGACTGCGCTTGATCGGTGCGAAGTGTTCCCACTCCAGTGCCGTCAGGCTGCCGTTGTACAGGCCCCACTGGGTCTGCCCCGGCTCCTTTTTGTTCGGCGACTGCACCAGGGTCAGGGTGTCTTCGGCCAGATCCGGGGCAATGCCCGGATTGATGAACTCGACCTTGTCGGCCTTGCGCTCGAACGCTGCGTACAGGCGCCGGCCGAGGACATTGAGGTCGCGCTTGTTGATCAGGCTGACAGTCTGTTCGCTGCGGGCGAACTGGGTCAGGAAGCGATAGCTGTAATTGAGTTCATTGACCAGCGCGCGGCGCTCGGCGCTGACCTGGCGGACTTTCCACTGACTGCGGCTGTCGAGCAGCGCCAGTTGCCGTTGATCCCAGTGCCACTCGCCAGCCAGGCGTTCGAGCAGTGTGCGTTGCCAGCCCTGGCTGCGGCTGTTGCCGGTGAGCTTGCGGTTGACCTTCAGATACAGCGCGCGGCGCACCAGCTCAAGACGTTCCGGCTCGTTCCGGGCGAGCAGGTATTCCTCGATACGCCGGTACACCACCATGTACGGGTCCAGCTCATCGAGATCGAGCTGATTGGCGAACACGGCTTTCTTGAAGCGCAGGCTCAGGCACTGCACGTGCGGATGTTCGCTGGCGTACACCTCGGTCAGCAGCAGTTTGAGCACTGACTTGTAGGGCGATTCGATGCCTTTGAACAACTGCCACAATCCGGCGCCGATGAATTCCCCGGGCGGAATGGTCGCCATCGGCCCGAGATCCAGGGTTTCGTCGGCGCGAATGAAGCGTTTGGACAGCAGGGTGTAGGTGTAGGCGTCGTAGGCTGTTTCTTCATAGACCGGCACCAACCACCAGATCGGCGTGCGCCCGGCCAGCCAGATCGCCGTGCGATAAAACTCGTCGAGCAGCAGATAGTGCTGGGTGCTGCCGCAGTTGTCCGAACTGAGCCTTGAATCGCGTTCGCCTTTGACGAAGCGCGCCGGGTCGATCAGGAAGAAATGCGCTTCGGCACCCTGGCTCGCAGCCCAGGCTTCCAGCAATTGGCACTTCTTGCTCAGCTCGGCGAGCTCGCTTTCGCTCAGATCCGGCCCATGGCAGACCCACACGTCCATATCGCTCTGATCGGCCTGGGCCAGCGTGCCGAGGCTGCCCATCAGGAACAGGCCGTGGATCGGTCGCGGCGGGTTGCTGCCGTGGCGCGGCCTGTAAGAGAACGAGCGAGTCAGGCGCTGCGCCTCGGTCAGCGCATTGGCGTCCGGCTCATAATTCGAAAGCCCCGCCGGCGTACTGCCCGAGACATAGCCGGGCAGCAACGGATGATTGACGTGAAAGAACAGCGGCAACAGCGTCAACACGCTTTGCTGGCGCGTCGACAAGCCTTCGAGAGCGCGGCCGAGGCGGCCTTCATTGAGTTTGAGAAAACGTGCGCGCAGTTGGCTGAGTACCTTGCGGTCGATGCCTTCGTCCAGGTCGGGGCGGATTTCGTGGGTGCGGGTCATGTCAGCTCAAACCGGCTTGCAGGCTCGGACGTAGAGGGTCTCGGAATGGCCGCAGTTTAGCCGCTGCGCGGCAGGACGTTTAAGCTGAATTTGTTTTTTGACGTCAGTTTTTTATCGACAGCGAGCGGGCGGGCCCGCGGAAATCCCGTGGCAGGAGTTCCCGTGGGCAAAGTCAGAGAAATCAGGCGGTTTGCTGTTCTTTCAAAATCGTCAGTACGGTCTGCACGTTTTGCGCGGCATCGCGACCGAGGCTGGTCAGATAACCGCCATCGGGCTGGTCGGTGAGTTCTTTTTCAAAGAGGCGCTGGGCGGCAGCGATATGTTTCGGGGCAGCGGTCTGGTGAATTTTCAGACCTTCCTGGGAACTGTCCAGGTTGAAGAGTGCAAGGACTTCCAGTTCGGCAACCAACTCAGGGGTAAGCGACATAAGGACTCCAGACTTTCTAGGAATTGGACGACAGCGCCTCTAAGGTGAACCCGCTGGTGCAGCATGTCCAGTGCTCGGATCAGGGGATTTTGTCTTGAGGCGAATTCCAGTGTAGTCGGGCGGCAGCAGATGGCTGGATGGATGCGTAACAAACCTTGTGGGAGCGAGCCTGCTCGCTCCCACAGGAGCAATGTGGTTACTGCTTTTCCGGTGGCAGCTCTGGCAAAGCGCGCAGTGCCGCTTCGTACCACTGGGTGTCGAACGGGCGATCTTCATCGAGCATCGCGTCAATTTCAAAAGCCAGCACGTGGGCCATCAGATTGAGGATCTCCTCACGGTCCATGCCGACCAAAGTCAGCTTGTTCAACGTCGCCTTGGCCGCCGGCGGGTTGTCGCTTTCAATCTGGTTCTCGATGGCTTCGATCAGCGTCGCTTCGGTGAATGCTTCTTCGTCGTCATCGTTGACGATATCTGTCGGCTCGCTCATGGCAGGCTCCTCAGGGAAAGGCGCCAGTTTACCCGCATTCAGCGGCGTGATGCTGCTGGCGGGAAACGCCGCGGCGATCTATAAACAGGCACTGCCCACCCCGCACGGCCTGGAGGCTCTGTGATGTTCAAGCTCTACGGATTTGCTGTCAGCAACTACTACAACATGGTCAAACTGGCGCTGCTGGAAAAAGGCCTGCCCTTCGAAGAGGTGACCTACTACCCGACGCAGACCCCGGAGTCACTGGCCATCAGTCCGCGTGGCAAGGTCCCGGTGCTGGGTGTCGACGCCGGTTATATCAACGAAACCGCGATCATCCTCGAATACCTCGAACAAGCACAAAAGGGCACGCCGCTCCTGCCCAGCGACCCGTTCGAGCGCGCGCAGGTATTGGCAATTGCCAAGGAGATCGAGTTGTACATCGAGTTGCCGGGACGTGCCTGCTATGGCGAGGCGTTTTTCGGTATGACATTGCCGGAGCCGATCAAAGAGAAGACCCGGACCGAGCTGCTGCTGGGCTTCGCCGCGCTGGGCCGTCATGGCAAGTTCGCCCCGTACGTGGCGGGTGACAGCCTGAGCATTGCCGATTTGTATTTCCTCTACAGCGTGCCGCTGGCCTGTGCGGTCGGGCAGAAGCTGTTCGGGATTGATCTGCTGGCCGAGATGCCGCAGGCGAAAGCGCTGCTGGAGCGGCTTGAGCAAAATCCGCATGTGCAGAAGATCGCGGCGGACAAGGACGCGGCGATGCCGGCGTTTTTGGCGATGATTGCTGCCAAGAAGTGAATTTTGTAGCGCTCTGAAGGATGCCTTCGCGAGCAGGCTCGCTCCCACATTGAGCCGGTGGTGAACACAAATTTTGTGAACATCCAGAATCCCTGTGGGAGCGAGCCTGCTCGCGAAGCTCTTGGCTTTTAGCGGCTGGCGATTAGGGCCTGACCGCGCGCCACCGCAGCCCTGACCTGCGCCGGCGCAGTCCCGCCGATATGGTCGCGGGCATTCACCGAGCCTTCGAGGGTCAGCACGGCAAACACGTCCTGCTCGATCTGATCGCTGAACTGACGCAGTTCTTCCAGGCTCATCTCGGCCAGATCCTTACCCGTGTCGACGCCGTATTTCACCGCGTGGCCAACGATTTCATGGCAGTCGCGGAACGGCAGGCCACGGCGCACCAGGTAATCCGCCAGGTCAGTCGCGGTGGAGAAACCGCGCAGTGCCGCTTCACGCATGATCGCGTGTTTCGGCTTGATCGCCGGGATCATGTCGGCAAACGCGCGCAGCGAATCGCGCAGGGTGTCGGCGGCGTCGAACAGCGGTTCCTTGTCTTCCTGGTTGTCCTTGTTGTAGGCCAGTGGCTGGCCTTTCATCAGGGTCAGCAGGCCCATCAGCGCGCCGAACACACGGCCGGTCTTGCCGCGCACCAGTTCGGGCACGTCGGGGTTTTTCTTTTGCGGCATGATCGAGCTGCCGGTGCAGAACCGGTCTGGTAGATCGATGAACTGGAACTGCGCGCTGGTCCACAGCACCAGCTCTTCGGAGAAACGCGACAGGTGCATCATCGCGATGCTCGCGGCCGAGCAGAATTCGATGGCGAAGTCGCGATCGGAAACGTTGTCCAGCGAGTTGCCGCCGACGGCGTCGAAGCCGAGCAGTTGCGCGGTGTATTCGCGGTCGATCGGGTAGGTCGTGCCGGCCAGCGCGGCGCTGCCCAGCGGCATGCGGTTAGTGCGCTTGCGGCAGTCGACCAGACGCTCGTAGTCGCGGCTGAGCATTTCGAACCAGGCCAGCATGTGGTGCCCGAAGGTCACAGGCTGCGCGGTCTGCAAGTGGGTGAAGCCCGGCATGATGCTCGCGGCCTCACGCTCGGCCTGCTCCAGCAGGCCTTTTTGCAGGCGGGTGATCTCGGCGAGGATCAGGTCGATTTCATCGCGCAGCCACAGGCGGATATCGGTGGCGACCTGGTCGTTGCGGCTGCGCCCGGTGTGGAGCTTTTTACCGGTGACGCCGATGCGGTCGGTCAGGCGTGCTTCGATGTTCATGTGCACGTCTTCGAGGTCGACGCGCCAGTCGAACTGGCCGGCCTCGATTTCGCCCTGAATGGTCTTCAGGCCATCGATGATGCTGTCGCGCTCGGCATCGGTCAGCACGCCGACCTTGGCCAGCATGGTGGCGTGGGCGATCGAGCCCATGATGTCGTGGCGATACAGGCGCTGGTCGAAAGTGACGGAGGCGGTGAAGCGGGCGACGAAGGCGTCGACGGGTTCACTGAAGCGGCCGCCCCAGGACTGATTGGTCTTGTCAGTGCTCATGAATTCGCTCGTATCGGCTTGAAGAAATGGCGTGAAACGCTGGCGCGGATAATAACAGGGTTGCCAATCCTGTCGCTGACACCGGTCGATACGTTTTTTCGCGGATGTGTCAGGCGTGTCCGGCGCGGTCTGCAAGGAATTTACAAAAGGATATTTTTTGATTGAGCAATATCGTTCCGACGAACGTCTACAGTGGACATAAGGGTCGGTGCGAATGCGGATCATGCAAAGGTCCGGCCACTGGCTATAAGAAGAGGGGGCGGGTGAGTTGTACAACGGTCACCCACCGTGAGAAACGCAGGAAACACTGGGCTCCGAGCGGTACGACCCGGACGCTGGCAAATATTGCTGGCCGACGTACGGCACTTTTTGGCGCTCGGGCTAGTCTTAGCGTGGATCGCGGTGACGGAGGTCACTACACCTGTCTACGCTATCCTTGTGCGAGACTCACGCAGGAATCCAGCGCAATATGAATGTCCTGATCGTTGATGACGAACCCCTGGCTCGCGAGCGCCTAAGCCGTATGGTGAGCGAGCTCGAGGGTTACACAGTCCTGGAGCCCAGTGCCACGAATGGCGAGGAGGCGTTAGCGCTGATCGACAGCCACAAGCCGGATATCGTGCTGCTCGATATCCGCATGCCGGGCCTCGATGGCCTGCAGGTTGCTGCCCGACTGTGCGAACGAGAGACGCCGCCGGCCGTGGTGTTTTGCACCAGTCCCGATGAATTTGCCGTGGAAGCCCTGCAGGCCAGCGCCGTGGGCTATGTGGTGAAACCTGTGCGAACCGAACACTTGAATGAAGCCCTGAAGCGGGCTGAACGTCCCAGCCGGGCGCAACTCTCGGCCCTGACCCGTCCCGCTGCCGAAAGTGGCAACGGCCCACGCAGCCACATCAGCGCACGGACCCGTAAAGGCATCGAGCTGATTCCGCTGGATCAGGTGGTCTACTTCATCGCCGACCACAAGTACGTGACCCTGCGTCACGAAGCCGGCGAGGTGCTGCTCGACGAACCCCTCAAAGCCCTTGAAGACGAATTTGGCGAACGCTTTGTGCGTATCCACCGCAATGCGCTGGTCGCTCGTGATCGCATCGAGCGATTGCAACGCACGCCATTGGGACATTTCCAGTTGTTCCTCAAAGGCCTCAATGGCGATGCACTGATTGTCAGCCGGCGGCACGTTGCCGGTGTGCGCAAGATGATGCAGGGGCTTTGACCCGGTCCTCACCGGCCTTTTCGAGTTCTTTTATCCGGCATGGCAGGCCAGGGAGGCCGCGCCGGTTCTGATTCAGGTCAAAGCGAAATTGACTGAGCTGTTATTATCCGCCGTATCTATTCAGTACGGATTGTTCCATGTCCCCTCGCGAAATCCGCATCGCCACCCGTAAAAGTGCGCTGGCCCTCTGGCAGGCCGAATACGTCAAAGCCCGTCTCGAGGCGGCCCACCCGGGCCTGCTGGTGACGCTGGTGCCCATGGTCAGTCGCGGTGACAAGCTGCTCGACTCGCCACTGTCGAAGATCGGCGGCAAGGGCCTGTTCGTCAAGGAACTGGAAACCGCGCTGCTGGAAAACCAGGCCGATATCGCCGTGCATTCGATGAAAGACGTGCCGATGGACTTCCCGCAAGGCCTGGGTCTGTTCTGCATCTGTGAGCGTGAAGACCCGCGCGATGCATTCGTCTCCAACACCTACGCCAGTCTTGAAGCGCTGCCTGCCGGGGCCATCGTCGGCACTTCGAGCCTGCGTCGGCAGACGCAATTGCTGGCGCGGCGTCCCGATCTGCAGATCCGTTTCCTGCGCGGCAACGTCAACACCCGTCTGGCCAAGCTCGACGCCGGCGAGTACGACGCGATCATCCTCGCCGCGGCCGGTCTGATCCGCCTGGGTTTCGAAGAACGCATCACATCGGCGATCAGTGTCGATGACAGCCTGCCGGCCGGTGGCCAGGGCGCGGTCGGCATCGAATGCCGCAGCGCCGACCAAGAAATCCACGCCTTGCTCGCGCCTTTGCATCACGCCGATACCGCTTCGCGGGTGACCGCCGAACGCGCCCTCAACAAACATTTGAACGGCGGCTGCCAAGTGCCGATCGCCTGCTACGCCGTGCTTGAAGGCGAGCAGTTGTGGTTGCGCGGTCTGGTCGGCGAGCCGAGTGGTGGCAAGCTGCTCAGCGCCGAAGCCCGGGCGCCGCGTGCCGACGCGGAAACCTTGGGTGTGCAGGTCGCTGAAGACCTGCTCAAGCAAGGCGCCGACGACATTCTCAAAGCGGTGTACGGCGAGGCGGGGCACGAGTGACGGCCTGGCGCCTGCTGCTGACGCGCCCGGCAGACGACTGCGCGGCGCTGGCCGAACAGTTGGCCGGGCACGGGATTTTCAGCAGTTGCCTGCCGCTTCTGGACATTGTTCCGCTGCCGCTCTCTGACACTATTCGCCAGGCGATTTCGCGATTGCCCGCTTGCAGCGCGGTGATTGTGGTCAGCAAACCGGCGGCGCGGATTGCGGTGGATCTGCTCAAGTCCCAAGGCACGGCGCCATTGAGCATGCCGTGGTTCAGCGTCGGCGCGGCGACCGCAGGCATTCTTCGCGAGCATGGTCTCGATGTCAGCTTCCCGGCTGACGGCGATGACAGTGAAGCCCTGCTGCAATTGCCGCGTCTGCGCGAGGCGCTCGACCAGTCCGGCGCGCAGGTGATGATCCTGCGCGGCGAGGGCGGTCGTGAACTGCTCGCCGAGCGCCTGCGCGCGCTTGGTGCTAGTGTCGAGTATCTGGAGTTGTATCGCCGCGACCTGCCAGCCTACCCGCCAAACGAGCTGCCACGGCGGATCGAAGCGGAACGCTTGAACGGGCTGGTGGTCAGCAGTGGACAGGGTTTCGAGCACCTGCGGCAGATGGCCGGCGATGCCTGGCCGAAGATCGCGCAGTTGCCGTTGTTTGTTCCAAGCCCGAGGGTCGCCGAGCTGGCACGTGCCGCCGGGGCTCAAACAGTTGTGGATTGCCGCGGCGCAAGTGCCGCGGCTTTGCTGACGGCGTTACGGGAATGTCCCATGCCGTTTTCTAATGCAAAGGATGGATACGTGAGCGAAACAGCCTTGCCAAAAGATGACGTCCAGCCTGCGCTCGATGCCCAGGTTGAAACTCCACCACCGGCCCAAGAGCCGCGCCGAGGCAATGGACTGGCAATTGTCGCCCTGCTGCTCGGCGCCGCCGGTGTCGCCATCGGTGGTTGGGGTGTCTGGCAGGTGCGCCACCTGCAGAACAACACGCAGCAACAGTCGAGTCAGGTGCAGGCTTTGAACGATCAGGCGCAGAGTCTGAAGCTCAACGAACAGCGTCTGACCGAGCGCCTGGCGCAGTTGCCCGGTGCTGACGAGCTCGCCGAGCGCCAGCGTCTGGTCACGCAACTGCAGGGCGATCAACAGCGCCTGAATCAACGTCTGGAAACCGTCCTCGGCGCCAGCCGCAAGGACTGGCGTCTGGCCGAGGCCGAACACTTGCTGCGTCTGGCCAGCCTGCGCCTTTCAGCGTTGCAGGACATCAGCAGCGCCCAGGCATTGGTGCAGGGCGCCGATGAAATTCTCCGTGAACAGAACGATCCGGGTTCCTTCGCCGCGCGCGAGCAAGTGGCGAAAACCCTGGTCGCCTTGCGCAGCACCGAACAGCCGGATCGCACCGGGCTGTTCCTGCGTCTCGGCGCGCTGCGCGATCAGGTCATCGACCTGACTGAGCTGGCGCCGGAGTACAAGGATCGCGGCGAGTCGCTGTTGGGCCTGACCAGCGATGGCGATGGCGCCAGTCGCTGGGCACTTTGGTGGGACAAGGTATCGCGCTATATCCGCATCGACTTCAACGCTGACAAGAACGTCAAACCGCTGCTGGCCGGACAGAGCCTGAGCCAGGTGCGCCTGGCCCTGAGCCTGGCGCTGGAGCAGGCGCAGTGGGCCGCGCTCAACGGTCAGGCGGCGGTGTACACCCAGGCGCTGGCCGAGGCACGCGATGTGCTCAAAGGCAATTTCAACCCGGACAATCCGCAAAGCAAAGTCATGCTGGAACAGGTCGCCGAGCTGAGCAAGGAACCGGTCACCGTCAAGACGCCGGATCTGGCCGGCACCTTGAGTGCGGTGCAGGGATATCTGGAGCGACGTAACGTCAATGCCGAGGAATCGGTGAAACCGTTCGCCAAGCCTGCCGCCAATGCTGCGCAGGAGGCGACCCCATGAAGCGCCTCTATGTAATCGTGTTTCTGGTCATCGCCGCGACGGCAGCGCTGGGCCTGGCGATTGCCGAGCATTCCGGTTACGTGCTGGTGGCGTACAAGAGCTTCCGCTACGAATCGAGCCTGTGGGCGACCCTGGCGGTGATCGCGGTGCTGTGGCTGCTGTTCTGGGGCATCAAGGTGCTGGTCGAGCTGGTGATGACCTCCACCGGCGTGGTCAATCCGTGGTCGCGACGCAATCGCAGCCGCCGCGTACAAGTGGCGATCGAACACGGCCAGTTGGATCTGGCCGAAGGTCGCTGGGCCAGCGCGCAACGGCATCTGACCCGCGCAGCGGAAGCCGAGCGTCAGCCACTGCTGTATTACCTCGGCGCCGCCCGTGCGGCGAACGAGCAAGGTCAGTACGAAGAAAGTGATCGTTTGCTCGAACGCGCGCTGGAGCGTCAGCCGCAAGCCGAATTGGCGATCGCCCTGAGTCACGCACAATTGCAGACTGATCGTGGCGACACCGACGGTGCGCTGGTGACCTTGCAGGCAATGCATGAACGGCATCCGCGCAGCGCGCAGACATTGCGTCAATTGCAACGTCTGCATCAGCAGCGTGGCGAATGGGCGGCGGTGATTCGTCTGCTGCCAGAGTTGCGCAAGGACAAGGTCCTGCCGCCGGCGGAACTGGCCGAACTCGAGCGCCGCGCCTGGGGTGAGAACCTGTCCTTGGCAGCGCATCGCGAAGAAGACGGTACGGTGGGTCTGCAATCGCTCAAGCGGGCGTGGGAACAGCTGACTTCGGCGCAGCGTCAGGAAGCACCTTTGGTGCTGGCCTATGCCGAGCAATTGCGCCAGCTTGGTGCTCAGGTCGAGGCCGAAGAGGTCCTGCGAACAGCGCTCAAGCGCAAGTACGACAGCCATCTGGCGCGGCTTTATGGTCTGGTTCGTGGCAGTGATCCTGCGCGTCAGTTGCAGATTGCCGAAGGCTGGCTCAAGGAGCACCCGGCCGATCCGAGTCTGCTGCTGACCCTTGGACGCTTGTGTCTGCAAACCAGCCTGTGGGGCAAGGCTCGCGACTATCTGGAAAGCAGTCTGCGCGTGCAGCGCAATCCGGAGACCTGTGCGGAGTTGGCCCGTCTGCTTGCACAGCTTGGCGATACCGAGCGCAGCAATCAGTTGTTCCAGGAAGGTCTGGGGCTGCTGGATGAACGCCTGCTCGCGGCGCCTTTGCCGGTTGCGGCGAAGGTCTGAATGGCGAGGGAGTTTGCTCCCTCGCGAACTTCGATGACCGAAAATTCGCCTTCTTCGCGCGCTGGAGACAAAGTCCTACAGAGCTCTTCACCGTTTCCTATCGAGCCTGTCGGGTTTTCCCTACACCTGCGGTGAACTGTCGGCAGGCCCTTGCCTTGAAAGGCTGACACGCTTTCCTCTACCGTAACCGTCTGTCTCTACTGTTACGGAAAAGCCATGTCGTTGGCCTGCTCACGCTCCTTGTTCTTCATGGCTTTCATTGCGGGGGCCTTTGCTCTGGGAGCTTCCTATTACCTCGAATACGCGGTCGGCCTGACGCCTTGCAGTCTGTGCCTGGTGCAGCGATTGTTCCTCACATTGCTGTGCATTGGCTGCGGCGTGGCGGCGGTGCATGGCCCCCGGCGCGTTGGATTATGGTGGTACTGGCTGTTTGCGCTCGGCGCCAGTCTGGGGGGAACCACCGCTGCGTGGCGGCAGGTGTTGATCCAGAGTGACTCGATGCTGCAACTGGTCAAATGCTCGCCGACCGTGGAGTCACTGTTCAGCGACCTGCCGTGGATCTGCGCCTTGCAACGGATGTTCAACGGCGGCGCCGATTGTGCGGACATCTCCTGGACACTGTTCGATTTGAGCATCCCGGAATGGAGCCTGCTGTTTTTTGTCGGCGTGTCGATCCTTGCGGTTTATCAGTTGTTGCGTCTGATCTGGAGCGCTCTGCAACGACCGGTCAGCGACGAAGCGTCGCACCACCAGCTGGTCAGGGATTAAACACTTGTATGAACTTTATCTCCTGCGTACCTTGAAGCCATAGGCGTGCGGGCATAATCTGGCCGGCACGTGTCATTGGATTTATGTTGCTCGATGACGCTCTGCCCGATCGTCCTCCAGTCAAATCAGAACAGGGGCGCGGGTGTAGAGCAGCATGACCCACAAGGGAAGAGAGATCGCCATGCTCGAAAGTTGTCAGAATGCTCAGGAACGTTGGGGTGGGGTTCATCTGCTGATCGACCGCTGGTTGCAGGAGCGTGAAGAGCTGATCGGCGCCTACGACAAGCTCGGTGCGCAGCCTGAGTCGCTGTCCGAGAGCCGCAAGCCTTTGCAGGAATTCTGCGGCGTGCTGGTCGATTACGTATCGGCGGGGCACTTCGAAATCTATGAACAGCTGACTGGCGAAGCCAAGGCGTTCAACGACAAGCGCGGTCTGGAACTCGCCGAGACCATCTACCCGCGCATCGACGTCATTACCGAGAAGCTGCTCGCGTTCAACGACCTGTGCGATGAAGGCAAATGCGTTGCGGAGAAATTCAAGGAATTGGGCGGCTTGCTGCATGAGCGCTTCGAACTTGAAGACTGCCTGATCGAAGTGCTGCACACGGCACACAAGGCAGAAGATCCGGTTCAGGCCTGATCCACGTCCTTCATGAAAAAACGGTGCGCCCGAAAGCGCACCGTTTTTTTATGCCTGATCAGCTCGTCGCGCCACGCAATTCCACTTCGAAAACCAGAGGGGTGAACGGCGCGATCAGGTCGCCGGCACCGTCGGCACCATAGGCTTGATCCGATGGAATCACCAGCCGCCATTTCGCCCCCACCGGCATGTTCTGCAAGGCGGTGCGCCAACCGGCGATCACGCTGTCGAGGTTGAACCATTGCGGCTGGGTGTTCTGATCGAACACGGTGCCATCCGGCAGCTTGCCGACATACAGCACCTGCACTTTGCCGTCCGGGCCGGCCTTGGCGCCAGTGCCCGGAACCAGTTCAGTCAGAAGGATGCCGTCGGCCAGTTCCTTCACCCCCGGTTTGGCTTTTTCCGCACTGAGAAAGCGTTGCTCGTTTTCCATCGCCGCGTCGCTCGACTGCCGTGATGCCTGCTCGGCATTGCGCGATTCGTGGTCGGCCAGAATCTGTTCGATACGCGCTTCACTCAGCGCCAGCGGCTTGCCCTGATACGCCTGTTGCAGACCTTCGATCAGCGCATGGATTTGCAACTGCGGCACCTCTTGGCGCAGCCGTTCACCGAGGCTGGCACCGAGGCTGTAAGCCAGATCATGAGCATCGTTCGCTGTGTTTTTTTCATCGGCATGCGCCGTCGAAAAAAACACGCAGAGGGACAAAATAAAGTAGCGCGACATGGGCACTCTCCGACCTGGGATGCGGGGGATTATGCCAGTGCAAACGTCTGCATCGGTGAACTGCTTTTTCCTGCGTGCACAACATTTCGGCTTCGGTGCAACGCAACGGTGCAGATACTGTCAACATGCGCTAGCGGCGGTATCAGCAGAGGTCTAGTATGAGCCGCACTCACGTCAGCCAGGAGGTAAACCATGTCGGCCACCAAGAAGCCTGTAAATACTCCGTTGCACTTACTCCAACAGTTGTCGGGCAGCCTGCTCGAGCATTTGGAAAACGCTTGCTCGCAAGCCTTGGCTGATGCTGAAAAACTGCTCGCCAAGCTGGAAAAGCAACGCGGCAAGGCGCAGGAAAAACTGCATAAATCGCGCACCAAATTGCAGGACGCCGCCACCGCCGGCAAAGCCAAGGCACAGAACAAAGCCAAGGCTGCCGTGAAAGAACTCGAAGACCTGCTCGACGCTTTGAAAGATCGTCAGTCCGAAACCCGCAGCTACATTTTGCAACTCAAGCGCGATGCCCAGGAAAGCCTGAAACTGGCCCAGGGTGTTGGCCGCGTGCAGGAAGCAGTGGGCAAGGTTCTGTCGTCGCGTTCGGCCAAACCGGCAGCAGCACCAGCGAAGAAAGTCGCTGCCAAACCTGCTGCAAGCAAAGCCCCGGCGAAGACCGCTGCGGCGAAACCTGCTGTCGCGAAAACCGCCGCCAAACCAGCGGCCAAGGCGCCAGTGAAAGCGGCTGCCAAACCAGCGGCGAAAACTGCAGCGAAGAAGCCGGCGGCGAGCGCGGCAAAACCGGCGGCTAAAACCACCGCAGCCAAACCTGCTGCAGCCAAGCCAGCAGTGAAAGCCACCCCTGCCAAAGCCGCTGCAAAACCGGCCGCGAGCAAAGCTGCACCGGCGAAAACCGCAGCCGCCAAACCTGCTGCCAAAGCAGCGGCAAAACCTGCAGCGAAACCTGCTGCCAAGACCGCCGCTGCGAAGCCTGCTGCCAAGACTGCGGCCAAGCCGGCCGCCGCCAAACCTGCTGCGAAAGTGGCGGTAAAACCGGCTGCCAAACCAGCCGCAACATCGGCAGCAAAACCTGCGGCAAAAACCGCTGCGAAACCGGCCGCCAAGCCAGCTGCGAAACCCGCTGCTGCCAAGCCTGCGACCGCTGCTGCAAAGCCGGCCGCCAAGCCAGCCGCAAAACCAGCGGTGAAAAAGCCTGCAGCTGCCAAGCCAGCCGCGACCAAACCGGCTGCCGCTCCAGCAGCCAAGCCTGCACCTGTGGCGACCCCGGCTGCCCCAGCTGCCTCGGCACCGTCGTCCGCCACTCACTCGACCCCTTCGACTACGCCAGCGCCAGCCGCTTCGTCGAACGTCAGCAGCACCCCGACCAGCGCTTCCTAAGTGCCGGTTGCCGCGACGCGCAGCACTTGCAGCGCGCCGCGGTTCAGGCTGGCGGCATTGCCGGCCAGGTCTTCCAGCCAGGTCACCGAACCTGCATCGTTGCGCGTCCACTCCTGCGCCACACCTTCGAGCCGTGACAGCAAGGTGCGCTCAGCTTCAAGCTCCAGTGATTTGATCTGCTCGCGCATGCCGGCCACCACCGCATCGTCGACGGCCCGCGCTTTCCATTGCATGCGCAGGGTTCGCAGCGGCTGCACCACTTCGATATCCCACGGCGCGGTCAAGGCCTTGAGCAGACGTACGCGCGGTTCATCGCACGCCACCGCGCGCTGCTCCAGCCATAAACCGCAGAGCAGCAGGCAGACATTGGCGCCCGCCGTTTGCAATTGCAGGCAGGCATCTTCCACGCCCGGCCGGGCGTAGACATCAAGGGCAAAGCTCCACAGGTCAGAGGACATCGTGCTACTCGCGCCAGTTGTGAGCGAAGCTGGTAGACTCCGCCGCCATTATGATCCGACTTCAGAACCTGACTTTACAGCGTGGCCCGCAACGTCTGCTAGAAGACGCCGAGCTGACCCTGCACGCCGGCCACAAAGCCGGCCTTATCGGCGCCAACGGTGCCGGCAAATCCAGCCTGTTCGCGTTGCTGCGCGGCGAGTTGCACCCGGATTCGGGCGACTGCCTGCTGCCGGCCGACTGGCGCATCGCGCACATGCGCCAGGAGGTCGACACGCTCGAACGCCTGGCGGTCGATTATGTGCTCGATGGCGACCTGCGTCTGCGCGAGGTGCAACGCGAGCTTGCCGCTGCCGAAGAGGCCCATGACGGCACCGCACTGGCGCGCCTGCACGCCGAACTCGACAGCGCCGACGGCTACACCGCCGATGCGCGGGCGCGCAAGCTGCTCGCCGGTCTTGGGTTCACCAATGAGCAGATGGATCGTCAAGTAGGCGATTTCTCCGGTGGCTGGCGGATGCGTCTGAATCTGGCGCAGGCACTGATGTGCCCGTCGGATCTGCTGCTGCTCGACGAACCGACCAACCACTTGGATCTCGACGCGATCATCTGGCTCGAAGAGTGGCTGAAGAGTTATCCGGGCACCTTGCTGCTGATTTCCCACGACCGGGATTTCCTCGACGAAGTGGTCGATCACGTCGCCCATGTCGATCAGCGCAAACTGACCCTCTACCGCGGCGGATACACCGCGTTCGAACGCGCCCGCGCCGAGCGTCTGGCCCAGCAGCAACAAGCCTACGAGAAGCAGCAGGCGCAGCGTGCGCACATGGAAAGCTACATCGCCCGCTTCAAGGCGCAAGCGACCAAGGCCCGTCAGGCGCAGAGCCGGATCAAGGCGCTGGAGCGCATGGAAGAATTGTCGGCGGCCCACGTCGATTCGCCGTTCGACTTCGTCTTCCGCGAGTCGACCAAGATCTCCAGCCCACTGATCGACCTGTCCGATGCGCGCCTGGGTTATGGCGACAAGACCATCCTCGAGAAGGTCAAGCTGCAACTGACCCCGGGTGCGCGGATCGGTCTGCTTGGGCCGAACGGTGCGGGTAAATCGACGCTGATCAAGAACCTCGCCGGCGAGCTCGAACCGCTGGCCGGGCGCCTGACCCGTGGCGAAAATACCGTGGTCGGCTACTTCGCTCAGCATCAGCTCGACTCGCTCGACTCCAAGGCCAGCCCATTGCTGCATTTGCAGCGTCTGGCGCCGGGTGAGCGCGAGCAGACCCTGCGCGACTTCCTCGGCGGCTTCGACTTCCGGGGCGCACGCATCGATGAGCCGGTGCTGAATTTCTCCGGTGGCGAGAAGGCCCGTCTGGCCCTCGCGCTGATCGCCTGGGAGCGGCCGAACCTGTTGCTGCTCGACGAACCGACCAACCACCTCGACCTGGAAATGCGTCTGGCGCTGACCATGGCCCTGCAGGAATTCAGCGGTGCGGTGCTGGTGGTTTCTCACGATCGGCACTTGCTCAAGAGCACCACCGATAACTTCTATCTGGTCGCCGACGGCAAGGTCGAAGAGTTCGACGGCGATCTCGAAGACTACGCACGTTGGCTGGTGGAATACCGTCAGCGCAATGCGCCGGTCAGCAACACGCCGGTCAACCCGGACAAGACCGACAAGAAAGCTCAGCGCCAAGCGGCTGCAGCGTTGCGTCAGCAACTGGCGCCGCACAAGCGCGAGGCGGACAAGCTTGAAGCCGAACTGGGCAAGCTGCACGAGAAACTGGCCAAGGTCGATGCCAGCCTGGGTGACAGCGATGTCTACGAGCCGGCGCGCAAGAATGAATTGCGTGATCTGCTCGCCGAACAGGCGAAATTGAAGGTGCGTGAAGCCGAGCTGGAAGAAGCCTGGATGGAAGCGCTGGAAACCCTGGAAAGCATGCAGGCGGAGCTGGAGGCGTTGTCCTGATGGAAGCCTTCAAGCTGCCCTTTGCGGCGGTGTGGGTCGAACCGCTGTGGTTCACCGCGCAGATTCTGCTGATTCTGCTGGCCGGTTACCTGACCCAGCGTTTCGTCGCCAAAGGCCTAACTCGCCTGGGTGAGCGCTATCCGTTCCCACCGCAGTTGCTGATGCCGCTGCGTGGCGTGTTGCGCTGGCTGATCATGGGCAGCGCGCTGCTCTTCGTGCTCGAGCGCCTCGGCGTTTCGGCCACGGTGCTGTGGACGGCGCTGTCGGGATTTGTCGCGGTGGCAGCGGTCGCGTTCTTTGCGATGTGGAGTGTGCTGTCGAATTTGCTCTGCGCGATTCTGATCTTCACCGTCGGGCCGTTCCGCCTCGGCGACGTGGTCGAGCTGGTCGACACCACCGACAAGCCTGGCGTCAAAGGCCGGGTGATCGCGATCAATCTGCTCTACACCACGCTGGTCGAGGCCGAAGAACTCGGCACCGGCAGCGCCATGGTGCAGGTGCCGAACAGCCTGTTCTTCCAGCGATCGGTGCGGCGTTGGCGCGGGACCGATGTGTTGCCGTCGAGCGGGTTCGAGAAGTAGCTTTTTCAGCAAGATCGCAGTCTTCGGCAGCTCCTACATTTGGAATACGATCCCTGTAGGAGCTGCCGAAGGCTGCGATCTTTTGCTTTTAGCCCCAAACAGCATTAGTTTTGACGACTTGTCACAAGCATCAGCCGAGGTGTGCGATGGAGCTTCAAACATGGCTGGCATTTTTTGCCGCCTGCTGGGTGATCAGCCTGTCCCCGGGCGCGGGCGCCATCGCGTCGATGTCCAGCGGTCTGCAGTACGGATTCTGGCGCGGCTACTGGAATGCACTGGGCCTGCAGATCGGTCTGGCGGTGCAGATCGCGATTGTCGGCGCGGGTGTTGGCGCTGTGCTCACCGCTTCGGCCACGGCATTCCATGCGATCAAATGGTTCGGTGTCGCCTATCTGGTTTATCTGGCGATCAAGCAATGGCGCGCGCTGCCCATGGACATGAGCGATGACGCCGCGGTTCGGCCGATCGGCAAGCCACTGGCCCTGGTGTTTCGCGGCTTTCTGGTGAACATCAGCAACCCCAAGGCGTTGGTGTTCATGCTCGCGGTGTTGCCTCAGTTCATCAATCCCCATGCGCCGCTGCTGATTCAGTATCTGGTGATCGGCGTGACCATGGTGTTCGTCGACCTGATTGTCATGGCCGGTTACACCGGACTGGCGTCGAAGGTGCTGCGCCTGTTGCGCACGCCCAAGCAGCAGAAACGCATGAACCGCACCTTTGCCGGGTTATTCATTGGCGCGGCGGCGTTCATGGCGACATTGCGCAAAGCGGCGGCGTAAAACGCTCGGGCACAAAAAAGGCGACCTCAAGAGGTCGCCTTTTTCATTTCTACCGAGACATCGGGGCAAGCGAGCTTTTCTTGAATCAATAGCGAGGGCCGCTTCGCGACCCAACGGGGATAAATCCCTCGCCACAGAGCCCTTCGCCACAAAAGTCCTCAGATCCGGCTCAGCGTAAAATCACCGGCGCCGTATCACGCGGCAGATTATTGCGCTGCGGCGCTTCACGCGGCTGCTCATAACCGTCACCGCCACCGAGCTGCATGCTCAGTTGCCCGGCCACGTCCTCGCCCAACGCCTTCGACACCTCACGCACCACCCGCGGACGGTTCAGCGAGATCTTGATGTCGCGATGGTTCACCAGTTTGGTGTCCTGCGCTTCGCCCATCGCCGTGAAGGCCGAGGTGATCTCGTAGGTCTTGGTGTTGATCAGGCTGAAATCCGCCACCAGCGTCAGGCCCAGCACCGCCGAGTAGCTGTCGGTGTGCGCCAGCTCGTTGATGTCCTGGGTGAAGTCGATGTCGGACACGGTACCGAACAGCACGTAGTCGGCGCCTTTGAAGTTGCCGGCCTTGATGCGCTTGATCACGTCATACACATCGCCTTTGGATGAGGCGGTATAAGGCGTGCCCTGCACCAGCTGAAACATGCCGGTACGCAGGATTTCACCCTTGATGTCGCCGGTGAATTTGCGCAACTCGCCCTGTTCGATATAGCTGGTGGTCGCTTCGATCTCGTTGTAGCTCGAAGAACCGCTGGCGCTGTAGTAACTCTCGCGGTGATTGCTCTGCGCCGAAACGATGTGGATGTATTGCTCCACGCGCTCCTGATACGCCAGATCCGTCACCGCGACTTTCGGGGCCGCCTGCGCGCTGAACGCGCAAGCCAGGGCCATCATGCCAATCCATGTGCGCATCGATCAACGCTCCGTGGTTTTGCGGATCTCTTTTTCATCCATCCACTCGGCCAGACCGCTTTCGACGTCGATCAACTGCAGGCTGAATTTGTAGAAGACGTCCTTGTAGTCGCTGCTGCGCTTGACGATCGAGCTGATCGAGCCTTCGATGCGGTACTTGGCGGCAACCATGTTGCCGGTCTTGGCCACGGTGCTTTTCTTGTACAGGCCGCTCTGGTTTTGCAGCTTGAGCTGGTCAACCTGACTCTGCATCGCATTGTTGTCGCTGGCGAAGCGCGCAACACCGGTCTTCATCAACTGAGTCTTGATGCTGGTGGTGATTTCGCGGGTGTCGATGTACTCGCTGGTCTTGTTCTTCACATCGTAGACCTGAACCACCGGACGGCCCTGCAGAATGCCGGACTGGGCCAGCGAGCGGGTCATCGACTCGGCGATCATTTGCAGGTCGGTCGAACCGAATTCGTTGGTCACGGTTTCAACCGCTTTGGTGTCGCCGTAGCTGATGTTCTTGCTGCCCAGGGTCGGCGAGGTGTTGGCGCAACCGGAGGCGAGCAGGGCGATGACGGCGATGCAGGAAAAGCGTGCAAACATGAGAAAGCTCTCTCAATCAGAAATAGGGTGGCGGGCTTAAGGCGTCTTGATTTCCAGACGGAAATCCACGGCTTTCGGGGTCGGCGCGATGGCCTGAATGAAGCTGGTCTGGGCGCCGTACATCATCTGGCTTTTCCACACTTCTTCTTCGGCAACCGGGAAACCTTCGGCACCAAGCCAGGCGAAGCGGTAGTAGAAAATCTTGTTGCTGTTGAGGGTATTGCTCAACTGCACGTTGACGGTCATGAAGCCGTTTTCACGAGCCACGCGCATGGCGCCGACGACGATGTGTTTCTGCGGGCCCATGGCCACGACTTTGCTCGCGGCGCTGCCCGGCTCCGGCGGTGGCGGGGTGGCGCAGCCTGCCAGCAAGGCGAGGGCGGCAACGGCGATGATCTTCAAGCGCATTGCAAAGACTCCGTTCTTAAGGTTGTTTGAGGCTGGCGACGTTGGTCGCGGCAGCGCTCGGCATTACGTGAGCAGCGATGCCGCCAGCGAATACCTGGTTGCCCACGGCACGCAGGCTGATCACTTGGTAGCGCTGGTCGACAGTGACCTTGACCACCGAGCCGCCGACGGCGCTCGGCAGGGTAACCTGATGCTCACCTTTTTTCAGGCGCAGACGCACCACTTGGGTGTTGTCCGGCAGGGTGCGCCATGTACGGGTATCGGCACCTTCGAGCACCGCTGAAGAAATCCCCACGGCGAGACCGGCCAGCGGGTTGGTTTCGTTGATCTGCTTTTGCGCCACGCCTTTGGTGATTGCGCGCACGGTGGTGCGCACGATGATCCCCGGCATGTCATCGCGCAGAGCGCGGCGGGACATGGCGGTGGTGCTGTTCAGTGCGGTCAGGTCGACTTGCTTGCCGTCGACACCGATCTGCGCAAACGGCGCGGTGGAGGTGTCCGGTTTGATGATCGGGAACGACAGCGGAGTGATCACCACGTTGTTGGAAATCGGCAGCGGCAGCGGCACGCGAATCGAGTCGCGGGCCGGGGCCAGACCGCTCTGCACGACGATGAGAATGTCGCTGTCATCGGATTTGGAAGGCTTGTCGAGATTGACCAGCGCCTGCTCGAGCAGCGGCGTGTTCGGGCGCAGTTCGGCAGCCTTGCGATAACCCGGCGCGGCCAGATCCTTCTCGCCCAGGGCTTCGTAAACGAAACCGGCCAGGTAATGGCTGAACGCACTCTGGTAGCTGTTCTTCAGGCCGACCACTTCCGGCGCGTCGAGGCTGGCCACCGGATAACCCTGCAAATCCTTGTACTGGGTCTTGATGCCTTCTTTCTCGGCCTCTTCTTCGCTCTTGAGGTATTCCTTGTCGCGCAGATCGGCGATCACTGCTTCGCGTTCGTGGGTCTTTTTGATCGCCGTGCGGGCGCCATCGAAATCGTTGACCGCCAACAGGTTCAGGGCCATCTGCGTGGTCAGCATGACTTTTTCGTAGTCATAGCCTTCGTAGCGACGCACCTTGTCGTTGACGATGAAGCTGCCGAACTGTGCCAGGTACTTGGCCGAGTCGAGCTTGACCGCGTCTTCCCACTGACCGACCACCTGATCGGCACTGCCCCAGGCGTTCTGGCTGCCCGACAGGTCGCCCTTGGCGCGCAGCAGTTCACCTTTCTCGAAGTAATAGAGCAGGTCTTTGTCGGTGCCGGTGTTGTTCTTTTCCAGCAGGGTCAGCGCCGCGTCGACGTTGCCGGATGCCAGTTGCTGATTGGTCTGGGCCAGTTCGGAATCGTAGTTGCGAAACGCTGCGCAGCCGGACAACAGCGTGACAGCGCTGAGCGCGAGCAGCATGGGAGCGCGGAATGCCATGGGTACTTCTTCCCTGAGTAACAAAACTTGCAGCCGCGTGTGCTGGTCGGGCTGGTGTGACCTATCGACGGCGGCGCTGGCCTCCTGCCAATTCCTCATGGGTGAGGAGCTTTTGATGCCGGCTCGCTGGGCGAGGGCGCGGCATTATAAACGTGGAGTGATGGCTATGTAATAGCTTTTTGGGTGCATTTTCAGATGCGGTGCCATCACTTCTCCGCAGAAGCGGGTTTATCCGAAGCGGGTTTTTGATTCGGTACAAAGGCTGATCCGACGGTATAGACCTGATCCCGGAATACCCGCAGGTGCAGAATCTGGCGGTCCTGGTCGACGCGCATTTCAAAAGGGTGGTCGATGGACGCAGGCGCAAAACGGAAGGTATGCAGGCCTTTCTTCAAGCGCAGGCGGGCGACCAGAGTCTTGTCCGGCAACGCTCGCCATGTGCGGGTGTCGGCTTCTTCGAACGGATCATGCTGAGTGACGATCAACGAGGCTTTCGCCGGGTTGCGCTCGTTTTCCTGCGCTTGACCGATGGCGGCCATGTTGGCGCGGAACATCGCCCGCGAGATGATTTGCGGCATGTCGTCGCGCAGTGTGCGCATGGACATATCGGTCACGCTATTAATCACCACCAGCGGCTGTTTGCGACCGTCTACGGTGATATGGCTGAAGTTGGGCGTAACTGCGTCCGGCACCATCACCGGGAATGAAATGGGCGCTATGATGACCAGCGTTTCGTTCAGACGAACCGGGATCGGCACTTGCACTGAGCTGCGAGCCGGAGCCAGGCCACTCTGGATAATCAGCAACACATCGCTTTCATCGGCTTTCGCTGGCGGTTTGTCGAGATTGCTCAGGGCCTTTTGCAGCAAGGGCATGTCCGGCCGCAGTTCGATCGCCTGACGATAACCGGCCGCCGCGAGGGCGCGCTCGCCGAGGGCTTCATAGGTGAATCCGGCCAGATAGTGGCTGAACGCACTTTGGTAGCCGTTTTTCAGCTCAACGACCTGCGGCGCATCAAGCAAGGCGACCGGGTAGCCTTCCAGTTCTTTGTAATGGAGAATTTTGCCCTGAGCTTTTGCCTGTTCCTCGGCCGCTTCGTATTGCTTTTCACGCTGGCGGGCGATCAATGCTTCGCGTTCGTGGGTTTTCTTGATGTCTGCGCGGGCGCCGGCAAAGTCATTGACGGATAGCTGGTTCAAGGCCATTTGCGTAGTCAACATGACCTTTTCGTAATCGTAGCCTTCATAGCGCCGCAGCTTGTCGTTGACCAGCATCGTGCCCATTTCATCACCGAAACGCGCCAGTAATTTCATCGCGCCGGACGGGTTGGCTTCCTCGCGCTGGAAGATCATCCGGTCGGCATTGCGCCAGGCGTCCTGGCTGTCGGGCAGGGCACTGCCAGCGCTGAGGATCGCGCCCTTTTCCAGGTAATACAGCAGATCCTTGTCTTCCCACGGGTTGTTCATTTCCACCAGTGCCAGAGCCCCGGTCAGATTGCCCCGGGTCATTTGCTCGGTGGTCTGCTGCATTTCAAGATCGTAGTTGCGATAGGCGGCACAACCGCTCAACTGAACAGCAACGCAAAGCAGCAAAACGAACGGAAGACTCCGCATTGAGGTTGATTCCTTGCGCGCAAATGCTCTGGGGCGGGCAGTATAAAGTGGATGATGGCAAATGGCTGCGATCTTGATCGAACCTGTCGAGGCTCAATCGGCAGCGGGCAGTGCGGCAATACTCGGCGACAAACGCTGATGCCGTCTGCCGGGTATTTCCTGCCAATCAAAGCGAAACGCCGACAAAGCTTGAGAGAAATGTCTTCGAAGTGAACAATATGTAACTTCGCATTTCCATTTGAGATTCGTTCATGACTGCCTCGTCCCGATTGCTGGCCTGGCTGCTGTTCCCGTTATTGTCCCTGAGCAGCCTGCCGCTGCTGGCCGATACCGTGGAAGGCGCGCCGCAAGCGTTGCACCTGCTCGATTACATCAGTGCCGATTACCCGCCAACGGTCGCGGCAGGCAAAGTCATCGACGATGGCGAATACCGCGAGCAGCTGGAATTCACCCAGGTTCTGCAAGGCTTGATCACTGCATTACCGGCCAAACCGGAAAAAGCCGCGCTGGAACAGGGCGTCGAGTCTTTGCACGCCGCCATCGCTGCGAAGCATGACGGTGTTGATGTCGCCCGTCAGGCCCGACAGCTGGGGGCCAAACTGGCGGTGGCTTATGAAGTCAGCCAGGCGCCGATCATCACCCCGGACCCGACACGCGGTGCGCCGTTGTATGCGCAGAACTGCTCGGTGTGCCACGGCGATACAGGTGCCGGCGACGGCCCGGCCGGCCTAGGTCTGACTCCCGCGCCAGCCAACCTGCGCGACGCTGTGCGCATGGATCACCTGAGTCTGTACGCGATCTACAGCACCCTCGGCCAGGGTGTCGAAGGCACCGACATGCCGGCGTTTGCCGATCAGCTCGATGATCGCCAGCGCTGGGATCTGGCCACCTACATCGCCGGCTTCAGTGCCGATGCGGCGGCCGCCAAGTCCGACAAGGTCTACAACATCGCCGACCTGGCCCGGCAGACCCCGGCCGAAGTACAGGCGGCGGAGGGCGCAGAGGTCGCGGCGACGTTCCGTGCCCAGCGCGCACAACCGCCGCAGGTCAAGCGCGGGCCGGCGCAGTTGCTCGATTACACTGCCGCCACGCTGGACAAGAGCCTCGCGGCCTACCGCGCCGGGGAACATGATCAGGCCTATGACCTGTCGGTAGCGGCGTATCTGGAAGGCTTCGAGCTGGTCGAAAGCTCGCTGGACAACGTCGATGCCAACGTGCGCAAGGACACCGAAAAATCGCTGATGGCTTACCGGCAGTCGCTGCAGGACGGTCTGCCGGTCGAACAGGCCGAACAGCGTCTCGACGCGGCCAAGGCCAAACTCAAGGAATCCGCCGGCCTGCTGGGCAGCGACGGCCTGAGCTGGTCGCTGAGCTACATTTCCGGCCTGCTGATTCTGCTGCGCGAAGGCCTGGAAGCGATTCTGGTGCTGGCGGCGATCCTCGCCTTCTTGCGCAACACCGGCCAGCAGTCAGCGGTGCGCAGTGTCAACGTTGGCTGGGGCCTGGCCTTGCTGGCGGGCTTGGGCACCTGGGCGCTGGCGGCGTATGTGATCGACGTCAGTGGTTCGCAGCGTGAGTTGCTGGAAGGCGCCACCGCGCTGTTTGCCAGCGTCATGGTGTTGTGGCTCGGCGTGTGGATGCATGACCGCCGTCACGCGGCGGCTTGGCAGGATTACATCAAGAGCAGCCTGGTCGGCGGCGGTGGTCGTTTCGGTTTTGCGATCCTGGCGTTCTTCTCGGTCTATCGCGAGTTGTTTGAAGTGATCCTGTTCTACGAAACCCTGTGGCTGCAGGCCGGGCCTGCCGGGCACAACGCCGTGTTGGCCGGCGGTGCGACGGCGCTGGTGCTGCTGGTCGGTCTGGCCTGGGTGATCCTGCGCGGCTCGGCGAAACTGCCGCTGACCTTGTTCTTCAGTATCAACGCCGCGCTGCTGTGCGCGTTGTCGGTGGTGTTTGCCGGGCATGGCGTCAAGGCCCTGCAGGAAGCCGGGATCTTCGGCACACGGCCAGTGGCGTTCTTTGAATTCGACTGGCTGGGAATCCATGCCGACGCCTATTCGCTGACCGCGCAGGTGGTGGCGATTGTGGCGATTGCTGTGCTGTATGGGCGCAGTTGGGTGGCGGAGAAGCGTCGGGTGTCGGCTGCATAAAGGCATTCGCTGCGCTCCTATTCGCGAGCAGGCTCGCTCCCACAGGTTCGGTATGTATCCTGTGGGGGCGAGCCTGCTCGCGAATTTTTTGGAGGCAAGAACATGCGTGTATGGATCGATGCCGACGCCTGTCCGCGGGCGGCGAAGGATCTGGTGGTGAAGTTCGCGTTAAAGCGCCAGTTCGAAGTGGTGCTGGTAGCCGGGCAGCCGCAGATCAAACCGGGGCTGGCGATCGTCAAATTGATTGTGGTGCCGAGCGGGCCGGATGCCGCGGATGATTATCTGGTCGAGCACGCCGTGCCGGGCGAACTTGTGATCTGCAGCGATATTCCGCTGGCCGATCGGCTGGTGAAGAAGGGCGTGACGGCACTGGATCCGCGCGGCAAGGAGTTCGATGCGCAGAACATGGGCGAGCGGCTGGCGGTGCGGAATCTGTTCACCGATCTCAGGGAGCAGGGCCAGATGAGCGGCGGCCCGGCACCCTTTGGCGAGCGTGAGAAGCAGGCGTTTGCCAATGCGCTGGACCGGATTCTGACCCGGCTCACCCGCAAGCCCTGAAAAGATCGCAGCATGCGGCAGCTCCTACCGGGGCGGTGTATGCCGCAATATCACGGCGCGACACGGAACCTGTAGATACCGTCTTGAGCCTCACCGGGCAAGCGCAAGTTTCGGGTCATATGG
>NZ_RCNX01000019.1:0-14992 GCF_004307595.1 Pseudomonas sp. Sample_23
AAGTGCGCAAGAAGTTGCGCAGTACTGCGCAACTTCTTGCGCACTTGGCTGCAGGCCTTGCGCCGCTTGAGCTACAGGGGATTCAGGCCCTGAAATATTACGGGCTACTGCGCAACTTCTTGCGCAGTTGGGTATTTGCTGGGACTGCGGTGTTGCCTTCGCGAGCAGGCTCGCTCCCACAGGGACAGTGCTGCCAGCGAAAGCGTCTTATAAATGAAACACCGCGCTCGGCTATACTCCCCGCATTTCGATCAGGCACGAGGATTCACTGTGAAGAACTGGACGTTGCGTCAACGCATTTTGGCGAGCTTTGCGGTGATTATCGCCATCATGCTGTTGATGGTGGTGCTGTCCTACTCGCGGTTGTTGAAGATCGAGGCCAGTGAAAACAGCGTGCGCGACGATGCCATCCCCGGCGTCTATTACAGCTCGATGATTCGCGGCGCTTGGGTCGACAGTTATTTGCAGACCCAAAAACTGCTCGGCCTCAAGGAAGGCCAGGGCGTTTCCAGTGAAGACGCTGCCGACTACAAGGCGTTCGAGGCGCGTCTGCAAGAACATATGGCCAGCTATCGCAAGACCATGGCCACCGATGAAGACCGTTCCGAATTCGCCCTGTTCGAGAAGTACCACGATACCTACATGCAGATTCAGGATGCCGTGCTGGACCTGCACAAGCGCAATCTGGAAGCCGATGCCATCAAGCTGTTCAACGAGAAGCTGACCCCGGCGTGGTACACCGGACGCATGAAGCTCAACGACATCATTGGCGAGAACAAAGTCGTCGCTGATAACGCCATGGCCAATATCGACGACGCGGTGGCAACGGCCAAAGTCAGCATGGTCATTTCCCTGCTGGTTGCGGTGCTGGCCGCCGGCCTCTGTGGTCTGCTGCTGATGCGCGCGATCATGGCGCCGATGAATCGCATCGTGACTATCCTCGACATCATGCGCACCGGCGATCTCAGTTCGCGCCTGAACCTTGATCGCAAGGACGAGTTCGGCGCGGTCGAAACCGGCTTCAACGACATGATGACCGAGCTGACCTCGCTGGTGTCCCAGGCCCAGCGCTCTTCGGTGCAGGTGACCACCTCGGTGACCGAGATCGCCGCCACTTCCAAGCAGCAACAGGCCACCGCCACCGAAACCGCAGCGACCACCACCGAAATCGGCGCAACCTCCCGTGAGATCGCCGCGACTTCGCGGGATCTGGTGCGCACCATGACAGAAGTGTCCACCGCTGCCGATCAGGCCTCGGTGCTCGCCGGCTCCGGCCAGCAAGGCCTGGCGCGCATGGAAGACACTATGCACTCGGTCATGGGCGCGGCGGATCTGGTCAACGCCAAACTGGCGATCCTCAACGAGAAGGCCGGCAACATCAATCAGGTGGTGGTGACCATCGTCAAGGTGGCCGACCAGACCAACCTGCTGTCGCTCAACGCAGCGATCGAAGCCGAGAAGGCTGGCGAGTACGGTCGCGGGTTTGCCGTAGTCGCCACCGAAGTCCGGCGTCTGGCCGATCAGACCGCCGTGGCCACGTACGACATTGAACAGATGGTCCGCGAGATCCAGTCGGCGGTGTCGGCCGGGGTGATGGGCATGGACAAGTTTTCCGAAGAAGTACGCCGCGGCATGTCGGAAGTGCAGCAGGTCGGCGAGCAGCTGTCGCAGATCATCCATCAGGTGCAGGCACTGGCGCCGCGCGTGCTGATGGTCAACGAAGGCATGCAGGCCCAGGCCACTGGCGCCGAACAGATCAACCATGCGCTGGTGCAGTTGGGCGATGCCAGCAGCCAGACCGTCGAATCGCTGCGTCAGGCCAGTTTCGCCATCGACGAACTGAGCCAGGTGGCCGTCGGCCTGCGCAGCGGCGTTTCGCGATTCAAAGTCTGATGAGCGAAATCATCGCCAAACGGGGCAGTGCGCCAGTGGCGAAGCAGGCGCTGTTTCTGCTGTTTCGCATCGGCAGCGAACGCTACGCCCTGCGCGCCACCGAAGTGGCCGAAGTGCTGCCGCGCCTGCCGTTGAAGCCGATTGCCCGGGCGCCGCACTGGGTGGCCGGGGTGTTCGCCTATCGCGGGGCGGTGGTGCCGGTGATCGACCTCAGTGCGCTGACTTTTGGCCGGCCCGCCGAGGCGCGCACCAGCACGCGGCTGGTGCTGGTCAATTATCAGCCGGATCAAGCGCAAGCAGCGCAATGGCTCGGGCTGATTCTCGAGCAGGCCACCGACACGCTGCGCTGTCATCCGCAAGATTTCCAGCCCTACGGCCTCGATAACCGCGAGGCGCCATACCTCGGCCCGGTGCGCGAAGATGCGCAGGGATTGCTGCAATGGGTGCGGGTCAATGACTTGCTCGATGACGCCGTGCGCGGTTTGCTGTTCCCCGATCCGCCGCGTGATCCGGCGCAGTTAGAGGCGCAGCCATGAGTGGTGATCAGCGCTTTTTCGATTTCCTCAAGGAACGCATCGGCCTCGATGTCGCTTCGGTGGGCGCGGCGATCATCGAGCGTGCCGTGCGCCAGCGCACCACGCTGTCCCAGGCCGCCCACGCCGACGAATACTGGCAGCTGTTGCAAGGCTCGCGGGATGAACAGCAGGCACTGATCGAAGCGGTGATCGTTCCGGAAACATGGTTTTTCCGTTACCCGGAATCCTTCGCCACCTTGGGCAAACTGGCCCGTCAGCGTCTCGCCGAGCTGAACAACATGCGCGCGTTGCGCATCCTCAGTCTGCCGTGCTCGACCGGCGAAGAACCCTATTCGATCGCCATGGCCCTGCTCGATGCCGGGCTCAAACCGCATCAGTTCAAGGTCGATGGCATGGACATCAGCCCGTTGTCGGTGGACAAGGCGCGCCGTGCTGTTTACGGCAAGAACTCGTTTCGCGGGCAGGATCTGCAATTTCGCGATCGGCATTTCATGCCTGAGCAGGACGGCCACCGGGTCAACGAATACGTTCGCGAACAGGTGCGCTGGCAGGTCGGCAATGTCCTCGATCCGACGCTGTTGGCGAGCGAGCCAGCCTTCGATTTCGTGTTCTGCCGCAACCTGCTGATCTACTTCGACCAGCCGACGCAAAAGCAGGTGTTCGAAGTGCTCAAGCGCCTGACCCACGTCGACGGTGTGCTGTTTATCGGCCCGGCGGAGGGCAGTCTGCTCGGGCGTTTGGGCATGCGCTCGATCGGCATCCCGCAGTCGTTCGCTTTCAGCCGTCATAGCGAGCCGCACCCCGAACCGCTGCCGACGCCGAAACCGGTCGCCGTGCCGGTCAGCCAGCCATTGCGCAGCGCGCCGCCAGCGCCAGTGCGCAATCGGCCGTCCGCTGCCGTGACGGCTTTGCCGGTGACGAAAAAAACTGCCAACCCCGACGCCGCGACGCTGCTGGCGCAAATCGCTGCACTGGCCAACGAAGGCAAAAGCGCCGAGGCCCGTGCCGCGTGCGAACACTATCTGCGCAGCCATGAGCCGGTGGCGCAGGTGTTCTACTGGCTCGGGCTGCTCAGCGATGTTGCCGGCTTGAGCCTCGAGGCCCAGGGTTTTTATCGCAAGGCCTTGTACCTTGAACCGCAACACCCCGAAGCGCTGATGCACCTGGCCGCGTTGCTACAGGCTCAGGGCGACACGGCGGGTGCCCGACGATTGCAGGAGCGCGCCGCCCGCAGCGGGCGCACCGCCGACAGTGAGCGTAAACGATGAGCGCGTCCGACACCTTCAACGTTACCCACGAAGACGCCCGCGCCATCGACGATTGCTGGAACCGCATCGGCATTCATGGCGACAAGTCCTGCCCGTTGCTGGAAGAGCACATTCATTGCCGCAACTGCTCGGTGTATTCCGCCGCCGCCACGCGCCTGCTCGACCGCTATTCGTTGCAGCAGGACCAGCGCGAAGCGGTGGTCAGCAAAGTCGAAATCGACGTCAAGACCCGCTCGCTGCTGATGTTCCGCCTCGGCGAGGAATGGCTCGGACTGGCCACGCGCACGCTTGTCGAAGTTGCGCCGTTGCAGGCGATACATTCGCTGCCGCACCAGCGCTCGCGGGCCTTGCTCGGCGTGGCCAATGTCCGTGGCGCCTTGGTCGCGTGCCTGTCGCTGGTGGAATTGCTCGACCTCGACGGCAGCGTTGCGCCGGCCAGCGGCGGGCGAGTCATGCCGCGCATGCTGATCATCGCTGCCCATGGCGGGCCGGTGGTGGTGCCGGTGGACGAGGTCGACGGCATTCATGCCATCGACGAACGCATCCTCGATGCTGCTTCACAGTCCGGTGCGCAGGCCAGTGCCAAGTACACCCGTGGCGTTCTGCAATATCGCGGTCGCAGCCTGCGCTGGCTGGACGAAGAACAGCTGTTGTCCGCCGTGACCCGGAGCCTGACATGACCCCCGAGCAAATGCGCGACGCCTCCCTGCTCGAACTGTTCAGCCTCGAAGCCGAAGCCCAGACCCAAGTGCTCAGCGCCGGGCTGCTGGCGCTGGAGCGCAATCCGACCCAGGCCGATCAACTGGAATCGTGCATGCGCGCGGCGCACTCGCTCAAAGGTGCGGCGCGGATCGTTGGTATCGACAGCGGCGTCAGCGTCGCCCACGTCATGGAAGATTGCCTGGTCAGCGCCCAGGAAGGGCGTTTGTTGCTGCGTCCCGAGCACATCGACGCGTTGTTGCAGGGCACCGATCTGCTGATGCGCATCGCCACGCCGGCCAATGCGCCGCAACCTGCGGACATTGAAGCCTACGTGGCGCTGATGGGGCGTCTGCTCGATCCGTCGGCGCCAGCCGCTGTGGTTGCCACGCCGACGATGGCCGAGTTGCAGATCGAGCCCGCGCCAACAGCGACAGCGCCGATCATGGACGAGCCCGCCGAGCCGACCCCGCGCAAAAACAAACGCACCACCGAGGGCGGCGAGCGCGTCTTGCGCGTCACTGCCGAACGCCTGAACAGCCTGCTCGATCTGTCGAGCAAATCACTGGTGGAAACCCAGCGTCTCAAGCCGCATCTGGCGACCATGCAGCGTCTCAAGCGCATGCAGAACAACGGCCTGCGCGCGCTGGAAAATCTCAATGTGCACCTGAAGGAGCATGCGCTGAGCCTGGAAGCGCTCGAGTCGCTGGAAGATGCGCGACGTTTGCTCGCCGAGTCGCAGCAACTGCTCAGCGAGAAAAACGCCGAACTCGACGAATTCGCCTGGCAGGCCAGTCAGCGCGCGCAAGTGCTCTATGACACCGCGCTGGCCTGTCGCATGCGCCCGTTCGCCGACGTGTTGAGCGGGCAGGCGCGCATGGTTCGCGACCTCGGGCGCAGCCTTGGCAAACAAGTGCGCCTGGAGATCGAAGGTGAGAAAACCCAGGTCGATCGCGACGTGCTGGAAAAGCTTGAAGCACCGCTGACTCATCTGCTGCGCAACGCCGTCGATCACGGCATCGAATCCCCGGAACAACGCCTGCTCAACGGCAAGCCGGAAGAGGGCCTGATCCGCTTGCGCGCTTCCCACCAAGCCGGTTTGCTGGTGCTGGAATTGAGCGATGACGGCAATGGCGTCGATCTGGAGAAAGTCCGCCGCAGCATCGTCGAACGGCAGTTATCCCCAGCCGAAACCGCAGCGCAATTGAGCGAAGAAGAACTGCTGACGTTCCTGTTTCTGCCGGGCTTCAGCCTGCGCGACAAGGTTACCGAAGTGTCCGGGCGTGGCGTCGGCCTGGATGCTGTTCAACACATGGTTCGCCAATTGCGTGGGGCCGTGGTGCTGGAGCAGACGGCGGGCGAGGGCAGCCGTTTCCATCTGGAGGTGCCGCTGACGCTTTCGGTGGTGCGCAGTCTGGTGGTGGAAGTCGGTGAAGAGGCTTACGCGTTCCCGCTGGCGCACATCGAACGCATGTGCGACTTGGCGCCGGAAGACATTGTGCAGGTCGAAGGACGCCAGCATTTCTGGCACGAAGGCCAGCATGTCGGGCTGGTCGCGGCCAGCCAGTTGCTCAATCGCCCGGCCAGTCAGAACGATGGCGCTACCCTGAAAGTCGTGGTGATCCGCGAGCGCGAGGCGATTTACGGGGTGGCGGTCGAGCGCTTCGTGGGGGAACGCACGCTGGTGGTGTTGCCGCTGGACGAGCGTCTGGGCAAGGTTCAGGACATCTCCGCCGGGGCCTTGCTCGATGATGGCTCGGTGGTGCTGATCGTCGATGTCGAAGACATGCTGCGTTCGGTGGACAAGCTGCTCAACACCGGGCGCCTGGAGCGCATTGCCCGCCACGGCAATCAAGCTGCCGAAGCGGCGCGCAAACGAGTCTTGGTGGTCGACGATTCGCTGACCGTGCGCGAGCTGCAACGCAAACTGCTGCTTAATCGTGGCTACGACGTCGCGGTCGCAGTGGACGGCATGGATGGCTGGAATGCGCTGCGCTCGGAGAACTTCGATCTGCTGATCACCGACATCGACATGCCGCGCATGGACGGCATCGAGCTGGTCACGCTGCTGCGCCGCGACAACCGTCTGCAATCGCTGCCGGTGATGGTCGTGTCGTACAAGGACCGCGAAGAAGACCGCCGCCGTGGACTGGATGCCGGCGCCGACTATTATCTGGCCAAAGCCAGTTTTCATGACGACGCCCTGCTCGATGCAGTGGTCGAGCTCATCGGAGGAGCGCGGACATGAGGATCGCAATCGTCAACGACATGCCCCTGGCGGTGGAGGCTCTGCGCCGAGCGTTGGCCTTCGAGCCGGCGCATCAGGTGATCTGGGTCGCCAGCAACGGTGCCGAGGCGGTGCAACGCTGCGCCGAGTGCACACCAGATCTGATTCTGATGGATCTGATCATGCCGATCATGGACGGCGTCGAAGCCACGCGGCGGATCATGGCCGAGACGCCGTGCGCGATTGTCATCGTCACCGTGGATCGTCAACAGAACGTGCATCGCGTGTTCGAGGCCATGGGTCACGGCGCGCTGGACGTGGTCGACACGCCGGCGATCGGCGCCGGCAATGCCCAGGAAGCGGCGGCGCCGTTGTTGCGCAAGATCCTCAACATCGGCTGGCTGATCGGCGACAAGGCGCCACGTGCGCGCCCGGCGCCGAGTACGCCGCGCAGTTCGCCGTCACGTCAGCGGCTGGTGGCGATCGGTTCGTCTGCCGGTGGGCCGGCGGCGCTGGAAGTGCTGCTCAAAGGCCTGCCGAAGGATTTTTCCGCCGCGATCGTGCTGGTGCAGCATGTCGATCAGGTGTTCGCCGCCGGCATGGCCGAATGGCTGGCCAGCGCCAGCGGCCTCGATGTGCGTCTGGCCCGTGAAGGCGAGCCGCCGCAAAGTGGTGCGGTGCTGCTGGCCGGGACCAATCACCATATTCGCCTGTTGAAAAACGGCACGCTGGCCTACACCGCCGAACCGGTCAACGAGATCTATCGCCCCTCGATTGACGTGTTTTTCGAGAGCGTCGCCAGTTACTGGAACGGTGACGCGGTCGGGGTTTTATTGACCGGGATGGGGCGCGATGGCGCGCAAGGGCTTAAGCTCATGCGCCAGCAGGGTTATTTGACCATTGCGCAGGATCAGCACAGCAGTGCGGTGTACGGCATGCCCAAGGCTGCCGCGGCGATTGATGCCGCGGTGGAAATCCGCCCGCTGGAAAAGATAGCGCCACGATTGCTGGAGATTTTCCCCAAATGAACAGGTTGATCGGCAATCCAGGCCCCCGCAGTACTCAGGTGACCGCTCATGAATGATTTACAGATCGACGACATTAAAACCGACGAAAACGCCGCCATGGTGTTGTTGGTGGATGATCAGGCGATGATCGGCGAAGCGGTGCGCCGTGGGCTGTCGAATCAGGAAAACATCGACTTCCACTTCTGCTCCGACCCGCAGCAGGCCATCGCCCAGGCGGTGCGGATCAAGCCGACGGTGATCCTCCAGGACCTGGTGATGCCCGGCCTCGATGGCCTGAGCCTGGTGCGCGAATACCGCAATCACCCGGCGACCAAGGACATCCCGATCATCGTCCTCTCGACCAAGGAAGACCCGCTGATCAAGAGCGCGGCGTTTTCCGCTGGCGCCAACGATTACCTGGTGAAACTGCCGGATACCATCGAACTGGTCGCGCGGATCCGCTACCACTCGCGTTCCTACATGACATTGCTCCAGCGCGACGCCGCGTACCGTGCGTTGCGGGTCAGCCAGCAGCAATTGCTCGACACCAATCTGGTGCTGCAACGGCTGATGAATTCCGATGGCCTGACCGGGCTGTCCAACCGCCGGCACTTCGACGAGTACCTGGAACTGGAGTGGCGCCGTTCGCTGCGTGATCAGACGCAGCTGTCGTTACTGATGATCGACGTCGATTACTTCAAATCTTACAACGACAGTTTTGGCCACGTTGAAGGCGATGAAGCGTTGCGCAAGGTCGCCGCAGCCATCCGTGACGCCAGCTCGCGGCCATCGGACCTGCCGGCGCGTTATGGCGGCGAGGAGTTTGTGCTGGTCCTGCCAAACACTTCGCCGGGCGGCGCGCGGCTGTTGGCCGAAAAACTGCGCCAGACTGTGGCGGCGCTGAAAATTCCGCACAACACGCCGGCCGAGGGTTCCAGTCTGACCATCAGCATCGGTCTGGCGACCATGGTGCCGCAGGCGGGCAGTGATTGCCGGCTGCTGATTTCGGCGGCGGATCGCGGGTTGTATCTGGCCAAGAACAATGGGCGCAATCAGGTCGGGATCGAGTAACGGCCGATGCCCTCACCCCAGCCCTCTCCCGGAGGGAGAGGGGGCCGACCGAGGTGTCTCGGGCCAGACATCGACCTGAGAGATCGCAGCGATTGTGGATCTTCAGGCTTGGCGATCACGGATTCGGCGAAGCCATTCTATTTCGGCGTATTTTTCAAATATCCCCGATCGGTCCCCTCTCCCTCCGGGAGAGGGCTAGGGTGAGGGCAGCAATCTCGGCCCATTCACCGCCAGACGGGCTGCCGCGACAGCCTGTTTACGTTATACTCGCCGGCTTTCAAAAGTTCGCCAACGAGTGCTGCCCGTCATGGAAATCAACCCGATCCTGAACACCATCAAGGACCTGTCCGAGCGCTCCGAAACTATTCGGGGGTATCTTTGACTACGATCAAAAGCATGAGCGTCTGACCGAGGTCAACCGCGAGCTTGAAGATCCGAGTGTCTGGAACAAACCTGAATACGCCCAGGAGCTGGGCCGCGAGCGTGCCGCGCTGGCGCAGATCGTCGACACCCTCGACGAACTGAACGGCGGTCTGGCCGATTGCCGCGACCTGCTGGACATGGCCGTCGAAGAAAACGACGAAGGCGCAGTGGGCGATGTCGTCGCCGAGCTGGCCCGTCTCGAGGAAAATCTGGCCAAGCTGGAATTCCGCCGCATGTTCAGCCATGAAATGGACCCGAACAACGCCTACCTGGACATCCAGGCCGGTTCCGGCGGTACCGAAGCGCAGGACTGGGCCAACATCCTGCTGCGCATGTACCTGCGCTGGGCCGACAAACGCGGTTTCGACGCGACCATCATGGAACTGTCCGCCGGTGAAGTCGCCGGGATCAAGGGCGCGACTGTGCACATCAAGGGCGAATACGCCTTTGGCTGGCTGCGTACCGAGATCGGCGTGCACCGTCTGGTGCGCAAGAGCCCGTTCGACTCCGGCAACCGTCGTCACACCTCGTTTTCCGCGGTTTTCGTCTCGCCAGAGATCGATGACAAGGTGGAAATCGAAATCAACCCGGCAGACCTGCGGATCGACACCTATCGTTCCTCTGGTGCCGGTGGTCAGCACGTAAACACCACCGACTCGGCCGTACGTATCACCCACGTACCGACCAACACCGTGGTCAGCTGCCAGAACGAGCGTTCCCAGCACGCCAACAAGGACACCGCGATGAAAATGCTGCGGGCCAAGTTGTACGAGCAGGAAATGCAGAAGCGCAATGCGGCCTCGCAGGCGCTGGAAGACACCAAGTCCGATATCGGCTGGGGTCACCAGATCCGCTCTTATGTGCTCGATGCCTCGCGGATCAAGGATCTGCGTACCAACATCGAACGCAGCGACTGCGACAAGGTGCTCGATGGCGACATCGATGAGTACCTGGAAGCGAGCCTGAAATCCGGCCTGTAACACCCTCTGTGGGAGCGGGCTCGCCCGCGATCCCCAGCCGAAGGCTGGGGGCAACGAACCTGATGGAATACTTAAAGACATGAGCGACCTACAACTCGACCCGCAAGCCCTGCAACAGGAAGAAAACTCCCTGATCGCCCTGCGCAAGGAAAAGCTTGCTGCCGAGCGCGCCAAGGGCAATGCCTTCCCGAACGACTTCCGCCGCGACAACTACTGCGATGCCTTGCAGAAACAGTACGCGGACAAGACCAAGGAAGAGCTGGCAGAGGCTGCAATCCCGGTCAAGGTTGCCGGTCGCATCATGCTCAACCGTGGCTCGTTCATGGTGATCCAGGACATGACCGGGCGCATTCAGGTCTACGTCAACCGCAAGACACTGTCCGAAGAAACCCTGGCCGCGGTGAAAACCTGGGACATGGGCGACATCATTGCCGCCGAAGGCACCCTGGCGCGTTCCGGCAAAGGCGACCTGTACGTTGAAATGACCAACGTGCGCCTGCTGACCAAGTCGCTGCGCCCGCTGCCGGACAAGCACCACGGCCTGACCGACACCGAACAGCGCTACCGCCAGCGCTACGTCGACCTGATCGTCAACGAAGACGTGCGCCAGACCTTCCGCGTGCGTTCGCAAGTGATCGCGCACATCCGCAGCTTCCTGATGAAGCGCGACTTCCTCGAAGTCGAAACGCCGATGCTGCAGACCATTCCCGGCGGCGCTGCAGCCAAGCCGTTCGAAACCCACCACAACGCGCTGGACATGGAAATGTTCCTGCGTATCGCCCCTGAGCTGTATCTGAAGCGTCTGGTGGTCGGTGGTTTCGAGAAAGTCTTCGAGATCAACCGCAACTTCCGTAACGAAGGCGTTTCGACTCGTCACAATCCTGAATTCACCATGTTGGAGTTCTATCAGGCGTACGCCGATTACGAAGACAACATGGACCTGACCGAAGAACTGTTCCGCGAGCTGGCGCAGCTGGTGCTGGGCAGCACCGACGTGCCGTACGGCGACAAAGTGTTCCACTTCGGCGAGCCGTTCGTGCGTCTGTCGGTGTTCGACTCGATCCTCAAGTACAACCCTGAGCTGACTGCCGATGATCTGAACGACATCGACAAGGCTCGCGCCATCGCCAAGAAGGCCGGCGCCAAGGTGCTGGGCTTCGAAGGTCTGGGCAAATTGCAGGTGATGATTTTCGAAGAACTGGTCGAGCACAAGCTGGAGCAGCCGCACTTCATCACTCAGTACCCGTTCGAAGTGTCGCCGCTGGCCCGTCGTAACGACGAGAACCCGAACGTCACCGACCGCTTCGAGCTGTTCATTGGTGGTCGTGAAATCGCCAACGCCTACTCCGAGTTGAACGACGCCGAAGACCAGGCCGAGCGCTTCATGGCGCAGGTGGCCGACAAGGACGCCGGCGACGATGAAGCCATGCACTACGACGCCGACTTCGTCCGTGCGCTGGAGTACGGCATGCCGCCAACCGCCGGCGAAGGTATCGGCATCGATCGTCTGGTGATGTTGCTGACCAACTCGCCGTCGATCCGCGATGTGATCCTGTTCCCGCACATGCGACCGCAAGCGTAAACGTTTCAGTTAAAAAGCCGCCTAAAACAGGCGGCTTTTTATTGCCTGTCTGGTACAAATGTATCAATTGGTTAATTTGGCATTAGTAGAGGAAGTGCTGTCGTGATGGGTGCATTAGCTCAAGAAGGTGCAGCGGGTATCGCCACTGCGGTCGCTGAAAGTGTTCAGTACCAGGGCCGCAAGGCCAGCCGACAGGGCAGTGAGCAGCGTCGCCAGGACATTCTCGACGCCGCGATGCGCATTGTCGTGCGCGACGGCGTGCGTGCCGTGCGCCATCGTGCGGTCGCGGCGGAGGCCGGCGTGCCGCTGTCGGCGACCACGTATTACTTCAAGGACATCGATGACCTGCTCACCGATACCTTCGCCCAATACGTTGAACGCAGCGCGGCGTACATGGCCAAGTTGTGGATCAATAACGAGGGTCTGTTGCGCGAAATGGTGGTCAGCGCCGACGGCAGCCCGGAGTCGCGCTCGCAACTGGCCGATGACATCGCGCGGCTGATGGCCGATTACGTGCACCGGCAATTGATCAATCGGCGCGAGCATCTGATGGCCGAGCAGGCGTTCCGCCAGGAAGCGCTGCTCAACCCGCGTCTGGCCATTCTGGTGCGCTCGCATCAGCAGATTCTGCTGCAGGGCACCTGCCAGTTGTTCCAGGTACTGGGCTCGCGCGAACCGCAGCAGGATGCCAAGGTGTTGACGGCGATTATCGGCCGGATGGAATATCAGGGCCTGCTCAACGACGCCGAGCCTCTGGCCGAAGAGGACATGCTCGGGATTCTGACGCGGTATATGCACCTGGTGCTGGCGTCGGTCTAGCGTTTCACGCTACACCCTGTGGGAGCGAGCCGTTGATGATCGTTCCCTCGCTCCGCGTGGGAATGCATCCTGTGACGCTCTGCGTCACGCAGCAAAAAGGGACGCGGCGCGTCCCGGGCGACATTCCCACGCAGAGCGTGGGAACGATCAAAAGTCTGAGTTTCAGCACGTCACGTTTTCTACAGGAGTTTCGGGTGGACGATTACCAGCAGACGATACGCATGTTGTCCGATCGCATTGTGCTGGCGCAGACGCCGATCCGCGTGCTCGATGCGGTCAAGTGGGACGACAACGTGCGCAAGGGCTTCCTCAAGGCCAAGGGCAAGGAAATGCCGGCGGTGGATCGCGACTACTACCTCAACCGCCCGCTGTCGTTCGATTCGAGCCAGGTCAAACTGGAATTCCAGAACATCGAGCGCGACATCACCCGCCAGCTCGGCCAGTTCAACCCGGTCGGGCAGATCATGCGGCGCATGTGCAAGGAATACCGCATGGTGGTGCGCATGCTCGAAGCGCGCGGCACCGAGGACTTCGGCCTGATCTCGCAGGAGCTGTACGGCGCGGCGTCCGATGCCTTCCACGCCGGTGACCCGACATTGGCCGACCTCGGCCTGATGATGTCCGACTACCTGAACAACATCGACGGACGCGGCGATCTGAAGGACGAGCCGAAAATCCTCACCGCCAAAGACGCAGTGCACCTGCTGCAGACCCGACTGAACAAGGTATTCGGTGAGGCCGAAGAAACCATTCGCGTGTTCGAGTCCGACGGCATCGTCGCCGACGCCGCCGCAGGCGCTGACTACATCAAGATCCGCACCGACGCGCTGTTCAACGACCGCGACGTCCGTGCATTGGAAGTCCACGAAGGCCTGGTGCACGTCGGCACCACACTCAATGGCTTGAATCAGCCGATCTGCACGTTCCTGTCGAAAGGCCCGCCCTCGTCGACGGTGACCCAGGAAGGCCTGGCGATCCTGATGGAAATCATCACCTTCGCCTCTTACCCGAGTCGCCTGCGCAAACTGACCAACCGCACCCGTGCGATTCATATGGTGGAAGAGGGCGCCGACTTTTTGCAGATCTACGAATTCTTCCGCGAGCAGGGTTTCGAGATGGCCGAAAGCTACGGCAACGCCAGCCGGGTTTTCCGTGGCTCGACGCCGACCGGTCTGCCATTCACCAAAGACTTGTCCTACCTCAAGGGCTTCATCATGGTTTACAACTACATTCAGTTGGCCGTGCGCAAGGGCAAGCTCGAGCAGATTCCGTTGTTGTTCTGTGGCAAGACCACACTGGAAGACATGCGGACCTTGCGCCAACTGGTGGATGAAGGCCTGGTGGTGCCGCCGAAGTATCTGCCGGATCAGTTCCGTGACTTGAATGCGTTGTCGGCGTGGATGTGTTTCTCCAACTTCCTCAACCATTTGAGCCTGGACCGGATTGAGGCGGATTACTCCAATATCCTCTAGACCCAGCACCGAACCCCTTGTGGGAGCGAGCCTGCTCGCGAATGCGATTTCACCTTCAACATTGATGTCGGCTGATACACCGCTTTCGCGAGCAGGCTCGCTCCCACAGGTTTGATTTGTGTTCAGTTCTCTTCTTTGCGAGGTTTCACCGGATGAGAATCCTCGGCATCCTTTGCCTGCTCTTGACCCTCGGTGGTTGCAGTTCGCTACTGTTCTACCCGGAACCGGGCCAGATCTTCACCCCGGACAAAGCCAAACTCGAATACCGCACCGTCACCCTGCTCACCGCTGATGGCTTGAAACTCAACGCCTGGTGGCTGCCGGCCAAACCTGGCGTCGAGGTCAAAGGCACGGTCCTGCATCTGCACGGCAACGGCGGCAATCTGCCGATGCATCTGGGCGGCAGCTGGTGGTTGCCGAAGAACGGCTATCAGGTCTTGTTGGTCGACTATCGCGGCTACGGTTTGTCCGAAGGCAAGCCGAGCCTGCCGGCGATCTACCAGGACATCGACGCCGCGTTCGCCTGGCTCGACAACGCGCCCGAGGTCAAAGGCAAACCGCTGGTGCTGCTCGGGCAGAGTCTGGGCGGCGCGATGTCGGTGCATTGGCTGGCGCAGCACCCGGAGCGGCAAAAACAACTCAAGGCCCTGGTGCTGGATGGCGTGCCGGCCAGTTATCGCAGCGTCGGCCAATTCGCCCTCAGCACTTCGTGGCTGACCTGGCCATTGCAAGTGCCGCTGTCGTGGCTGGTGCCGGACGGCGACAGCGCAATCAACTCGATGGCGCAGCTGACCGGCGTGCCGAAGCTGATCTTCCATAGCATCGACGATCCGCTGGTGCCGATGGCCAACGGCATTCGCCTGTATCAGGCAGCGCCGCCGCCGCGTGTGTTGCAACTGACCCGTGGTGGTCATGTGCAGACCTTCGGCGACCCGGTGTGGCGTCAGGTCATGCTGCGCTATCTCGACGACCCCGAACACTTCGACGGCCTGCGCCGCCTCGGCGAAATCCCCAA
>NZ_RCNX01000019.1:15092-31432 GCF_004307595.1 Pseudomonas sp. Sample_23
AAAAAGCCCCGCCTGATCAAGTCAGGCGGGGCTTTTGCGTTACCGGGTGAAGCTTAGTTCGAGCTCACCGAAGAACGCGGTGCTACTGGCTGGTTGTCGTTGGAAATGGTCACTTCCACACGACGGTTCATCGCACGGCCCGAGACGCTGCCGTTATCCGCTACCGGGTACTCCTTGCCATAACCCTGAGCGACGATGCGCGAAGGATCGACGCCCATCTTGATCAGAGCCATCTGCACGGAAGTTGCGCGGCGCTCGGACAGCGACTGGTTGTAGCTCGCGGTGCCGGTGCTGTCGGTGTAACCCTCGACGATCACTTTGCGATCCGGGTTTTCCTGAAGGAATTGCGCCAGTTTGTTGATGTTCACCAGGCCGCTGGATTTCAGATCAGCCTTGTTGGTGGCGAACAGCACGTCACCGAAAGTCACCAGCGTACCGCGATCGGTCTGCTTGGCGTTGAGGCTGTCCTGCAGCTGTTTGATCTGCTGGTCACGGGCATCCAGACGGGCCTGGGCACGTTGGGCTGCGGCGTTTTTCAGGTTGTTTTCAGCGGTGCGCAGAGCGATGGTCTGCTTGGCCACTTCGACGCGCTGGTTGGTCAGGTAAGCCAGTTGGTCAACCTTGGCGGCGTCTTCCTTGTCCAGATAAGCCTTGTCGGCCTTGTCCAGGTAATCGCTGGCGTCTTTGGTTTCCAGTGCCGCGACTTTGCTCGCCTGTGGGTTGGCCTGCAGGCCGGCGTAGTTGGTGCGCGCCTGTTCCAGGTTCGGGTTAGGCGGGGTGGAGCAGGCAGCCAGTGCAACGCTTGCGGCCAGAAGAGCGGGAATCATCAGTTGCTTACGCATAATTTGTCGTCCTTTCTATCGGTAAGAGTTTCAGCTTTGCGGTCGGGATGCGCGCTTACTGCACAGTGCGCTGGCTTTCCTGACGCAGTTCCTGAACACCTTTCTGGGAATCCTTCACAGCCTGTTCGGCCTTGGCGGCCTGAGCCTTGCGTTCAGCGACGCGAGCGTCCCATTCAGCCTGTTCGGACAGGCGACGGGCCTCGTCATACTTCTTGTCGTGCATGGCGATTTCAGCTTGTTTCAGCTTGTCCTGAGCCTGCTTCATTTCCACCGCAGCGAACTCGGTACCGCCAGCGCTGACGGCGCTGTTGACGGCCGATTGGGTGACGGCGTACTGCTCGGTCGGAGGATTACCGGCGCAACCGGCCAGTACGAAGCTGGTGCCGATGGCCAGAGCGGCCAGTTTCAGACCGCGCAGGTGGGAAAACGAGGTTTGGGTTTTCATGGTCTTCAACTCCATTAGGCATCTCCTGAAAATACAACTGAATCCATCCTGGCAGAGGAGGCGAAAGCATCGCTTGTAGACGCGAATTGAAACGCTCGTTCCAGGCGTGGTTACCTGTTCCGACCGGCGGCATTTTTGAAAAGTTCAGAAAAGATGGCCTATCGCCAAAAATTAAATTGACCGTTTGGACAAGGCTCTGGGACGGGAACTTTGGCGGTTTGGAGCGGTACGCGCGGGTGTAGATTTGTCCGTCGATAAACCAATTTTCGAACTGGAATACAGCCCATGTGGGAGCAAGCCTGCTCGCGAATGCGATGTGTCAGTCAGCGCAAATGCTGAATGAAAATCCGCATTTGCGAGCAGGCTCGCTCCCACGGTTTGACCTGTGTCGAATCAGTGTTTCTGCTTGTTCTCAGCCGAGGACAAATCATGCAGATGCCGCCGCGACAACGCCAGAAAACGCGGCGTCGGGCCGACATCCTCATACAACGGATCACCTTCCTCATCGGTCGCCACCACCGTCGAACCCTTCACATAGGGCAGGCTCGCTTCGAACTCCTCAAGCGCGGCGCCGATCAGTTCGCCGAGCAGTTCCTCGGGATGACGTTTGGGATACATCTCGGCAATTGCCGCCAGGCGCGCGGCGGCCTCGACGTCCAGATGAATCGTGTAGCCGGTGTCGGTCAGGCGACCTTTGGCGTTTTCTTCCCAATGCTGGGCGAGTTCACGAATTTTCATGATGACCTCATTTAGCGCCTGCTGATGGCAGGCCTGGGTGAGTGTCCGGCAGCGCCGGCGGCGGGCCGTCGTACGGCTTACTGTTGAGACTAGCTTTCGCCGGCAAGGTTTAAAGTCAATTCGTCGCCTGCTTGTAAGAAGCGGCGCAGAGCGGCACTCTCTGGCAAAGCATTCGTTTCTGCGCTGTCCCCGATTACCGCTGGAGAACTGCTGATGACCGATATTGATGCACGCTTGCGCGAAGATGTTCACCTGCTCGGAGAGCTGTTGGGCAACACCATTCGAGACCAGTACGGCGAGGCGTTCCTCGACAAGATCGAGCAGATTCGCAAAGGCGCCAAGGCCGACCGGCGCGGCTCGATGGACGCTGAACTGAGCGCCAGCCTCAATCAATTGAGCGAAGACGAATTGCTCCCGGTCGCGCGGGCGTTCAATCAGTTTCTCAACCTGGCCAACATTGCCGAGCAGTATCAGCTGATCCATCGCCGCGAGGAGTCGCAACCGGCGCCGTTCGAGTCGCGGGTGTTGCCGGAACTGCTCGCGCGCCTGCGCAGCGAAGGGCACAGCGCCGAATCTCTGGCCCGGCAACTGGCGCGGCTGGAAATCGAACTGGTGCTGACCGCGCACCCGACCGAAGTGGCGCGACGCACGTTGATCCAGAAGTACGACGCCATCGCCGCGCAACTCGCCGCGCAGGATCATCGCGACCTGACCAGCGCCGAGCGCGAGCAGATCCAGAGCAAACTGCAGCGGCTGATCGCCGAAGCCTGGCACACCGAAGAAATCCGCCGCACCCGCCCGACGCCGGTCGATGAAGCCAAATGGGGCTTTGCGGTGATCGAGCATTCGTTGTGGCAGGCGATCCCCAACCATATGCGCAAGGCCGATCAGGCGCTGTTCGCCGCCACGGGTCTGCGCTTGCCGCTGGAAGCCGCGCCGATCCGCTTCGCCTCATGGATGGGCGGCGACCGTGACGGCAACCCCAATGTCACCGCCGCCGTCACTCGTGAAGTCTTGCTGCTGGCGCGCTGGATGGCCGCTGACTTGTACCTGCGCGACGTCGATCACCTTGCTGCCGAACTGTCGATGCAGCAGGCCAGCGACGCGCTGAAGGCCAAGGCCGGCGACAGTGCCGAACCGTATCGCGCGGTGCTCAAGCAACTGCGCGAACGCCTGCGCGCCACACGCAACTGGGCGCATGCCGCGTTGACCGCGCCGACCCCGGCCACCGCCGATGTGCTGCACGATAATCGCGACCTGCTCGAGCCTTTGCAGTTGTGTTTCAACTCGCTGCACGATTGCGGCATGGGCGTCATCGCCGACGGGCCGTTGCTCGACTGCCTGCGTCGGGCGGTGACGTTCGGCCTGTTCCTGGTGCGCCTCGATGTGCGTCAGGATTCGACGCGGCACAGCTCGGCAATGACCGAAATCACCGATTACCTCGGCCTCGGCCGCTACGAAGATTGGGATGAAGAACAGCGCATCAACTTCCTCACCGAGGAGCTGAGCAACCGTCGACCGTTGCTGCCCGCGCATTTCAAACCATCGGCCGACACCGCCGAAGTGCTCAACACCTGCAAGGAAATCGCCGCCGCACCCGCTGCGTCGCTGGGCTCCTACGTGATCTCCATGGCCGGCGCCGCTTCCGATGTGCTAGCGGTGCAACTGCTGCTCAAGGAATCCGGTGTACTGCGGCCGATGCGCGTGGTGCCGCTGTTCGAAACCCTCGCCGACCTCGACAACGCCGGGCCGGTGATGGAACGTCTGCTGCTGTTGCCTGGCTATCGCGCGCGTTTGCACGGCCCGCAGGAAGTGATGATCGGCTATTCCGACTCGGCCAAGGATGCCGGCACCACCGCTGCGGCGTGGGCCCAATATCGGGCGCAGGAACGACTGGTGGAAATCTGCCGTGAGCAGCAAGTCGAACTGCTGCTGTTCCACGGTCGCGGCGGCACCGTTGGCCGTGGCGGCGGTCCGGCGCACGCGGCGATTCTCTCGCAACCACCGGGTTCGGTGGCCGGGCGTTTCCGGACTACCGAACAGGGCGAAATGATTCGTTTCAAATTCGGCCTGCCGGACATCGCCGAGCAAAACCTTAATCTGTATCTGGCCGCCGTGCTCGAAGCGACCTTGTTGCCACCGCCGCCGCCGACGCCTGAATGGCGCCATCTGATGGACGAATTGGCGGCGGACGGTGTCAGCGCTTACCGCCAGGTGGTGCGGGAAAATCCGCAATTCGTTGAGTACTTCCGTCAATCGACCCCGGAGCAGGAGCTCGGACGGTTGCCGCTCGGCAGTCGCCCGGCCAAACGCCGTGCCGGCGGTATCGAAAGCCTGCGGGCAATTCCGTGGATTTTCGGCTGGACCCAAACCCGATTGATGCTGCCGGCCTGGCTGGGCTGGGAGACTGCGCTGAGCAAAGCGCTGGAGCGCGGCGAAGGTGAGTTGCTGGGGCAGATGCGCGAACAGTGGCCGTTCTTCCGCACTCGTATCGACATGCTGGAAATGGTCTTGGCCAAGGCCGACGCGGATATCGCGCAGTCCTATGACGAACGTTTGGTCGAAGCCGATCTGCTGCCGTTGGGCGCGCAGTTACGCGACCTATTGTCGCAGGCGTGCTCGGTGGTACTGGGCCTGACCGGGCAGTCGCAGCTGCTGGCGCACAGCCCGGACACCCTCGAATTCATCCGCTTGCGCAACACCTACCTCGACCCGCTGCATCTATTGCAGGCGGAACTGTTGGCGCGTTCGCGGCAGCAGGATGTCGAGCAGGGCAGCCCGGTGGAACAGGCGCTGCTGGTGTCTGTGGCGGGGATTGCCGCCGGATTGCGCAATACCGGCTAAGGTTGCTGAGCACCTCTGGCGGCATTCGCGATGAGGGTCGGATGCCGCTTCTCCTGCTGTAGGAAAGTGCCGCGAGGCGACAGTTAATGTAGGGGTTGCGACTTGGGTTACCGCGTCGAGAGGTCACGGCGGGCGTCGGTTTCTCCGACTTTTGGCGTCTTGTGTGGGCGCAGCCTGCTGTGTATCTTGATCAGCCTTTGGCCGTTTGTGCGGCCACGACCCGTATTTTCAGGATCCGCCGGTTACGAGCGAATCCTTTGTTTTGTAAAGCTTTTATATAAAAAATTGAGGAGCACATCGATGCGCGTCATTCTGCTGGGAGCTCCCGGGGCCGGTAAAGGTACTCAGGCAAAGTTCATCACCGAGAAATTCGGCATTCCGCAAATCTCCACCGGCGACATGCTGCGTGCTGCGGTCAAGGCTGGCACTCCACTGGGCGTGCAAGCCAAGAGCATCATGGATGCCGGCGGCCTGGTGTCGGATGACCTGATCATCGCGCTGGTCAAGGACCGCATCGCTCAACCTGATTGCGCCAACGGTTTCCTGTTCGATGGCTTCCCGCGCACCATTCCGCAGGCTGAAGCACTGGTCACTGCCGGCGTCGAGCTGGATGCCGTGGTCGAGATCGCTGTAGAAGACGAAGAGATCGTTCAGCGCATCGCCGGTCGCCGTGTTCACGAAGCCAGCGGCCGCGTTTACCACATCGTCTACAACCCGCCGAAACTGGCTGGCAAGGACGACATCACCGGTGAAGAGCTGGTGCAGCGCAAGGACGACACCGAAGAAACCGTGCGTCATCGCCTGTCGGTCTACCATTCGCAGACCAAACCGCTGGTGGATTTCTATAAAAACCTTTCCGCCAACAACGGCGGTAAGCCAAAGTACAGCCACATCGAAGGCGTGGGTTCGGTCGATGCAATCACCGCCAAGGTGCTGGCCGCGCTGAGCTGAAAAGTCTGATCGGCTGCATCATCCACGGCCCGCTTGCGGGCCGTAGTTGTTTATACTGACGCACTTTTTTCCCCACCCCTGTTTTGGAAACATCGATGAGCACCTTGCTGGCCCTGGACACCGCGACTGAAGCTTGCTCCGTTGCCTTGCTGCATGACGGCAAGGTCACGAGCCATTACGAGGTGATCCCGCGTCTGCATGCGCAGAAGCTGCTGCCGATGATCCAGCAATTGCTCGCCGATGCCGGCACCACATTGCAAGCGGTCGACGCGATTGCCTTCGGCCGTGGCCCGGGCGCGTTCACCGGTGTGCGCATTGCCATTGGTGTGGTGCAGGGTTTGGCCTTTGCTTTGGATCGTCCGGTGTTGCCGGTATCCAGCCTTGCCGTGCTGGCACAGCGTGGCTTTCGTGAACATGGCGCAAGCCAGGTGGCAGCCGCCATCGATGCGCGGATGGATGAAGTGTATTGGGGCTGCTACCGCGAGACGGCGGGGGAGATGCGTCTGGTTGGTGCCGAAGCCGTTCTACCACCGGAAGTCGCCGCGCTGCCGGCTGACGCCAATGGCGATTGGTTCGGTGCCGGTACCGGTTGGAGTTATGGTGAGCGCATCGCGGTCAATCTGAGCGGCTCTGACGCCGGCATGCTGCCCCACGCCGAAGACCTGTTGACCCTGGCGCGTTTCGCCTGGGAGCGCGGTGAGGCGATCCCGGCAGATGACGCCCAGCCGGTCTACCTGCGCGATAAAGTCGCCACCCCGAAAGCCCGCTGATACGACACTTTCTCCTGAGGGAGCGAGCCTGCTCGCGAGGGCTTCTGGTCAGTCAATGCATGTGTTGAATGTGCTGGCCCCTTCGCGAGCAGGTTCGCTGGTCACATACAAATATCGCCAATCGTCAGTTTCTGCCCCCTCGCTTAAAACCTTTTGCGCTTTATGTGTTCTAGTTATCACTCGGCGGTTTGCTAAGTCGGTCAAGTGCCGCTAAATTGCCATCATTGATACCGAGCATGACATTATGCGTATAGACGGCGTTTCCACTCAGTCCTACCCCATCAAGCGCAAGCCGCGTAAAGGCAATGCGGCGCTGGATGAATCCGTCGACATCATCGACGGCGAGCTGGAATTCCCGAGCGAAGAGCAGATGGCCGCTCGTGCCGCTCAAGCCACCGCGCAACGCCTGAGCAATCTGCCTGCCCGTCAACAAGACATGATCTACCACCGCGCGATGAAGAAAAGCGTAGCCATGGCCTTGGCCAGCTACCTGAGCACCGCCGGTTTTGTCGATTGGGACGCAGACGTGCTGGGCCTCGATCTGTATATCTGATGGATCTGCCTTACTACCTCGGTTGCCCGTCCTGGAGCGAAAATGCCTGGCGCGAGTATCTGTATCCGGTAGACGCAAAAACCTCCGACTTTCTCGCTCTCTACTGCCAGGTGTTCAACGCCGTCGAAGGCAACACCACCTTCTACGCCAGTCCGTCGCCAGCCACTGTGCAGCGCTGGGCCGAGATCATGCCGGCGCACTTTCGCTTCACTGCCAAATTCCCCGGCGACATCAGCCACAGCGGCGACCTGCGCGAGCAACTGACCGCTGCCGAAACCTTCCTGCAATTACTCAAGCCGTTAGGCGAACGTGTTTCGCCGCTGTGGCTGCAACTGTCGAAAAGCTTCACGCCGCAGCGTCTGCCGGAGCTCGCGGCGTTTATCGATGCGCTGGATTGCCCGCTTGCGGTCGAGGTGCGCAATGAACAGTTCTTCGCCAAGGGCGAGAGCGAGCGTCTGCTCAATCGTCTGTTGCTGGATCGCGGTGTCGAGCGCATCTGTCTCGACCCGCGCGCGCTGTTCAGCTGCTTGTCGACCGAGTCCTCGGTGATCCACGCGCAGTCCAAAAAACCGCGTGTACCGACCCGTCCGGCGGCGTTCACGCAGTTTCCACAGGTGCGCTTCATCGGACATCCCGAGCTCGAGGCCAACGATGCGTTTCTTGTGCCGTGGGTGGCGAAAGTCGCTGAATGGATCGAAGAGGGCCGCACGCCCTACGTCTTTCTGCATACTGCCGACAACCTGTTGGCAGCGAAACTGGCGCAACGTTTTCACGCACAACTGATGCAACGTTTGCCTGGCTTGCCCGCGCTGCCTGAGCTATACAGAGAACCCGCCGCCGAGCAGCTTGGCTTGCTCTGAGGCGGGTTTTTTTCTGCCCGGGAGCGCGTCGATGAACGTCCAAGTCAGTCAACAGCAACTCCTCAAAGCCCAAGCCTTCAAGGCCCTGCATGATCGCCAGGGGATCTTCGTCATCCCCAATCCGTGGGATGCCGGCTCGGCGAAGATGCTCGCCAGTCTCGGCTATCAGGCCTTGGCCACTACCAGCGCCGGTTACGCGTTTTCCCAAGGCAAGGTTGATGGCGCGTTGAGTCTCGACGAGACCCTGGCCAATGTCCGCGCGATTGTCGCGGCGACGGATCTGCCGGTGGCGGTGGACCTGGAAAACGGCTTTGCCGATGATCCGCTGGAGTCTGCGCAGAGCCTTCTGCGTGCCGCCGAGGCGGGCGCGGTGGGCGGGTCGATCGAGGACGCTACGGGCCGTCCGGACGCGCCGATCTATTGCTTCGAACACGCCGTGGCGCGGATTGAAGCCGCCGTCGCGGCGGTGCGCACCCTGCCGTTTCCCTTCATCCTCACGGCTCGCGCCGAAAATTACCTGCACGGTAATCCCGATCTCGACGACACCATTCGCCGTTTGCAGGCATTTGCCGCGGCGGGTGCCGACGTGCTCTATGCACCGGGTTTGCGCAGCGCCGAAGAAGTGCGTGCAGTGGTGCAAGCGGTGGCGCCGAAACCGGTCAATGTGCTGATGTCTGGCGGTTTGAAACTGACCGTGCAACAGCTCGAGGAACTGGGCGTACGCCGCATCAGCACCGGCTCGGCACTGGCGCTGGCGGCGTTCGGCGAGTTCTTCCGCGCAGCTGAAGAAATCCAGCAATCCGGCACCTTTGGCTTCACGTCACAGTCGATGCCTTATGCCAAGGCCAATCAATTTTTCAAGGACTGAGCATGGGACGTTGGCTGTTCTGGGGGGTGTTGCTCGCGATGGGTGGCGCAGCGGTGAGTGTCTGGCGCGGCTGGCTGGAGGTGCCGCCGCAGTGGAACCCGTGGGCGCCATTGGACATAAAAGCCGCGCCCAACTGGCTGACCGGTTACAAACTCATGCGCCTGCGCAGTGATCCCGAGCTTTGCGCACAGGCGCTGAGCAGCTCGGATCTGCGCGTCAGCCCCCAGGCCGACAGCCCGGGCGCCAAGTGTCCGCTGATCGCTGCTCTGCGGGTGCAGGGCGGTGAAGTGGCGCTGAGCAGCAGTTTCATCGCCAGTTGCCCGCTGGCGGTGGCCTACGCAATGTTTGAACACCACACCCTGCAACCGGCGGCGCAATCGCTTTATGGACAGAAAGTGGCGCGGGTCGATCACCTCGGCAGCTTCGCCTGTCGCAATGTCTACAACCGTGAGAGCGGCGCTCTCAGCCGACATGCGAGTGCCGACGCGCTGGACATCGCTGGTTTCCGCCTGGCTGACGGACGCACGATCAGCGTGCTCAAGGATTGGCCCAAGCAGAATCAGGATGCAGAGTTTCTGCGCCAGCTGCGTGACGGCGCCTGCGAGTCATTCAGTGTGGTGTTGAGCCCGGATTACAACGCCGCTCATCGCAATCACTTTCATGTCGATGTCGGGCGCTGGAGCGTGTGTCGCTGAGGATCAGGCGGCGAGGCGCAGGTTCTGCAGAACGATCGGGCGCGCCCAGCCATTATCGAAGTCCAGGGCTTTCTGTTGCTCGACGATTTCTTCCGGCGGGAACGGCGGGTAAGGCTTCTGCAGCAAGTCCAGGTCGAACTCGGCGATCGGCAGGTACAACGGACGTTTCTGCGGAGCAGGGCCTGGCTCCGGCAGTGGCTGGCCATTGTTGATCACAATCGGGCGTACCCAGCTGCTGTCGAAATCCTGTTGCTCTTGCTGGGCTTTGAGTTCTTCTGGCAGGAACGGTGGGAACGGCTTGTCCAGCAGCTCCATTTCGAACTCGGCGATCGGCAGGAACAGTGGCTCTGGCGGGCGAACCTGGGTTTCGACCACATCGCACTCACGCTGGCTGACGATGTGCGCGTGCAGCTCGCTGCCAACGGTTGGTTCTTCCGGGCTGTTCAGGTCAACCGGTGGAAACGTGCCACAGGCAGGCACCACTTCACTCGTCTGTTCGGCCAGGGCCTGGGCAAAGAAATCCTGCCACAGGTGACTGACGCCGCTCAGTGCTTGAGTGTTATGACGGCTGAAGTCGCCATGGGGCGAAACGTAGCCAATCGATGTGGGAAGAATGCCTGACATTTTTTTCGGTTGACGCTCAGCTCTGGCAAAATGCGCGTTGAATGGTTTATCGGCGGTTTTTGTCGATCCTTAACTTTTTTGAGCGTTTTTTCATGATCGAGTCACCCGCGGCCTGCCGCATCCTTGTCCAGGCCCTCGCCCCAGCGTTTCAAACGCAAGCCGCACACTGGGCCGAACGTCTCGGCCTGCCGCTCGGCGAGGCCGACGGTGAGTTCGCCTTGCAGGTCGGCGAGCAGGGTTTGCAGTTGCAGCAGCTTGGCCCGGACGCCCCGGGGCCGGTGCGGGTCGACTTTGTCGAGGGCGGTGCGGCTCATCGTCGTTTGTATGGCGGCGGCAGCGGGCAGATGATCGCTAAAGCGGTCGGCATCGCCCAAGGCGTGCGCCCGCGCGTCCTCGATGCCACGGCGGGGCTGGGCAAGGACGCGTTTGTGTTGGCCAGTCTCGGTTGTGAAATGAGCCTGATCGAGCGCCAGCCGCTGATCGGCGCACTGCTTGAGGATGGCTTGGCCCGAGCGGCAGAAGATTTCGATGTAGCGCCGATCGTGGCGCGGATGAAATTGCTAAAGGGCAACTCCATCGAAGTGATGCGCAGTTGGGAAGGGGAGGCGCCGCAGGTGATTTATCTCGACCCGATGTTCCCGCATCGCGAGAAAACCGCGCTGGTGAAAAAAGAGATGCGCCTGTTCCGCCCGCTGGTCGGTGATGATCCGGATGCCCCGGCCCTGCTTGAAGCCGCACTGGCACTGGCCACGCACCGGGTGGTGGTGAAGCGCCCGCGCAAGGCACCGTGCATCGAAGGGCCGAAACCGAGCCATGCGCTGGATGGCAAATCGAGCCGGTATGACATTTATCCGAAGAAAGCGCTCAAACCCTGAGAGCGCGTCGCCCCATTCGCGAGCAGGCTCGCTCCCACAATTGAAATGCATTCCAGTGTGGGAGCGAGCCTGCTCGCGAAGCGGTCTGCACAAGCACCGCAAAACTGTCAGGGTTTGTACGCCCTCATAAACAACCCCACCACCTCCCGCACATGCCGTTCCGCTGCTTCTCCAGTCAGCGGCTCGCCGCAGCCGTACAACAAACGAAAATTTCCCGCCCCTTTGATCAGGCAGAAGAAGTGCTCGGCGGCGTTGCGTGGCTGATCGATGCTCAGCGCGCCGGTTGCATGGATTTTCGCCAGGAGACCTTCCATGCCGTTGACCACGCGCTCTGGGCCGGCCTCGAAGAAGATCAGCGACAGCTTCGGGTCCTGACTGCCCAGCGCCATGATCAAACGATGCAGGTTTACCGATTCATCGCTATTGATCAGTTGGTGGAAGCCCCGGGCAATGTTCAGCAATACATTTTCCACCGCGATGCCGTCCGGCAATTCGAAGAACAGCGGTGGCAATTGTTCTTCGCATTTCGCGACGACGGCGGCAGAGAACAGCGTCTCCTTGTCGTTGAAATGGCTGTAGACCGTCAGCTTCGACACGCCGGCCTCGCTGGCAACCGCGTCCATGCTGGTGTTGGCGTAGCCATGGCAGAGAAACAGGGTTTTCGCCGCATCGAGGATCGCCTGGCGCTTGGCCAGATCCTTGGGGCGGCCCGGGCCGTTTGGAGCTGAAAGATTGTTCGACATTCTTCGCTTTTAATACTGGACTGGTGAGTTTGCTATTAATACCATACCCGCCAGTATAAATATTCCAAGCCTCATTCGCGAAAGGTCCGTCACCATGTTCCGCCATGCGTTGTCCTTTGCCGTGCCAGTCAGTCTGGCGTTCCTGTTATCGGCGTGCGGTCAGGAAGAGGGGACCAAAGTCACCGTACGCCCGGCCATGGTGGTACAGCCCGAGCCTTCGGCGCAGGCGATGGAGAGTTATCCGGGCGAGGTGCGTGCCCGTTATGAGCCTGATCTGGCATTCCGCATCGGCGGCAAAGTCAGCCGACGACTGGTCGACGAAGGCCAGCGCGTCAAAGCCGATCAGCCCTTGGCCGAACTCGATCCGCAGGATGTGCGCCTGCAACTGGAAGCCACCCGCGCGCAGGTCGCCGCCGCCGAGGCCAATCTGAACCTGGTCCGCGCCGAGCGCGATCGCTATAAAACCCTGATGGATCGGCAGATGGTCAGCCGCTCGGCCTACGACAACGCCGAAAATCTATATCGCTCCGGCGAAGCCCGCCTTAAACAAATCAAAGCCGAATTCAACGTTTCGACCAACCAAGCCAGTTACGCGGTGCTGCGTGCGCCGCAGGATGGTGTGGTGGCCAAGCGTTCGGTGGAAGTCGGTCAGGTGGTCGCTGCCGGGCAAACCGTGTTCACCCTCGCCACCGATGGTGAGCGCGAAGTATTGATCAGCCTGCCGGAGCAAAGCTTCGGCCGCTTCAAGGTCGGTCAGCCGGTTACCGTGGAATTGTGGGCACAGCAGAATCAACGCTTCGCCGGGCAGATCCGCGAGTTGTCGCCGTCCGCCGACCCGCGCTCACGCACTTTTGCTGCGCGTATCTCGTTCACCAGCGGCAAAGTCCCGGCTGAACTGGGGCAGAGCGCCCGGGTGTTCGTGCAAGCGGCTGACAGTGTCTCGCTGTCCATACCGCTTTCCGCACTGACCGCTGAAAACGGCGCGACCTACGTCTGGGTGGTCAACGGCAACAACACGTTGAAGAAAACTCCGGTACGGGTCGGTCCGTTCGGCGAGAAGAGCGTAGCGGTGCTCGAAGGCTTGAATGCCAGCGATTGGGTGGTGGCTGCCGGCGTTCACGTATTGCTCGACGGCCAGCAGGTGCGACCAGTGGATCGCTCCAATCGTGTGGTCAATCTGGCGAACAAGGAGTAAGCCCCGATGCGCTTCAACCTCTCCGAATGGGCGTTGCGTAATCGCCAGATCGTACTGTTCCTGATGCTTTTGCTCGCCGTTGTCGGCGCGTTGTCCTACACCAAACTCGGCCAGAGTGAAGACCCGCCGTTCACCTTCAAGGCGATGGTCATTCAGACCCGCTGGCCCGGTGCGACCGCGCAGGAGGTCTCGCGCCAGGTCACCGAACGCATCGAAAAGAAGCTGATGGAAACCGGCGAGTACGAACGCATCATGTCGTTCTCACGCCCCGGTGAATCCCAGGTCACTTTCATTGCTCGCGATTCGATGCACTCCAAGGACATTCCCGACCTCTGGTACCAATTGCGCAAGAAGGTCGGCGATATCCGCCAGACTTTGCCGCCGGGAATTCAGGGGCCGTTCTTCAACGATGAGTTCGGCACTACCTTCGGCAATATCTATGCGTTGACCGGCGACGGTTTTGACTACGCCGTGCTCAAGGATTACGCCGACCGCATCCAGATTCAGCTGCAGCGGGTCAAGGACGTCGGCAAGGTCGAACTGCTCGGCCTGCAGGACGAGAAAATCTGGGTCGAGCTGTCCAACGTCAAGCTCGCCACCCTCGGCTTGCCGCTGGCGGCGGTGCAGCAGGCGCTGGAGGAACAGAACGCGGTATCCACGGCGGGGTTCTTCGAAACCGGCAGCGAGCGCTTGCAGCTACGCGTCTCGGGGAATTTTCAGACAGTCGATGAGATAAAGAACTTTCCGATCCGCGTCGCCGATCGTACGTTCCGTATCTCCGATATTGCCGATGTGCGTCGCGGTTTCAGCGACCCACCGGCGCCGCGCATGCGTTTCATGGGCGACGACGCGATCGGTCTGGCCGTGGCGATGAAGGACGGCGGCGACATTCTCGTCCTGGGCAAGGCGCTGGAAGGCGAGTTTTCGCGCATTCAGAAAAACCTCCCGGCCGGCATGCATTTGCGCAAGGTGTCCGATCAGCCGGCAGCGGTAAAAACCGGCGTCGGCGAGTTCGTTCAGGTGTTGGTCGAAGCGCTGGCGATCGTCTTGCTGGTGAGCTTCTTTTCCCTCGGTGTGCGCACCGGCATGGTCGTCGCGCTGACCATTCCGCTGGTGCTGGCGATGACCTTCGCCTGCATGTATTACCTCGGCATCGGTCTGCACAAGATTTCCCTCGGTGCGCTGGTGCTGGCGCTGGGCTTGTTGGTGGATGACGCGATCATTGCCGTGGAAATGATGGCGATCAAAATGGAGCAGGGCTTCGATCGCATTCGCGCGGCGAGTTACGCCTGGACCAGCACCGCATTCCCGATGCTCACCGGCACGCTGATCACCGCCGCCGGCTTCCTGCCGATTGCCACTGCGCAGTCCGGCACCGGCGAATACACCCGTTCGATTTTCCAGGTAGTGACCATTGCCTTGCTCGCCTCATGGGTCGCGGCGGTGATGTTCGTGCCGTATCTGGGGGAAAAACTCCTGCCGGATCTGGCGAAAATTCACGCGGCAAAACACGGCACTGGCGATGGTCAACCGGATCCGTATGCGACGCCGTTCTATCAGCGCGTCCGGCGTCTGGTGGAGTGGTGCGTGGCCCATCGCAAGACGGTGATCGTGCTCACCGTGGGCCTGTTTATCGCCTCGGTGATGTTGTTCCGCTTTGTGCCGCAGCAGTTCTTCCCGGCTTCGAACCGGCTGGAGTTGATGGTCGACCTGAAACTGGCCGAAGGTGTTTCGCTGGCCAATACCACCAGTGAAGTCAAACGCCTCGAAGCGCTGCTCAAGGAGCACGCCGGCATCGACAATTATGTGGCCTACGTCGGCACCGGCTCGCCGCGTTTCTACCTGCCGCTGGATCAGCAACTGCCGGCGGCGAGTTTTGCCCAGTTCGTGGTGTTGGCAAAAACCATCGAAGAGCGTGAAGCGCTGCGCAGCTGGTTGATCGAAACCCTCAACGAACAGTTCCCGGCCCTGCGTTCGCGGGTCACCCGTTTGGAAAACGGGCCGCCGGTTGGCTATCCGGTGCAGTTCCGCGTCACTGGCGAGCACATCGAAGAAGTCCGTGCGTTGGCGCGCAAGGTGGCAGCAAAGGTTCGCGAGAATCCGCATGTGGTCAACGTGCATCTGGACTGGGAAGAACCGAGCAAAGTTGTTTATCTGAACATTGATCAGGATCGCGCCCGCGCCCTCGGTGTGAGCACCGCCAATCTGGCGAAATTCCTGCAGAGTTCGCTGGTCGGCTCGACCGTTAGCCAGTACCGCGAAGACAACGAGTTGATCGAGATTCTGCTGCGCGGCACCGTGCATGAGCGCACTGAGTTGTCGTTATTGCCGAGTCTCGCGGTGCCGACCGATAACGGCCGCAGTGTGGCGTTGTCGCAGATTGCCACGCTGGAATACGGCTTCGAGGAAGGCATCATCTGGCACCGCAACCGCCTGCCGAACGTGACCGTACGCGCTGACATTTATGGCAAGGAGCAACCGGCGACGCTGGTCAAACAGATCATGCCGACGCTGGACCCGATTCGCGCTGAGTTGCCCGATGGTTATCTGCTGGATGTCGGCGGCACGGTGGAGGACTCCGAGCGCGGGCAGAAGTCGGTGAATGCCGGGGTGCCGATGTTCATTGTCGTGGTGCTGACCTTGCTGATGGTGCAGTTGCGCAGTTTCTCGCGTACGGCGATGGTGTTTCTGACGGCGCCGTTGGGCTTGATCGGGGTGACGTTGTTTCTGATGGTGTTCCGCCAGCCGTTCGGGTTTGTGGCGATGCTCGGGACGATCGCGTTGTCCGGGATGATCATGCGCAATTCGGTGATTCTGGTCGATCAGATCGAGCAGGATATTGCATCGGGGCTTAAGCCTTGGCAGGCGATTATCGAGGCTACGGTTCGGCGCTTCAGGCCGATTGTATTGACGGCGCTGGCGGCTGTGCTGGCGATGATTCCGCTGTCGCGCAGTGTGTTTTTCGGGCCGATGGCGGTGGCGATCATGGGCGGGTTGATTGTTGCGACTGCGCTGACGCTGTTGTTTTTGCCGGCGTTGTATGCGGCCTGGTTCAGGGTTCGTCGGGAGGGTTGAGTTTCTTTGTCGTGGCGGCCTTCGGGCCGACCATGACTTGGGGTTTTGGGTGAATATCCGTTGCTGTGGGTGTTGCTGATTACGGTTCCGCCCTTACGGCGGGTCACCTTTTTCAAACGCCGGAGTGCCGGCCCAGCAAAAAGGTAACCCAAAACGCTTGCTCCTACGTTCGGCCCTCGCAGTCTCGGGTTCCTTCGCTCCGGGACTGATCCGGGCGCAGCGGCTACGGTTTGCTTCGCTGCACCTCCTTCCGCTGTGTCTG
>NZ_RCNX01000015.1:0-30257 GCF_004307595.1 Pseudomonas sp. Sample_23
AGGTGCAGCGAAGCAAACCGGAGCCGCTGCGCCCGGATCGATCCCGCAGCGAAGGGACCCGAGCCTGCGAGGGCCGAACGCAGGAGCAAAGCGTTTTGGTTACTTTTGGGCGTCTGCAAAAGTGACCCGCTGTAAGAGCGGAACCGCCAGCCGCAACACCCGCAAAAACGGATATACCCCCAAAACCCCAAGAACCTGGTCGGCCCAGAGGCGGCCAAGACCAAAAAAAAGCCCCTCAAAACCGAGGGGCCCAAAAAACCAGCTCAGAAACCCGAATCAGGTCATCTGAATAATGGTCTGCATGATCGTGCTCTGCGTCGAAATGGTCTTGGCGTTCGCCTGATAGTTGCTCTGGCCTTTGATCAGATCAACCAGCTCATTGGTCAGGTTAACGTTCGATTCTTCCAGCGAGTTGGACACCACCGAACCCAGCGTACCGGTCTCAGGCGCATCGTAGCCCGGAATACCCGAAGCAAACGTCTCTTTCCAGCTGGTGCCACCGATCGCCTGCAGGCCCTGTTCGTTGGTGAAGCTCGCCAGTGCAACCTGTCCGATGGCCTTGCTCTGGTTGTTGCTGAAGTTGGCGAACAGGGTACCGGTACCGTCGATGGTCAGGTTGGTGATCTGGCCAGTCGCGTAACCATCCTGAGTAGGAATCGTGCGCGAGGTGTCGGCGTTGTACTGAGTGGTCTTGGCCATCGAGATGGTCACACCCGCCGGGTTTGCCGCCGCGCCGTTAGCCTTCCAGACACCATCGGTCACAGTGCCTGGCACCCAGCCCTTGAGTGTCAGGTCGCTGCTGATGATGGCCGGGCCACCCAGCGGATCTGGCGTGCTGACCTGGGTCAGCTTGCCGGTCGCATCAAAGGACAGCGTCGAGGCCACAGGCGCGGTGGTCTTCGGATCGCTGCCGGTCGCATCCGGGTTACGACCGTCCACCAGTGTGTAGACCTTCCAGGTGTTGGCGCCGGTTTTCACCATGTATTGATCCATGGTGTGCTGGTTGCCCTGGCTGTCATAGATCGGGGTGCTGAACGACTTGGTGTAGGTCGCAGTGTTGGTAGGGTCGAATTTGCCTGCCGCGACCGTATCGTCGATCACCGCAGCGGTCGAGTTCAGGTTGATGGTCGAAGCCACCGCCGAAGTCGACTTCGGGGCCAGGTTCGAGGTATCGATCTTGAGATCGGTCAAGACGCCGTTAATAATCTTGCCGTTGGCATCCACACCGTAGCCCTGCAAACGCGAGGTGTAGTCGGTGTTGGTGATGTAGCCGGCGTTATCGACCTTGAACGTACCGGCACGGGTGTAAGACACCGAGCCGTTGTTGTTCATGGTGAAGAAGCCAGAGCCGTTGATGCCCATATCCAGCACGTTGCCAGTGTTGTTGATGTCACCCTGGGTGAACTGCTGGGAAACGTTGGCCAGGCGTACGCCGTTACCGATCACTTTGCTGCCGCTGCCCAGACGAGTCGCCGAATAGACGTCTTCGAATTCTGCGCGCGAGGATTTGAAACCGGCGGTGGCGACGTTGGCGATGTTGTTGCCGGTCACGTCCAGTTGCTTGTTGGCTGCATAGAGACCGCTAAGGCCGATGTTAAAAGACATGTTCCACTCCTTCGTGCCGGGTTAGTCGGCTCTATATACCAATGGTTTGTACTTTGGACAGGGCAACGGTGCCCTTGCCAGCCAGGTTGAGCATCAGCTCGCCACCGGTCTGGCTGATCGTCACGCTGTTGACGGTCGCTGGCAGGTAGGTCGCCAGATCGGTCGCGGTGCCGTTGATCGGTGCGTTGGCCTTGAACGTGTAAGTGCCGACCGGAACCACGGTGCCGGCGGTGTCCTTGCCGTCCCAAGTGAAGCTGGCATCGCCGGCAGCGCGGCTGCCCAGGTCGATGGTGCGCACGGTTTTGCCGTCCTTGTCGGTGATGGTCACGGTGCCGCCGGCAATCGACGACGGCACGGTGACCGACCCGGTCAGGCCTTTGCTCGGGTCATCGAGCTGGGCGGTGTTGGTCTGCACGATCACGTTGCGACCGACCAGCGACGACGCTTGCAATGCCTGCGACGAGTTGTAGTTGCCGGCAAGGCCGCTGACGGTGGAGTTCAGCGTGGTAATGCCTTCAAGGCTGCTGAACTGCGCCAGTTGCGCAACGAACGCGCTGTTGTCCTGCGGGTCGAGCGGATTCTGGTTTTTCAGCTGGGTGACCAGCAATTGCAGGAAAGCATCCTTGCCCAGCGCCTGGCCGCCGGTGGCACTGTTGGTCGCCGAAGCGATGCCGCCCGACGTAGTGCTGCTGGCCTTCTTCGACGAATTGGCCAGGATGTCGTTCATGCTCAGGCTGCTGGTGGTATCCGTAACGCTCATGGCAGTCGCCCCTTATTACTGACCGAGGGTCAGTACCTTCTGCATCATGGTTTTGGCGGTGTTCATCATTTCCGCGTTGGTCTGGAACGAGCGGCTCGCGGAAATCATGTCAGCCATTTCTTCCACCACGTTGACGTTCGGGTAGTAGACGTAGCCCTTGGCGTCGGCAGCCGGATGGTTCGGCTCGTAGCGCGCTTCAAGATTGCTCTGGTCTTCGACAACGCCGAGCACCTGCACGCCCTGCCCGGCCGCGTCCTGGTTCTGGAACAGCGAATTGCTGCCGCCAGCCTGTCCGCCCTGGAACATGGTGGCGAATACCGGATGACGGGCGCGGTAGGTCTGGTCGATGCTCGACGAAACGGTTTCGGCGTTGGCGATGTTCGACGCCACGGTGTTCAGGCGTGTGGTCTGCGCGCTCATGCCGCTGCCGGCAATGTTGAAAACGCTGGACAGGGACATGGATTATTCTCCGCGCAGGGCTGACACCAGCCCTTTGAATTTGCTGTTGAGCAAGGTGAAGCTGGCCTGGAAGCCGACGGCGTTTTCCGCGTAGTTCGACTGTTCCAGTTGAGCGTCCACGGTGTTCTGGTCGATCGAAGGCTGCATCGGCGTGCGATACATCAGCGACTCGTCGCCGTTGCCCAGCCCTTCAGCCTCGATGTGCCGGCTGTTGGTCATGTTCAGGGCAAAGTGGCCGCCGGTCTTGGTCTTCTCGGTCTGTGCTTCGAGCACTTTGGAGAAATCCAGATCCCGCGCCTTATAGTTCGGGGTGTCGGCGTTGGCGATGTTGTTGGCCAGCACTTCGGCACGCTGGGCGCGGAAGCCCAATGCCTTTTCGTGAATGCCCAGCGCTTTGTCGAAGCTGATGCTCATGTCGGGAACCTTCAGGTGACCGGTTTTTCGTATCTGAGCTTTAGCAAGCGCCGTGCCAAATGAACAAAGCCCCGTATTCCGGGGCTTTGCGCCAAACAGGCTAAGCGGCAATGCCAGAAAAGCGGCAACCGGTTACCGCCGGATGCCGCTTTTCTGCCGCTTGCCGTCCCATCACAGCCGGACAATTGTGGGAGCGAGCTTGCTCGCGAAGGCGGCGTGTCAGCCAATGCAAATGCAGAATGTGACGGCCTCTTCGCGAGCAAGCTCGCTCCCACAGGGATTGTTGGTGTTAAGAGAATTTCTTCGGGCATAAAAAAACGGCAGGCCTTTGCGGGCCTCCCGTTTTTTGTATCAGCGCAAACCGCTTATTTCGCCTTGTAAATAATCCCCGGGCTGCACTGAACCATCTGGTAATGATCCGGCAAACCGTTCAGCGCTTCCGAAGCGCCAAGGAACAGGTACCCGCCCGGCTTCAACGTACTGTGAATGCGCAACAGGATGTCCTTCTTCACTTCGGCAGAGAAGTAGATCAACACGTTGCGGCAGAACACGATGTCGAACTTGCCCAGCGCCGCGTAGCTGTCGAGCAGGTTGAACGAGCGGAACTCCACCCGGCTCTTGATCGGCGCCTTGACCACCCAGCGCCCCGGCCCTTTCGGGTCGAAGTAGCGTTGCAGGCGTTCCGGCGACAGACCGCGACCGATCGCCAGGCTGTCGTACTCGCCGGTCTTGCAGTTGTTGAGCATCAGGCCGGACAGATCGGTGGCAACGATCTGCACGCCCATCTTCAACTGACCCAGGTTGCTGCGCTCGAACTCGTCGATCGACATCGACAGCGAGTACGGTTCCTGTCCCGACGAGCAGGCCGCCGACCAGATCCGCAGACGCTGGTTGGGGCTGGCCTTGATCGCTTCCGGCAGTACCTTGTTCTTCAAGACTTCAAACGGATAGGTGTCGCGAAACCACAGGGTTTCGTTGGTCGTCATGGCATCGACCACCTGCTCGCGCAAACCGCTGCGCGGCTGGGTCTGGATGCGCTGTACCAGCTCACCCAGGGACTTGATGCCTTGCTGCTCCATCAGTTTGTTGAGACGGCTCGAGACCAGATACTGCTTGTTTTCACCGAGCAGAATGCCACAGGCTTTTTCCAGGAAGACCCGGAACTGTTCGAAATCCAAATTACCCGTAGACAATGATGCCGCCTCTTAAATCGTGTTGACCGCCAGGGGCAGAAGGCCCCTAGCTGATATCTGCTGCTTTGATCCGGTCGACTACCCGGGATGCGAGGTCATCAGGACGGAATTTGGCGAGGAAGTCATCAGCACCGACTTTCTTGACCATCGCCTGATTGAATACCCCCGACAACGAAGTATGCAGGATGATATGGAGCTTTTGCATGCGTGCGTCGCCGCGGATTTCCGCCGTCAGGGTGTACCCGTCCATCTCCGGCATCTCGATGTCGGAAATCATCATCAGGAACTCTTCTTCCGGCTTCTTGCCCTCGTCGACCAGCTTGCGCAGGTAATCCAGCGCCTGCTTGCCGTCGTTCAGAGCCACCACTTCGACACCGATGGTCTGCAGACAACGCGTGACCTGCTTGCGCGCCACCGACGAGTCATCGACCGTCAGCACCCGCAGCGACAACGCCTTGGTCTGCGTCTCGACATCGACCACGCCCACCGAAATCGCTTCCGGCGTCGGCGCCACTTCGGCCAGCACCTTCTCGACGTCGATGATTTCGACCAACTGGTTGTCGACCCGAGTCACAGCGGTCAGGTAGTGATCGCGACCGGTACCCTTGGGTGGCGGATGGATCTCTTCCCAGTTCATGTTGACGATGCGCTCCACCGAGCGGACCAGGAAACCCTGGGTCTTGGTGTTGTACTCCGTGATGATCACGAACGGACTGTTCTTGTCTTTCAACGCACCGGAGCCCGTTGCCATTGCCAGATCCAGGATCGGAATGGTCGCTCCCCGTATATTCGCTACCCCGCACACGACAGGACTGGATTTGGGCATCAACGTCAGGGACGGGCACTGCAACACTTCCCGTACCTTGAACACGTTGATCCCGTAGAGCTGCGGCCCGTCGAGACGGAACAACAGCAGCTCGAGGCGATTCTGCCCTACCAGTTGCGTGCGCTGGTTCACCGAATCCATTACACCAGCCATGCCCAGACTCCTACACCAACGCCAAGTGTTGTTGCGACGCACATTCATTGCTAAACGGCACGGCGCTTGCTTTTTAACTCGTATGAACGCTCAAACGACATTTTCCCGACGCCTGACATCCTCCCTTCGCAAAGGGCTTTGCGCGGTGGCCGCCGTTTGCTGCTTGCTTGCTGGCAGTCCTGCCCATGCAGATGCGGTTACCTTGCCTGATATGCTTATCGGCGTGACTCAGGGCTTTCTTGAATTCACCGTAGAAGACTATTTGGCTTCCAGTCAAACCGAAGGCCGCTACGAAATCGAAGTCAACCAGCTCGACCCGCGCATGCGCATGCCCATGTGCGACAAGGAATTGACAGCGACTCTCGAGAGCCCGGCACGCCCGCTGGGCCGCGTCACGGTGAAGGTTCGCTGCGAAGGCAGTTCGCCCTGGACGGTGTTCGTACCCGCTCAAGTCCGCCTGTTTCGCGAGATCGTGACGACCACTCGTCCGCTGAAACGCGCCGGAATTATCGAGCCGCAGGATGTGACCTTGCGCGAGCGCGACGTCAGCACGATCAATCAGGGTTTCCTGACCTCGGTCGACGAAGCGATCGGGCAGAAACTTACCCGACCAACGGTCGCCGATCAGGTCATCACCCTGGTGCATCTGGAACAGGCCGAAGTGGTGCGCAAGGGTGACCAGGTGGTGATAACTGCGCGCAGCGGCACCCTTGCCGTACGCATGCCGGGGGAAGCGCTTTCCAATGGCGGCATGAAAGAACAGATTCGAGTAAAAAACCTTAATTCTCAAAGAGTTATCAAGGCGCAGGTGATTGCGCCGGGACAGGTCGAAGTGGCCATGTAAAAGCCTCGTGGAGAAAACTGGCGCCGATCCCGTCGCTTCCCTAAACTGTGCCGCAGCAGGTCTCGCAACGGCGCATGCAAGCTTATGGTTGATTGGGCCTAAAGTTTTTCAGGGGATAGCCGAAAACATGGCAAGCGTCCAAATTCCCAGAGGTTTTTTATCATGGTTATCGATTTCAACCGATTGAACAGTTCCTCGTCACTAACCGGCAGCACACGTACCAGCAACGCCAAGGAAAGCGCTGAAAACAGCCCCTCCGCGCCGCTGAATACCCAGGCCGAACAGGCCAATGTCGCCAAAAGCGGGGAGTCGGTACACCTCAGCAATGAGGCTCAACAGTTGCAGAAGGTCACTGACAAGCTGCGCGATCAGCCTGCTGTCGACAAAGCCCGTGTGGCCGAGTTGAAAGCCGCGATTGCCGATGGCAGCTATAAAGTCGACAGCAACCGTGTAGCCAGCAAACTGCTCAACTTCGAAGCCCAGCGCTAGGCTTTTGCCGGCGCCAGGCTTTTGGACGCTTAAACCCCAAGGCCAGCCATGCACGACACTAACTTATTGCAACTGATCAATGACGACTTTGCTCCAGCGCAACAATTGCTGGAGTTATTGCAAACCGAATCCCTCGCTTTGCATGGTCGCGACATGCCGTTGCTGGAAGAAATTCTGGCGACCAAGCAAGCGTTGATCATTCTGCTCGAGCAGCATGGCCGCAAGCGCAGCGAAATCCTCGCCAGCCTCAACCTGCCGACTGATCGCACAGGTCTTGAGCAACTGGCCAGCCAGTCGAGCATTGGCGACCAGTTGCTGACCCAGGGCGACGCCCTGACCGCGCTAATCGCCCAATGCCAGGCAGCCAACGTCAAGAATGGCCAGTCGATCCAGATCCAGCAGGCGACTACGGCCAACCAGCTGAAGATTCTCACCGGCGGTGAGCCGCCAGCGCTGTACGACGCCAGCGGGACCTTTGCCAAACCGGTCAAGCCGCGAACGCTCAGCCAGGCATGAGCCATTCGCTGGCCCTGCACTATCCACTTGCGCAACATGCTGGCAAAATACTGGCCAGTCGTAGTCTTATTTTGTCTGGAGATTGAAGAACCGTGTCCAACACCCTAAGCGCGGATGATGCTCCGCAGCCTCCGAAGGTGCTCACCACGCCACTGGAAATCTCCAGCAACCTGCGCCAGCTGCAAGACAGCCACGATCCGCTGATCATCACTTTCCATGAACGCAGCCAGCGCTTTCAGAGTTACCTGATCAAGGTCGACCGCGAAACCGCAACGATCGCGCTGGACGAAATGATTCCACGCGACGGCGAGCGCTTCCTCCAGGCTGGCGAACCGTTCAAGGTCGAAGGCTTTCATGACGGCGTGCGCATCGCCTGGGAATGCAACGGCACGCTGAACATCGAAGAATCCGACGGCGACCGTTTCTACACCGGCGACCTGCCGAGCGAAGTGGTCTATCACCAGCGCCGTAACGCCTTCCGCGCTGCGTTGAAGCTCACCGATCTGGTCAGCGTTGAACTGGGCGGCGAAAAGCTCAAGGTTCCTCTGCACGGCAAGCTGCTGGACATCTCCGCCACCGGCTGCAAATTCCGTTTCGAAGGCGACATCACTGATCGCCTGCAACTGGGCCAGGTCTACGATCGCCTGATCGCCCCGCCGCTGTTCGGCAACCAGCCAACATCGGTCGAACTGCGCTATCTGCATTTCGAAGAAAAACTCAACATCACCTTCGCCGGTCTGCGCTTCCACAACATCAGTGGCCAGGCTGCGCGCAACGTCGAGCGTTTTGTTTACCAGTTGCAGCGTGAAGCACGGCGTTTCGACAAAGACGATCTCTGAGTCGCAGCGATCAATAAAAAGGGCAGTCCCGCACAGGACTGCCCTTTTTTATGCGCCGATGTTTACCTTCGATTCAGGGCCTGCCACCGCTGATATCCGGCGCAGGCTTATCGTCATTGCCGCTGTCCAGTTCGGTTTCAACGACTGCTTCCGGCTGCGCTTCGGGCTCAGGCTCAGGAGTGACCGGTGCCGGGTCTTGGACCATCTGCTCCTGCACCACCTGCTCATCGACACGCGGGTCAAGCGCCGCCACCAGCGGCGAGCTCGACATGCTGTCCGGCATTGCCACGTGATGCAGCGGTGCGTCGTCGACCTGGTGCAGGTTGGTGACCGCTTTCGGACGTATCCGCCAGACCAGCACCAACGCGAAGAAACTGAAGAACGCATACAGGCTCTGACTGCCGAGAAACTTCATCAGCACGCCCGCGAGCAGCGGCCCGATGCTCGCGCCGACGCCGTAAGTCACCAGCAACATGGCGGTCAGCGACACGCGGCGATCGCCTTCGACGTGGTCGTTGGAAAACGCCACCGCCAGCGGATACAGGCAGAACTGCACCAGCGAACAGAAGAAACCAACGACGAACAACACCTCCAGCGGCACCTGCGGCATGATCGCCAACGGCAACGCCGCCACCGCCAGAAACCCGGCAAAGCAGCGTATCAGCAGCGCGCGGTCATAACGGTCGGACAACCAGCCCAACGGCCACTGCACCAGCAGACCGGCAAAAATGCAGCTACCCATGAACAGACCGACCTGCTCGGTCGTAAGCCCCTGTTGCGATGCATACAGCGGCGCCAGACCGTAGAACGAACCGATGATCAGACCGGCGCCGAGCACCGTGCTCAGCGATTGCGGCACACGCTTGATAAAGAAGCGCGGCTCCATCGGCGCCGGGTGCAGAGGCGCCGGGTGAATCCGTCGGGTCAGCGTCACCGGCACCAGACACAGGGCAAAGCACAGCGCCACCAGCATCAGCAGTTCCAGGCCGAGGCCGGGGTGCATGACCAGAATCAGCTGGCCCAGCACCAGGCCCAGATACGAGGCGATCATGTAACCGCTGAACACCAGCCCACGCTGATTGGCGTCGGCCTGCTCGTTGAGCCAGCTCTCGATGACCATGTACTGACACATCATGCCCAGACCAACGATCGTCCGCAGCACCAGCCACGCCGGCAGCCAGTCCACCAGCCCATGGCCGAGCACCGCCGCGCCGACGATCCCGGCACACGCCGAGTAGGCACGGATATGCCCGACCCGGGCGATCAGGCGATGGCCGATCTTGCCGCCCAGCACCAGACCGAAATAGTTGGCCGCCATCAGCGCACCGACCCACAGCCCGTCGACGTTGTCGGCAGCCAGACGCAAAGCCAGATAAGTAGAAAGAAGGCCTGAGCCGATCAACATCATCAGCGAGGCAAAATACAGCGCTCGAAAGGATTTCCAGATTTGGCGCATCGGCGTTCCGAGCGGCTCCTTGCAGTAAATACCGGGCGGTCAGAACGACAGCCCGGCAGCAGCGATACGTCAGGCCTGGGCGGCCAGCACACGGCGCTCCCAGGGAGTAATTTCATCAAAGAAGCTGGTCAACTCCATGGTCTTCGAAGCGATGTAGCCTTCGATGAACTCCGACCCGAACAGTTCCCTCGCCAACTGGCTGCGTTTCAGACGCTCCAGCGCGGCGTGCAAGGTACACGGCAAGGCCAGATTATCCGGCACGGCGAATTCTCCCTGGATTGCCGCGCTCGGCTCCAGTTCCTGTTCGATACCATGCAAACCCGCAGCCAGACTGGCGGCGATGGCCAGATACGGATTGGCGTCGGCGCCCGGCAGACGATTTTCGACCCGACGTGCGACCGGCGAGCTGGCGGGAATACGCAAGCCGGCGGCGCGATTGTCATGGGACCAACAGGCATTGTTCGGCGACGCGTACGGATGACACAGGCGCTGATAGGAATTCACGTTGGGCGCAAACAGTGCGGTGAAATCGGCGAGGCCTGCCTGTTGCCCGCCGATGAAGTGGCGGAACATCGACGTCGGCTCGCCGTTCGAGTCAGTGAAGACATTCTTGCCGCTGCCGATCTCAACGATACTCTGGTGAATATGCATCGAGCTGCCCGGCGTATGCGCCAGCGGTTTGGCCATGCACACCACGTTCAGGCCATGCTTGAGCGCGACCTCCTTGAGCAGGTGCTTGAACAGGAACGTCTGATCGGCCAGCAGCAGCGGGTCGCCGTGCAGCAGATTGATCTCGAACTGGCTGACGCCCATTTCATGCATGAAGGTGTCGCGCGGCAGGCCGAGGGCCGCCATGCATTTATACACTTCGCTGAAGAACGGCCGCAGACCGTTGTTGGAACTGACGCTGAACGCCGACTGGCCATCCTCGCGGCGGCCGTCGAGGCCCACCGGCGGACGGAACGGCTGAGTCGGATCGGTGTTCGGTGCGAAGACAAAAAATTCCAGTTCGGTCGCCACCACCGGCGCCAGACCGTGCGCGGCGTAACGGGCGATGACCGCTTTGAGCTGGCCACGGGTCGAGAGACTTGAGCTCCCCCCGCTCAGTTCGTCGGCGTCGCAAATCGCCACGGCACGCGGCTCGTCGCTCCAGGGCAAACGGTGAATCTGCGCAGGATCGGCGACCAGCGCCAGATCGCCGTCATCGCTGCCGTAGAACCGCGCCGGCGGATAGCCGCCCATGATGCATTGCAACAGCACACCCCGCGCCAACTGCAAACGCCGCCCTTCGAGAAAACCCTCGGCGGTCATCACCTTGCCTCGTGGCACACCGTTCAGATCCGGGGTGACACATTCAATCTCATCAATGCCGGTCAATCGCTGCGCGAGTGAACCCTGGCCATCGGTTGTCATGACGCAATCCTTGTTGTTGTGCGAGCCGCGAACGGCGACCCGGACAAAATAGGCTGCGGCTGTTCGGAATATCAAGCAGCGCCCACAAAAATCCCGATCTTGTGCAGGAGCCGTAGGAGCCGACGAGTGCAACGAGGCTGCGATCTTTTGATCTTGCTTTTTAAAACCAAAAGATCGTAGCCTTCGGCAGCTCCTACACCAGACCTCAGGGCAAGTAGAGGCTGAATACCCCACCACCCAACGGCCCGCCATTGCTGATTTCGGTGCGCCCTTCCACGCCGTTGCGCTGGTGCAGCGCGGCGATGCGATTGGCGAAATACAGACCCAGCCCGGTGCTGCCGCTGCTGTGATTGATGCCTTGGACATAATCGGCCTGACGCTCGAGCATCTCTGCTGGATAGCCGTCGCCGTCGTCGTTGATGCTCAATACCAGTTGCCCGGCTTCATCACTGACAGTAATCAGCAGCGACTCGCGGGCGTAACGGATCGCATTGTTGATGCAGTTGCCGAGCACCGAGGCGATCAGCTCGCGATCGAAGAAACCCAGCGGGCTCAACGGATCGACTTCATAGGTGGCGATGATGCCGCGACTGGCAAACACTTCCTGATGCGCGGCCAGTTGCGCCTCGATGAAATCGTCGAGTTCGTGATAGGCCGGCTGTAGCGGCAACTGGTTGACGCCGAGTTTGTACAGCCCGAGCAACTGCACCAGCATGCCGTTGAGGTGGGCGAACTCGAAGTCGATCACGCCCTGTTCCGAGCCTTCGCGCAACTCTTTCGGCAAACGCGCCAGCCACTGGCTGTGCGCCTGCATCAGCATGGCCAGGGAGTTCTTCATGTCGTGAACGGTGGAGGCAATCACCGTGGAAAAATCCAGCGCCGGATCAATTGGGTTCATTCGCCAAACGCCTTGCTTTTCAGCTTCTGATAACGCGCAAACCGCGCGTCGGTGTCGGGCATCAGGCCCACCAGTTTCAGGCAGGCCCGACATTCTTCCAGCTCCGCCGACGGCATACTGGTGTCGGTGCCGTGCAGCAGCGACTGGGCCAGGTTCAGCGCAATACTGATGTTTTTCGGTTGCAGCTTGAGCGCCTTGCGGAACACCTCGCGGGCCTCGACCAGATTGCCGGTCTTGTACACGCGCACGCCCTGGCGGTTGAGATCGGCCGCAGCGTTGCTCGAGCTGAGAATGGTCGGATCGTCGGTGAGCTTGGCGATGTCTTTCATCACCGCCGGGTCATCACCGTAGATCTCTGCGCAGCTCTTGAGCATCGAAGTGCCCGCCTCGGCCTGACCGAGCATCTGCAACTGCTTGGCCACCAGCAACGCCGCCTCGGGGCTCATGAATTGCTCCATGCCATCGAGGCGCATCAGTGCTTGTTCGGTGAGCTTGTCGGCGGTTTCGGCGTCGTTGAGCAACAGGCTGGTGGCCTTCATCAGCCGCGCGCGAATTTGCAGGCCGGGATCGCTCGGGTTCTCCTTGGCCACGGCACTGAGAGTGGTGTTGATCTCCAGCCGCGTGCGCGTGTCGAGGCCGCGATCGCTGCCCTTGCTGATCAGCGCGTGCGCCAGGCCGAGATTGCTTTCCGGGTCCTTGAAACGCGACTGTGCGCCCTGCGCCACGGCCTGACGATAAGCCCGCGAGGCGGTTTCGAAATCTTCGTTGGCCATCGCCAGTTTGCCGAGCAGCGCCTGACGGCGCACCGCCAGCGGCGACAGGCGAATCGCTTCTTCGAGCACCCGCTGCGCGCCTTTGCTGTCGCCTTCGGCCACCAGCACATCGGCCATGCCGTCATACAGCGCCGGCATCATCGGGAACACTTTCAAGGCCTTTTCATAGACCTCTTTGGCCTGCGACACCTGCCCGCGCTTGAACAGCAACTTGCCCAATCCAGCGAAGGCCCACGGCAACGGCCGGTCGGCAATGATGCCGTCGTAGAGCCGCTCCAGCGCTTCGTTCTGGTTCATGTCGCGCAGGGCGTCGGCGCGGTAGCGCAGGCACAGCGGCGAATAGCGGATGTCCTGTTTGCACAGGGCAATACAGGCATTGAGCACCTCGACCGGCTTACCGCGATCAAGGGCTTGCAGAATCGGTTTGAGCAAGGTCTTGCGTTGCTCCAGACGCTCAAGGCGCTGGGCCAGTCCGGAACGGTTGAACGGCTTGGTCAGGTACGCATCCGGCTCGTGCTCCAGCGCACTGAGCACCATCGCCTGACTGGTCTCAGCGGTGACCATGACGAAAACGGCTTCGTGGCTGATGAGCTTTTCCGACATCAGGTCTTCGAGCACCTGCTGGCCATTCTTCTTGCCGTCGCCGAGGTGGAAGTCCTGAAGAATGAAATCGTAAGACTTCTGCGAGCACATCTTCAGCGCCTGCTCGCCAGTGTCGGCAGTATCGACATCCTTGACGCCGAGCTCACGCAACATCGAACGCACGGAACTGCGGAAATCGGAAAAATCATCGACGATCAGAAAGCTTTTTTGGTGATACGACGACATCGAGGATTTCCAGGCAATTGAAGAAAACGAACCGAGGCGATTTCAGGCGCGCAGATGATAGCTGGAGGCCATGCGCCATCAAGCGATTTCGCTGGAGTCTGAACTCACCGTTCGGGTTATCGGCCAAAAATGCCCGGGCCTGAGGGTGGTGCTTCAAGAATGTTGCCTGGAGTATTACTCTGCGCGCCTGCTCAAGGATTTTCATAGGGACTGAATCGTGTACATCAAGGGACGCTACATCCTGTCGGCCTTTTTGCTGCTGTTTATCCAGCCAATGAGTGCGGCGGCAATGGACTGCACCAAAGCGGCGAACGACGTGGAAAACACGATTTGCGCGAATAAACCGCTTTATGAGCTCGACGCGCAGATGGGCACGCTGTATCGCCAACTGATGACATCTGCCACAGCGACGCAACCTGAGCTCAAGCGCACCCAGCGCGCCTGGCTAAAAACCCGCAATGCCTGCGCAGTCGATGTCGCTTGCCTGGATGGCAGCTACCGCCAGCGCCTGCAAGCATTGCAGGCACAGTGGACGCAAGCCGCAATGTGGCAGCCGGACGCCGTGGATCTTCAGGCGATGAACGATCTGCAGGAAAGCATTCGTGCCGAGAGCAAAAACCACCCGGAATTTGCGCTGGAACATGCCTTGGCCGCACGGGCTTTCGAGTCTTCGCAGACATCGTTCGCGGGCGATCCAGTCGACAGTTACGGCGAGCAAACCAACTTCCCCAAGTCGCGTCCCAAAGGCGTGAGCGAGGATGAGTGGCAAGCATTGAAAGCCTCAAGCATCGGAGGCGCCGCCGAGACCGGACGGACTTCTTACGCACTGCTGGATCTGGACAATGATGGCCAGCGCGACCTTATCGTCGACACATACGCAGGCGGCACCGGCTTGTTCACGTACGTGGAAACCTGGCGCCGCACGGGCGAGCGGTTCGTCAAAAGATCGGTCGAGCCGGAAAGCTCGCTATTCTACACCAACGACCGTGGCGCTAATCAGGCAATCAGCTGGATCAGGCTTCACGACAGAATCTATGCCGCTTACCGAAACGGCGCCTATGGTGTCGATAATCTGTACCTGCTCAATCCGCTGAAGATCAACCGTCAGGTACCGACGGTGTCCGTGCGTTACGCTTACTCCCTGCAAGTGCCAACCACGCAACATACGGAAGACGGCACCAGCACCTATGAGCTCGAAGCGGATTTGCGCGCGGCACTCGACCACGCCATCACTCAGGCAACGAAAGTCGCATCGGGCTCAAACCCTGACGCGCCCCTTTGCCCCTTTCCTCCGACGGGCGCCGGCGAAGACGATTACTACAGCTACGGTCCAGGGCACTACGCCATCGAAAAGATCACCGATTTGCCGGTAATGATCGGCGGCGACTGCTACATCGGGGCGCTGATTGACTGGTTCGGCAGTTACAGCGAAAAGACTGGGTTATTCGCCCAACTGGCCGTGCGCAAGCCGGGCGTAGAGGCCAGCGGGACTACCTACGAAGTCTTCGGCCGTCGGCATGTAACCGAGGTCAGTGGGAGCCTCGGCAAAGTCGAAATCAACGACGACTGACCACCGATCATCACGCCGGAAAATTAATCGGCACGGTTGCCAATCACCGGATGTCAAAAACACAGGCAGCACATTTGTCCTTCAAAAGTGCAGGCAGATTCGCAAATGAGGTTTATTCTGCTCAATTACCTGCGCCCCCGGACGTCCGCGATACGCTTGTAACGCCACAAAAAAAGGCCGAAGTGATGACCTCGAAAACCCCTGCCTCGCCCTCTGCGCCCGAACGCAAGGACCTGACCCCCAGCCACCTGAATTTCCCGGTGGTGGGCATCGGCGCCTCGGCGGGCGGCCTGCAAGCAATCAAGCTGTTTTTCGAGCATATGCCGAAGGACAGTGGCATGGCGTTCGTGATCATTTTGCACCTGTCGCCCGATCACCAGAGCATCGCCGACCAGATCATTCAGGAATCGACGCGCATGCCGGTGTTGCAAGTGACGCAGCCGGTGCTGATCGAAAAGAACTGCGTGTACGTGATTTCTCCGGCGCACTCGCTGACGATGAATGACGGCTACCTGCGCGTCAGCCCCGCTGGCTCACCGCAAGCGCGCCACACTGCCATCGACCTGTTCTTCCGCGATCTGGCCGATGTGCATCGCGAGCGGGCTTTTTGCCTGGTGCTTTCAGGCACCGGTTCCGATGGTGCGGTGGGCTTGTCGCGAATCAAGGAACAGGGTGGCGTGACGCTGGTGCAAGTGCCGGAAGATGCCGAGTTCGACGGCATGCCGCGCGCCGCCATCGAGACGCGCATGGTCGATCTGATACTGCCAGTGGTCGAGATGCCGCAGAAACTGATGGAGCTGTGGCGCAACTCTCAGAACATCAAATTACCCAGCGCCAATGATCCCGACTTGAAAGCCTTGAAGCCTGCAAACGAACACGAAGCGTCGATCGCCGAACAACGCCTGCATGAAATCCTGTTGTACCTGCGCAGCAGCACCGGTCACGATTTCAAACACTACAAGCGCGCCACCGTGCTGCGCCGCATCGAGCGGCGCATGCAGGTCACCAGCCAGTCTGACCTCAGCGCCTATTACGACTACCTGCAAAATACCCCGGAAGAATCCAAGGCCCTGCTCGGCGACATGCTGATCGGCGTGACCAACTTCTTCCGTGACCGCGAAGCCTTCGAAGCCCTTGAGCGCGATGTGCTGCCGCAACTGGTGCAATCGGTTGCCGACTCGTCGGAAAAAGAAGAACTGCGCGTCTGGTCTGCCGGCTGCTCGACCGGCGAAGAAGCCTACAGCCTGGCGATCCTGCTCGATGATCAGATGCAGGTACAAAGCAGCAAGGCCAACCTGCAAGTGTTCGCCACCGATATCGACGAACGCGCGATCACCACTGGCCGCGCCGGCACCTATCCGCAAGCCATCGTCACCGACGTACCGCCAACACGCCTTCGGCATTATTTCGTCCAGGACAATGAGCATTACCGGATTCGCAAGGAAATCCGCGAGAAAGTGCTGTTCGCCAAGCACAGCCTGTTGTCCGATCCGCCGTTCTCGCAGATCGACCTGATCGTTTGCCGCAATCTGCTGATTTACCTGGATCGCGAGGTGCAGCGGGAAATCCTGCAGATGTTCCACTTCGCCCTGCGACCGGGTGGTTTCCTGTTTCTCGGCACTTCGGAAAGCGCCGATGCCTGCCACGAACTGTTCGCGCCCGTGGACAAGCGCAACCGCATCTTCCGCGCCAAGACCGGCACCGCGAACAGCCGCCGCACCCCGACCATGCCGCGTGGCGGTTACATGCGCACCAGCGTTTCCCGACCGCCATCGAAAGCCATAGAGCCCGTCAAGCTGTCGTTTGCCGATATCCACCGCCGCGCCATAGAACGCTTCGCCCCGCCGAGCATCATCGTCGACACCAACGCCGATATCCTTCACATGAGCGAAGCCGCCGGGCGCTTCCTTCGGCATGTCGGCGGCGAGCTGTCACGCAACTTGCTGACGCTGATCCTGCCGGAACTGCGCCTGGAAATCCGCACGACGCTGTTCCAGGTGCAGCAAAGCAACCTCACCGTGCGCTCGCGTGAAGTGCTGCTCAAGCGCGAGGAGCGTCAGTACCGCATCACGCTGATTGCGCAGCCGTACAAGGACGACGACTTCGACAGCGAGTGCGTGCTGGTGACCTTCGATGAAACGGAGATCGACGCGCACGAGCAGGCGCTGACCACGGTGCTGCAGACTGAAAGCCAAGTGCTCTCGAATCTGGAACGTGAGTTGCAACGCACCAAATTGCATTTGCAGGACACCATCGAACAGTCGGAAATCTCCAGCGAAGAGCTCAAGGCTTCCAACGAGGAGATGCAGGCGATCAACGAAGAACTGCGCTCGGCCACCGAAGAGCTCGAGACCAGCAAGGAAGAGTTGCAGTCAATCAATGAAGAGCTGTTGACGGTCAACTACGAGCTGAAGACCAAAGTCGAAGAAACGGACAAGATCAACGATTATCTGACCAATCTGATCGCTTCTACTGATATTGCTACGGTGTTCGTCGATCGCAGCATGCGCATCAAATGGTTCACGCCGCGCGCTACCGACATCTTCAGCATGCTGCCGGTAGACACTGGCCGTTCACTGCTGGATATCACCCATCGTCTGAATTACCCGGCGATGACCGAGGACGCGGCGCAAGTGTTCGAATCGCTGAACATGATCGAACGCGAGGTCAACAGTACCGATAACCGCTGGTACATCGCCCGCTTGCTGCCTTATCGCTCCAGCGAAGACCATATCGACGGCACCGTGCTGACCTTCATCGACATCAGCAAGCGCCGCGAAGCCGAGGAAGAGCTGCGCCTGGGCGAGGAACGCATGCGTCTGGTCGCTGAGAGTACGCGTGATTACGCGATTATCATCCTCGATGAAATGGGTGCGATCACCAGTTGGAACAAAGGCGCTGAACTGATCTTTGGCCACAGCAAAAACGAGGCCGAAGGTCAGTACTACGATTTCATCTTCACAGCCGAAGACCGTGCTGCCGGCATGGCTGAAAGTGAATTGTCCACGGCTCGTCAGCACGGGCGCTCGGAGGATGAGCGCTGGCATGTGCGCAAGGATGGCAGCCGTTTCTTCTGCAGCGGCGAGGTCACCCGGCTCAGCGGCGACCGCTTGCAAGGCTATGTGAAAATCGCCCGCGACCTGACCGGGCACAAGCGCCAGCAGGATGAACAGAGCAAGGAACTGGCGCAGACGCGCAATACTGTGTCCCTGCGTGATGAGTTCTTTGCGGTCATGTCCCACGAACTCAAGCATCCGTTGAATCTGATTCAGCTCAACGCCGAACTGCTGCGGCGCCTGCCGATGATCCGTACTGCCGGCCCGGCGACCAAAGCGGTCAATACCATCTGCGATGCGGTGAACAGTCAGGCGCGGATCATCGACGACCTGCTTGATGTAGCGCGGGTGCGCACCGGCAAGCTCAAACTGCAATTGGCGCGTGTCGATCTGAGCGCGGTGCTGCGTGACATCCACACGGTAGTGCTCAATGAGCAGCATGCCACGCGGATCGACCTGCAATTGTCTGAAGCACCGTTGATCATTCATGCCGATCCGACACGGGTCGAGCAGATCATTTGGAATCTGGTCAACAATGCCTTGAAGTTCACACCACCGAGCGGGCGCATTGAGTTGATCGCCAGCAAGAGCGGGAAAATGGCGCAACTGGACGTCAAGGATAACGGCGTCGGCATCGCTGCGGAAAACCTCGAACACGTCTTCGATCTGTTCGGCCAGGCGGAAAAACAGCACACCAACCATCAACGTGAAGGCTTGGGCATCGGCCTGTCACTGGTGCGGCAACTGACCGAAGCCCAGCACGGCACGGTGAAGGTTGCTTCGCCGGGGCTGGGCGCCGGTTGTACCTTTACCGTTCGCCTGCCGCTGTCGACTGATGTCGAAGAAACCGCTGCAACAGCCGAGGTTGAACCGGTTTCCGGCAAGCTCGATGGCTTGAGCATTCTGCTGGTCGACGACTCGCCGGAAGTGCTGGAGACCTTGAAGCTGCTGCTGGAGATGGAAGACGCCGACGTAACGGCCTTCGATCATCCGGTGGCAGCGCTGAAAGCCGCTGAGAGCACGCGCTTCGATCTGATCATCTCCGACCTCGGCATGCCGGTCATGACCGGCTATGAACTGATGGCTGCCCTGCGCAAGCTGCCGCTGGTGAAAAACGTACCGGCGATCGCCCTCACCGGGTATGGCACTCAGAGCGACATGCAGAAGTCCCGTGAAGCCGGGTTCGATCAGCATCTGGGTAAACCGGTGGCGTACGACGACCTGATTGAAACCATCGAGGCGTTGCGCCGTTCGGAGTTGCTGTAAAGCTCGCCAGCGCTCCAACGCAAAAAGCCCCGCCGCACGAGTAAGTGCGACGGGGCTTTTTGTTTTTTGAAGAGGTGGTGTCCCAGGCGGGGTTCGAACCTGCAACCTTCCCCTTAGGAGGGGGATGCTCTATCCAATTGAGCTACTGAGACACTGATTGACGCGGGCTGTATGCGGCGCGACAGACGGCGTGCATGTTAACGGCCAGCCCCTGTTTTGTCATGTCGTCCGTAGGGCTTTTTAAGTGTAGGCAAGCGCCCTGGAAGATTGCGGGAACTTTTACCGGGCAATTTGCACTGCGCGGAAATGCGGTCATTGCAGATTGCAATCAGCGTCGCCGGAAAAAACATACCAACCCCTTGTTTTTAAAGGACTTATCAGCCGTTACACTGTTGGCACGGCGACTGCTATGCCTGTTCTATCAAAAAGAACAATTTGGAGCGTCGTGCCATGAACAGCACCCTCTTGCTTGCAAACGCAGCGGCATTGGCTTTCTTGCTCGGATCGCATTTTTTTCCCAAGGCTGACATTGAGCAGCCAGTGGCGCAGCGCATGCCGCATTACTTGCAAGTGCAGAAAGCGCCGCAGTGGGCAGTGTTGAGTGATCGCAGCGACGCTTCTACACAAATGGTCAGCGAGCCTGAGCTAGCCTCGGCGCCAACCACCGAACGTCTGGTTTTTTGAAATATCTTCAGGAGTACAACATGTCCAAATCGGCGACAGGATTTCTCATCCTCGCTTTACTGAGTGGCGTTACCCATCTGGCGCTGTTCGAGGAGACGGAAGTCACCTTGCCTCTGGTTGGCTGTGGCGTGTTTGCGGTGCTGTTTGTGCTGGCGCTGATTGCAGGGCGCAAGATCAAGTTCGATCCGCTTCTGCGTTGAGCCGAACCAATTCCAATAACGAAGAGACCGCGATAGCGAGGTCAACAGAGTTGTCGATCTGATGAACGGGGCTGTCGCTGGATCTTCGGTCTTTGAACAACGCATTGCGAGCCAGCCTCGCATCGATTTGCTCAGGGGTCTCCCGACCACGGCTGAGCAAGCGCTTGCGCAGGACCTCATCGTTGACTGTCAGCAGAACCGGCACCAGGGTTGGATACTTCTCCATTGCTTGACGCAGGTTCGCTCTTGACCCGTTGACCAGTACGTGCCGGCCCGCTTGCAACCATTCATCCATTTCCCTTGGAATGCCGTAGGAGAGGCCGTTGGCTTGCCAGGCCAAGGAAAAAGCGCCGGCGTGCTGTCGCCGCTCGAACTCTTCAGGCGTCACGCCAATTGCATCTTCGCCGACGGACTCCGCCGAGCGGGTAATCACCCGACGCATTACTTCACAGTTCAACGCCCGCAGTGGCTCGCGCGATGCATCGATCAGGCTGTCCTTGCCCGAACCGGACGGCCCCATCAGGTAAAAAAGCTTGCCATCCATCCCGAAAACGCCCTCCGACGGGTCCTGCCTCTAGTAAATCGGCAAATTGCCACTATCCTGTACACATAGGGATCAAGAATAGCGAGCCGCATAGCATGCACGTTCTGAGGTCTGCGGACATCAACAGATGTGCATGCGAAAGCGGGCAGCGATACGGAAGGATGGAAAGTTTTCCAACCAGTCCGCATTTCTGACAACTGGTGCTGGCATTACGCCTTTACCCGGCTCAATATTTGTCACAGAATTGACGCCAATGATCTGGCAATTTTGAGGCATGATGCCGGCCTCTTAACAATTCAGGTTGAACCAATTGGTCCGGATGCTTGTCCTACCACACATCCTGCGGCCAATCCCGAGAACCGCTCCCCTGAACTAACCGGTTAAATATATGCGCCCATTGAAACAGGCAATTTATTCCAGCCGTACGGCTGACAAGTTTGTCGTACGTCTGCCAGACGGAATGCGTGAACGCATTGCCGAGGTGGCTCGCAATCATCATCGCAGCATGAACTCCGAGATCATTGCGCGCCTTGAGCAGAGTCTTATTCAGGAAGGCGCACTGGGCGAAGAGCTGAGCATGCGCCTGGACAGCCCGGAGCTGTCGCTGCACGAGCGCGAGCTGTTGCAACGCTTCCGTCAGCTGTCGCACCGTCAGCAGAACGCCCTGGTGTCGCTGATCGCACACGACGCAGAAATGGCCGCTGACGCGTCCTGAGTTATACCGAGCATATTGAAGCCAGCATGATTGCTGGCTTTTTTTTGCCCGCAATATGACAGATGGCCGCTTGGCAATTGAGTGTGGCGAGGGGATTTATCCCCGTTGGGCTGCATGGCAGCCCCAAAAACAATGGGACTGCTGCGCAGTCCAGCGGGGATAAATCCCCTCGCCACGGTTACTTGTACTTGCGCTCATATCTGTGTGGCAGGCACAAAAAAGCCCGTCGATTTGACGGGCTTTTCATTGCACAAGGTCAGAGCAGGAAGATTGTCGCCAACCCGAGGAAGATGAAGAAGCCACCGCTGTCGGTCATTGCGGTGATCATCACACTGGCGCCCATCGCCGGATCGCGGCCCATTTTGGCCAGCGTCATCGGGATCAACACGCCCATCAACGCCGCCAGCAACAGATTGAGCGTCATCGCTGCCGTCATCACCACGCCAAGCGACCAACTGCCGTAGAGCATGTACGCGACTACACCGATCACCCCGCCCCAGACCAGACCGTTGATCAAACCGACCGCCAGCTCTTTGCGCATCAAGCGCGAGGTGTTGCCGGTGCTGACCTGATCCAGCGCCATGGCGCGCACGATCATGGTGATGGTCTGGTTACCGGAGTTGCCGCCGATACCCGCCACGATCGGCATCAGCGCCGCCAGTGCCACGAGCTTCTCGATCGAACCTTCGAACAGACCGATCACCCGCGATGCGACAAATGCAGTGATCAGGTTCACCGCCAGCCACGCCCAACGGTTACGCAGGGATTTCCATACCGAGGCGAAGATATCTTCCTCTTCGCGCAGACCGGCCATGTTGAGGACTTCGCTTTCGCTTTCCTCACGGATCAGGTCGACCATTTCGTCGATGGTCAGACGGCCGATCAGTTTGCCGTTCTTGTCGACCACCGGCGCCGAGATCAAGTCGTAACGCTCGAATGCCTGAGCGGCGTCGTAGGCGTCTTCGTCAGGATGGAAACTGACCGGATCGCTGGCCATGACTTCGGCGACCTGCTTCTCCGGATCGTTGACCAGCAGACGCTTGATCGGCAGCACGCCCTTGAGCACGCCGTCGTAATCGACCACGAACAGTTTGTCGGTATGACCGGGAAGCTCTTTCAGGCGACGCAGGTAACGCAGAACCACTTCAAGGCTGACGTCCTCACGGATCGTCACCATCTCGAAGTCCATCAACGCACCGACCTGATCCTCGTCATAGGAGAGGGCCGAGCGCACGCGTTCGCGCTGCTGGTTATCCAGACTCTCCATCAGCTCATGGACAACGTCGCGCGGCAGCTCGGAGGCCAGGTCAGCGAGTTCGTCGGCGTCCATGTCCTTGGCCGCAGCCAGGAGCTCGTGATCGTCCATGTCGGCGATCAGCGTCTCACGGACGGAATCGGATACTTCGAGAAGAATGTCGCCGTCGCGATCGGCCTTGACCAGTTGCCAGAGCGTCAGACGATCGTCCAGCGGCAAGGCTTCAAGGATGTAGGCGACGTCGGCGGAGTGCAGATCATCGAGTTTGCGTTGCAGCTCGACGAGGTTTTGCCGGTGAACCAGGTTTTCCACGCGGTCGTGGTGCGGACCTTCCTGGCGATGAGTCAGGTCTTCAACGACACGTTGGCGCTGCAACAACTCGACGACCTGAGCCAGGCGGTCCTGCAGGCTTTCCTGTGTTTTCTTTACTTCGATTTCGGACAAGGCGAACTCCACTCCCAGCAGCGGGGCACGCCGGAAGGATCAATCAGTCAATTCATGATTGGTGAAACGGTTTACTGAACAACTACTGGGTAAGTCCATGGAGGTTTTCCATAAGCCCCGGCGGGGCTGACGGGCGCAATGATACACGCCTGACGGTTTAAAACGTTGAAAAAATCACGGCTGAAACAAGCGCTTGCGAAACAAACCTGAGCACCTGCCTGACCCGTGCAAATGCGACGACTCATCTTGAAAAGAAAACACACCGGCAACGCAAAAAGCAGCGACTACCCTTGAGCTTAGATCGTCATGGAGGACATCGAATGCCAGCAAAACCCGCGCTATATCTACTGACCGCCCTGCTCCACACCACGCCTGCCAACGCCACCACACTTCATCGTTGCCAGGCCGCTGACGGCAGCGTCACATTCACATCGATGAGCTGCGCAACTGGCGAGCAACTCTCAATTCAGGAGGTCCACCCGTATTCACCCGGCTGGGTCGCAATCATGCCGGAGTTCAATCACGAAGCCGCGACCGGCATGAAAGACAGCGGACGCGAACCGGGCATCGTCGGCGGCACCGAACACAAATGTGGAAACCTGATCGATAACAGGCAGCGGCGCGAAGCGATCATCAATCGGCGAGTGATTGCCGGCATGAGCCAGCGGGACGTCGAAAGCGCACTGGGCAAGCCCGACAAGATCAACACGCGCACGTCGACCACGAGCTATCGTTACGACCTCAAGCGAGGCCGCAGTGCTCAAATTGATTTTGATGAAAGAGGCTGTGTGAAGGGAAAAGCCAAATCCCGGACAGCAAAAAGCCCGCGTTAAACGCGGGCTTCTTGGTATATGGTGCACTCGACAGGATTCGAACCTGTGACCGCTCGGTTCGTAGCCGAGTACTCTATCCAGCTGAGCTACGAGTGCATTTTGTGTTTTTAAACCAGACCACAACTGGCTGAAGCCGAGTTACTCACCTTACAGCAAATAACTCTTAAATGGTGCACTCGACAGGATTCGAACCTGTGACCGCTCGGTTCGTAGCCGAGTACTCTATCCAGCTGAGCTACGAGTGCATTTGTTGCCGCGCATTATAGGCCGTCTAATCTCTATGTCAAACACTTTTTCTAGTAATTTCAACAACTTACAGAAGAAGCCAGATTACGACGTACTAAGCAAATAATGGCGGAGAACGGGGGATTCGAACCCCCGACACCCTTTTGAGGTGTACTCCCTTAGCAGGGGAGCGCCTTCGGCCACTCGGCCAGCTCTCCGCAACACGGGGCGTATATTAACCAGCTTCTTCCCCGTTTGCAAACATAAAAATCGATAAAAATTAATGGCTTGGTTCTTCGTCCTTCTCTTTCTTTATACGCAGGTAAATTTCCTCACGGTGCACCGCAACCTCTTTCGGAGCGTTGACGCCGATACGCACCTGGTTTCCTTTGACGCCGAGCACGGTCACGGTGATTTCGCCGTCACCGATAATCAGGCTTTCCGCGCACCGACGAGTCAGAATCAGCATACCTTTCTCCTTACGCCATTCATTTCAGGGACAACAGTCTGCAAAAAAAAGGCACCCGACCTACAACCGCAGCGATCGTAGCCCTACATGCCTGAGTATTGACCAGCGCGAGCAAAAGAACAGTTCCGGGGCTCGCGCCATTCAAAAATAAAGGGCGCGGTCAGACCGCGCCCTTCACAGAAGCGGATTACTCGCCCTGACGGGCCGGAGCATCCAGTTCGAAAGCCGTGTGCAGCGCGCGCACGGCCAGTTCCAGGTACTTCTCTTCGATCACTACGGACACCTTGATTTCCGAAGTCGAGATCATCTGGATGTTGATGCTTTCTTTCGCCAGGGATTCGAACATGCGGCTGGCCACGCCTGCGTGGGAACGCATGCCGACGCCGACGATCGAGACCTTGGCGATCTTGGTGTCGCCAACCACTTCACGAGCACCGATCTCGCGAGCGGTGTTTTCCAGCACAGTCTGTGCGGCCTGGTAGTCGTTGCGGTGCACGGTGAAGGTGAAGTCGGTGGTGTTATCGTGCGCGACGTTCTGCACGATCATGTCGACTTCGATGTTCGCGGCACTGATCGGGCCGAGAATCTTGAACGCCACGCCCGGGGTGTCTGGCACGCCACGGATGGTCAGCTTGGCTTCATCGCGGTTGAAAGCGATGCCGGAAATGATCGGCTGTTCCATGGTTTCCTCTTCATCAATAGTAATGAGGGTGCCCGGACCCTCCTTGAAGCTGTGCAATACGCGCAGCGGAACGTTGTACTTGCCGGCGAATTCCACCGCACGGATCTGCAGCACCTTGGAACCGAGGCTGGCCATTTCCAGCATCTCTTCGAAGGTGATCTTGTCCAGACGCTGAGCGACCGGCACCACACGCGGGTCGGTGGTGTAGACACCGTCAACGTCGGTGTAGATCTGGCATTCATCCGCCTTCAAGGCCGCCGCCAGTGCCACGCCGGTGGTATCGGAACCGCCGCGACCGAGGGTGGTGATGTTGCCGTGCTCATCGACGCCCTGGAAACCGGCGACAACCACCACACGGCCAGCCTTCAGATCACCGCGAATCTTCTGGTCATCAATCTGCAAGATACGCGCTTTATTGTGCGCACTGTCAGTCAGGATCCGTACCTGATTGCCGGTGTACGACACCGCCGGCACACCGCGCTTGATCAGCGCCATGGCCAACAGGGCAATCGTCACCTGCTCACCGGTGGACACGATCACGTCCAGCTCGCGCGGAACCGGTTGCGCCTCGCCACTGATTTGCTTGGCCAGATCGATCAGACGGTTGGTTTCGCCGCTCATTGCAGACAGCACAACCACCAGGTCATCGCCGGCATCGCGGAATTTCTTAACCTTGTCGGCGACCTGCTCGATTCTCTCGACAGTGCCGACCGAGGTGCCTCCAAATTTCTGTACGATCAAAGCCATTTCAAAGCCGCCTCTGCCCATGAAGGGCGCCCAATAATCTTTCGAACAGTCGCCGGGCCCGCCACTAGACTGCGGGCCCGGCGAGCCGTCTTATAAAGCCTGCTCGACGAATGGAACGGTCAGCGCCAGCGCGCCATCCAGCGCAGCGGCATCGACACCGCCGCCCTGCGCCATGTCCGGACGACCACCGCCCTTCCCGCCCACTGCCGCAGCAGCCTGTTTCATCAAATCACCGGCTTTGAGTTGGCCAGTCAGGTCCTTGGTTACGCCTGCAACCAGTACGACCTTTTCCTCATGGACACCGCCGAGCAGGATCACTGCGCGGCCGAGTTTGTTTTTCAGCTGATCGACCAGCGCCAGCAGCGCCTTGCCATCCTGACCGTCCAAACGGGCGGCCAGCACCTTCACATCCTTGACGTCCACCGCCGAGGCCGACAGATCGTCGCCCGCAGCGCTGGCTGCCTTGGCCTGCAACTGCTCGAGTTGTTTCTCCAGCAGACGGTTGCGCTCCAGTACCGCCGAGAGCTTGTCGATCAGGTTGTCGCGGCTGCCCTTGACCAGGCTGGCCGCTTCCTTGAGTTGTTCTTCCGCCGCGTTCAAGTAGGCCAGCGCCGCAGCACCGGTGACTGCCTCGATACGACGCACGCCCGAGGCCACACCGCCTTCGCTGATGATTTTCAGTAGGCCGATGTCGCCGGTACGGTTGGCGTGGATACCGCCGCACAGTTCAACCGAGAAGTCGCCCATGCTCAGCACGCGCACGCTGTCGCCGTACTTCTCGCCGAACAGCGCCATGGCGCCTTTGTTCTTCGCGGTTTCGATGTCGGTTTCTTCGGTTTCAACGGCGGAGTTCTTGCGAATCTCGGCGTTGACGATGTCTTCCAGCTGCTTGATCTGTTCTGGCTTGATCGCTTCGAAGTGGCTGAAGTCGAAACGCAGACGCTGACTGTCGACCAACGAACCTTTCTGCTGCACATGCTCACCGAGCACCTGACGCAGCGCGGCGTGCAGCAAGTGGGTGGCCGAGTGGTTCAGCGCGGTAGCGTGACGCACTTCGGCGTCGACGTGGGTTTCCACCGGTGCGCCAATGGTCAGGCTGCCCGTGGCCAGCACGCCGTGGTGCAGGAATGCGCCGCCGGTCTTGGTGGTATCGCGCACGTCGAAGCGGCTGCTGCCGGCCTGAATGAAACCGCAGTCGCCGATCTGGCCACCGGATTCGGCGTAGAACGGCGTCTGGTTGAGCACGATCACGCCTTCCTGACCTTCGCTCAGCACGTCGACCGACTGGCCATCCTTATAGATGGCAACGATTTTCGCCGAGCCGCTGGTGGCGGCGTAACCGGTGAACTCGGTGGCCACGTCGACCTTGACCAGGGTGTTGTAGTCCAGACCGAACGAGCTGGCCGAACGCGCGCGAACACGCTGCGCTTCCATCTCGCGCTCGAAACCGGCTTCGTCGACGGTCAGGCCGCGTTCGCGGGCGATGTCGGCGGTCAGGTCCATCGGGAAACCGTAGGTGTCGTAGAGTTTGAACACCACGTCGCCTGGCACCACGGTGCCTTTGAGCTCGGCCAGATCCTGCTCGAGGATTTTCAGGCCGTGCTCCAGGGTCTTGGAGAACTGCTCTTCTTCAGCCTTGAGCACGCGCTCGATGTTGCTTTGCTGCTTCTGCAGTTCCGGGAAGGCTTCGCCCATCTCGGCAACCAGCGCCGCGACGATCTTATAGAAAAAGCTGCCGGTGGCGCCGAGCTTGTTGCCGTGACGGCAGGCGCGACGGATGATCCGGCGCAGCACGTAACCGCGACCTTCGTTGGACGGCAGCACGCCGTCGGCGATCAGGAAACCGCAGGAACGAATGTGGTCGGAGACGACTTTGAGCGACGACTGATCGCCGTTTTCGCAGCCGATCGCTTCAGCCGAAGCCTTGAGCAGGTTCTTGAACAGGTCGATGTCGTAGTTGGAGTTGACGTGCTGCATCACCGCACTGATCCGCTCCAGGCCCATGCCGGTGTCCACCGACGGCGCAGGCAACGGATGCAACACGCCATCGGCGGTGCGGTTGAACTGCATGAACACGTTGTTCCAGATTTCGATGTAGCGGTCGCCATCTTCTTCCGGCGAGCCCGGCGGGCCGCCCCAGATGTGCTCGCCGTGATCGTAGAAAATCTCGGTGCACGGGCCGCACGGGCCGGTATCGCCCATGGTCCAGAAGTTGTCGGAAGCGTATGGAGCGCCCTTGTTGTCGCCGATGCGGATCATGCGCTCGGCCGGCACACCGATTTTCTGTGTCCAGATGTCATACGCTTCGTCGTCGGTGGCGTAGACAGTGACCCAGAGCTTTTCCTTCGGCAGCTTGAGCACGCCAGTCAGGAAGGTCCAGGCAAAGGTGATCGCGTCGTGCTTGAAGTAGTCGCCGAAGCTGAAGTTACCGAGCATCTCGAAGAACGTGTGGTGACGTGCGGTATAACCGACGTTTTCCAGGTCACTGTTCTTGCCGCCGGCGCGCACGCATTTCTGACTGCTGGTGGCACGGGTGTACGCACGTTTTTCCTGGCCCAGGAAGCAGTCCTTGAACTGGTTCATCCCCGCGTTGGTGAACAGCAGGGTTGGGTCGTTGCCCGGAATCAAAGAGCTTGAGGCTACACGGGTGTGGCCTTGCTCTTCGAAGAAGCGAAGGAAGGCTTCACGGATTTCTGCGCTTTTCATTAGGTTCTTCCACGGAGGCTGCGGCCAAAGGCCTGTTCGAAACGTCATGAGACGAAGCGACGGCAAAGGGCCGCATTATATCGGCCCTGCGCGCGGGGTACAGCGTGTTTATACGATAGAAACGGTCAATTGGACGGCTGACGCTGTCACTTGCGTGAAAACTCGACGAATGTCGCGATCACTTGTTCGATTTGCGCGCGGCTGACGTCCATGTGCGTGACCATGCGCAAGCGCGCAGCGGCGCTGAGCCTGATCCCGCGTTCGCCGGCAAAGTCCTTGAGTGCTGCGGCCTTGTCGCCCATTTGCACATAGACCATGTTGGTTTGCACGGGCTCGACGACGAAACCGGCCTCACGCAGACCCTCGGCGAGCAACTGCGCATTGGCATGGTCATCCGCCAGCCGTTCGACGTGATGATCCAGCGCGTACAAGCCAGCCGCCGCGAGCAACCCGGCCTGACGCATGCCGCCACCGACCATTTTGCGCAAACGCCGCGCCTTGCCGATCAGTTGCTCGGAACCGCACAGCACCGAACCGACCGGTGCGCCGAGGCCTTTGGACAGGCACACCGACACCGAATCGAAATGCTGGGTGATTTCCCGGGCATCGACGCCGAGCTTGACCGCCGCGTTGTACAACCGCGCGCCGTCCAGGTGCAATTGCAGGCCGTGTTCCTGAGTAAAGCGTCGCGCGCGCGCCAGATACTCCAGCGGCAGCACCTTGCCCTGCATGGTGTTTTCCAGCGCCAGCAAACGGGTGCGGGCGAAATGGAAATCGTCCGGTTTGATCGCGGCCGCAACCTGATCCAGATCCAGTGAACCGTCGGCCTGCACTTCCAGCGGCTGCGGCTGAATCGAACCGAGCACCGCCGCCCCGCCACCTTCGTACTTATAGGTGTGCGCCTGCTGACCGACAATGTATTCGTCGCCACGCTCGCAGTGCGCCATCAGGCCGAGCAGGTTGCTCATGGTCCCGGTCGGCACGAATAGCGCGGCGGCAAAGCCCAGTCGTTGGGCCAGTTCGGCCTCGAGGTGATTGACCGTCGGATCTTCGCCATACACATCGTCACCGGTATCGGCTGCGGTCATCGCATCGAGCATGGCGGGAGTCGGTTGGGTGACGGTGTCGCTGCGAAGATCGATAACGCTCATGAACCTGGCCTCTGGTCAGATGGGGAAATCCATTTGTGAAGTGGGATTACTGCGGTCATCGCGCAGATTAATCAACCCTTGAACGCGGAAAAAACCCATTCTTCCTCGAGAAAACAAAGCCCATGTGGGAGCGAGCCTGCTCGCGAAAGCGGAGTAACAGTCAGCATATTCATTGAATGTGAAGCCGCTTTCGCGAGCAGGCTCGCTTGTATGGTTAGACTTGAAGGGGTGGTGGGACGAACAG
>NZ_RCNX01000073.1:0-12128 GCF_004307595.1 Pseudomonas sp. Sample_23
TGATCCGGTTACCAGGCCTCGGTACGCAACGTTGCTACATCGTGAAGACGATTCCGGGAATGGATGAGAGCGAGGCTCGGGCTGCCTGAGGGCATCTCTGCTGATCGAGGTAGCGCCGGCTAAATCCCGGCCTCGCCAGCCACTCAGCAAACCCACAATCGAATTGAACAGAGACCAACCACATGAACGAGATTCAAAACCTGAAAGACCGTCGCGACCATCTGTTGAGCGAGGCCGACCAACTGCATGCCGAACTACTGCCTCTTGAGGCTGTGCTGGAAGGCGAGGAAACCATCGAGCCGACTCAGGAGCGCGAACTCCGCAACAGGTACAACGAGCTGAAACGGAGTTTCGATTCGCGCAAAAACAACGCCGACCTTTTGGACAGGAAGATCAGTCGCCGCGAGAACCTTGCCTACTGCGATTCCCTGATGGCGGGATACATCGAAGCGATGGATAACTGGACCGCTGATGAACAGGAGTTGAGGGAGAAGCGCCAAAGCCTCAGCAACCGTTTGGAGCAGATTCAGCAGCAGGCGGAAGAGGACATGGCGAGAGCTCGTCAGGCCGAGACGGACGCTGCCACGGCTTACGCGCAGGCAGTCGCCTGGGGTGATACCGAAGGCGAGAAGACCGCCAACACTGATGCGCAGAAGGCGGCGAAGAACCTCACGGTGGCCACCGAACACAATCGTCGCCAACACCTGATCATGAAGGCTTTAGAGCAGGAGCTGGTCACCGTAGATAAATACATCGCAGAAGCACAGGTAAAGCATAAGGGGATAGAGCGCACCGCCCTGCTGCTATCGCAAACGGTACTCGAAGAGAAGTGGAACGAGGCCGCAAAAGCGTTGTTCGAGGTGGGCGGAAAATTGTGGGCCAATTACAACCTGCTTGACCGTGACCAGATTGGACTTATGAAGCTTGCCGTTCCGGAGCAAGGTGAGAACTTTGGGAATTGGACGTGGGAAGAGCTATCAGCTCGTTCGCGCCAATATCGCGCGCGGGACTTAATCCAGCTCGACAGCCTGACAGTACCGCAGTACCTCGAAGATATGAACAATCCAGAACGACGCAAGGATGAACGTAATGAACAAGCCGATACAGAACAGCGCCAGTTGGTCTGACACGCTCAAAACTCGGAAGGCCCATCTCAATGCCCTGCTGAAAACCATCAACGCAGGGCCGGGAAAAGCTAGCCCTATACAAATGCTGACCATCAGCGCGATTAAATCGGAAATGGCGCACATTGACAGCCAACTGAATCGCCGGAAATAGCGCTGAACTTATAACCTGCCCGTTTTATCTTAATAAGTAAGCACGACCACTCCGAACAAGGAAAAGACGATGTCCAAACTCGCAGAATACCGTCAGTTGGAAAAACACCTCGCTGAGCAGCTCCAGGCACTGGAAGCACTGAAAGGTGATGATGGACTGAAGAAAGAAATCGAGTTCGAAACCAAGCTGCGCAAGCTGCTCGAACACTATGGTTTCAGTCTAAAGCACATCATCAACATTCTAGAACCGCAAAACACTACGCGGCGTCAAGCCGCAGCCCCGACCATCAGCACACGCAAACCACGCGAACTGAAGGTCTACAAAAACCCGAATACCGGTAAAATGATCGAAACCAAAGGCGGGAACCACAAAGCTTTAAAGGAATGGAAATCAGAATACGGCGCAGATGTCGTCGAGGGATGGTTGAAGAAGTAAAAACAAACTGAAAAAGGGCCCAGACGGGCCCTCTTTTTGAATTGATATCTGCTGAAGATATTGGTTATTTCTGAGCTTCCAGCATGACGCATGAAAATTATCACCCATTGGGGGCCTTGAATAACAACCGAGTTCCATCCTTACAAGAGCTATGAGTGAGGAACGTTTGGAGCGATGCTCCAAAGGTCCGATCAATATATCTCATAAATTTCTAATTACTCAGCTCGACTCTTACTACCCAAATCCAGAGGAGAATCGATTGAAATGCTGAATTGATATAAGAGGACAGGACAAAACTGAGATTGAGAAACACGGTGGGTGTAGTGTGTGCGGTTGCCCGCCGTTCCAGTGAAAGCTAACGAGACCTAATGTATCAGATGCGAGCATCAGACTCTCAGGTTGCCACCTTGCGGTGTAAAGCCCACCGTATTTCCCAGAGAGTAGGCTAACGAATCAATAGCCGCTTAGCAATTCTTTTTTCTCCAACACAGTTAGCAAATCAAAGCTGTGCCAATTAACAAACCAAACATTGTTATCAAAGAACTCCATCAGAGCTTTGAGTTTCACCTTGCCAGGTTTCGCCCCAGTGACTGATTCGGACAACCGAGAAGCAGTCGAAGAACGAAATTCTCGATCAACATATGGACAGGTTAAAACATCCATCAACAAATGAAACTTGTGTGAGTTAATCCGCACATCATCTAGACGATTCAAATGATACTGTATGCTTGAAGTCACTTTTGTGCGAGCCTCTCTATATAGCGGCTCATCCCCAATATAATAAAGAAGCGTCACAATCTCAAAATAATTAAGAGGTTCAACACTATCAGTTCGAGCAACACCCTGCAAAGCTTCTTTAGGCAGAAGATATCGTGGTCCTAATTCTTTGCAAAGCGCCAAGATATTCATTGCTTCAAGAAGACTGACATTAGCACTTTTTGATAACATGCCCAAATAACCACTACTATAAAAAAACTCCTTACACAAATTATATACCGTCGTTTTGATACTATCCAAATCGGCAGGCATGTGCTTCTCATAAAACGTACAAGCCAGCTTTACAGCAATGCATAGCTTAACGGATGACGTATGACTAGGATTTATACTATAAAAATGAAAAATAGTTCGGATAGCAAAGTTAAAAAAATGCGAAAAACCAGTCAGGTGATTTTCCATACCAACGATACGATTAATATTTTCTTCCGTCGCACTAATTATACGATTGCTTAACCAACCAACCACATAAGAACTTACCAATTGATAGGCGCCCGAATCGCCGCTGCAGGCGGCCTTGATATCATCAATAAAATGCAGTGTTAGTATTTTCTGGTTAGACAATTCCCTTGGAGATCCATAGTTTTCTCCCAAAAAAAGTGACTCCCTCAGATTTACTAATCTGCGCTGGACAGCCCTTAGCGATTTGGTTTTGGAAGTAATAAAGGGACGCTCCGCCCTTATTGACTTAGCTTCATTAATGTTGAGCTTATAAGCTTTACACTCAGCTTCTACTACCTGCATGACTTGATTCAATATCAAATCCGAATTGGTAAAAATAAAAAAATCATCTACATAGCGTCGCATGGAGTAGTCTACGTCCACCTTCACCCCGGACGCTTGAAGTCTTTTTTCGATTCGCTCATCAATTTCTTGAAATATTATCTCTGCAAATATCCTACTAACTTCGGGACCAATCGGTATTCCTGCAGTTTCGTTATAATTAGAGCATCGCATGACCTGATCAAAAATATCACCGAATACCCCATCAATATTAATATGTCGCTTAGTATATTCTTTTGTTTTAATCGCCCATGCAATCGAATGAGTGTAGATACTATCGAAACATTTAGAGACGTCCATCGAACAAAACTGCGAATATTGCTTTTCCAGCCTTAGGTAATCAAAAGACTCGAAAAACTTATGAAGCCGCGTGGTTTCACCGTAAGCGAAATAAGTTGTGAGGTGTCTATCGTTGATTTCGTATTTAACCGAAGCCGCGTTACTAGAGCGATACTTTTTTATATTCTCCTGTGGATTTTTAATATAGTATTTACTGGTAACCTTCTGAGGCGCCCTCAAACTGAACTTGCTTTTTTTGCAACACAATAAAATCTGATCATCAAAACTCTGATAAAGCTCAACAAAGTGAATCTGAGAGCGAGGATGCAAAAGGGACAATGTTCTAGGCGAGTCAACATCTTTTCGGATATTGAAAATATAAGGTATGGAAAATTTCAGCTCCTTATCATCCATGAGAAGGGGGGTTAATAGCTTTCGAATATCCTCATGCCGCTTTATAAGCTGTTGAATCTGTTTATATAGTCCAAAATTATCAAATATTACGGGGGTTTCGTACGGGCATGTCTCAGTTAGAAGGATACGACGATAATCTTGCTTACGAACCCTTTGGGTTTGCCGCCCGCTAGTCATAACCATACCCTTTTAATGATCTCGAAGCTTTTATATGAAAATGAATGAAATCTTTTCTTATGAAACCCCAAACTAAAACTGTAACCAATCAGCTCCCTTCTCTGACTTAGTGTTAGTGCGCTCATTATCCGCTGCGACAATGAGTGCTCACCCGAAAACATCAACCCCCTCAAGAAATTATCCAAATTTAGAAGCGCACACTCATCGAATGAGTTCTTGTGAATGTAGCTATAATATATGCCTGTTTTTATCGTTATTTTGGTACCAGGGTCTCGTATTTCATAATTGCCAGTAATTGCGCGCAAACGATTTTTCAGAAGTCTAAAATCAATAGACGTCTTTGAGCTTGAAATATAATTAGCAAAAGAACTTATTAATCGAACCTTGAGTTTTTTAATTTTGTTATCGGATATATCGACCAATACAGTACGGCGAAGCACGCCTAACGTTTTATCGTGGGTGGTATTATTAGATATTCTTATTTTATATCCCAGATAGCAAAGAGTATAATAACTTTGCACAGCCGGGTTTCTACTTAATTTTTTATAAATCGCGGGCACAGGTAAAAAAGTCCTTTTTTCCCCGTCATGCAAGCAGAGCTCCTCAGGCAAAGCTTCCGCTACAAGGTTGTCAAATTGCTGTTGCGCACACCTTTCCGAAGTTATTATTAGAATATCATCGACGAATCGAGCGAAGAAAAAGACGTCATTGTTATGACGCATTTGTTGGTCAAATTTTAGTAATCTGAACTCTGCCAAAGCACCACTTATAGAGAGCCCGCGGGGCAAGCCAGGCACGTCATAAATATCAAGTATTAGGAATAATCTTTTTATCAAGAGTATCGTTTGCCACGAACATACTCCATCGGCAATCAAGTGCTCCAGCAACAACTTGCGATCAATGCTTTCATAAAAATTTTGAATATCATATCTAAACACATTAAATGCCAGACACTCTTTCATTATCGAAATGCCATTACTTACCAGGAACTGTCTATGCGATTGAGTTGCCGGATAAGCGGTTTGGATGTTTTTTGCCAATTGCCTAGCGATAATAGTATCGCAGAGGTCACCGAAGCCGTAGCCTGATTTTTTCCCCAAACAGAAAACTTGCAGTCCGGAAGAAAAAGCTAAACCGTTAATGAGACGAAGAGACGAAGCCTCACCGATTTTTTTTCGTTCAGCGGAATCATGCAATGCTGCATTTTTACACTTGTCTGAGAAGTTTATGCGGCGACGTAAGTTGGTAGGGGTATAGGGCTGCTCATTCATCTCTACCATCCTTGTCGCCACAATCGAAAAAAGTGATTAGGGGCATTGGAGGCCACAGTACATGTGGCGCTAGCTGTATGCCGTAAGTTATTTTTGACGAGCGGCTCTGCCCATCGCTCTCAAAGATGACAAATGCCCAGCGCTTCCACCACTTGCATCGTTGGCATATGCGATCAGGCAATCAATGGCCGCGTCTCCACCGGCTTCGCCCAGCGCTTCTAGAGCTGCGAGTTGCGCCGCACAACCTCGCGAATTTTCTTTTACCACGCGTATGAGGTAGTCCACTGCATCGGTGCTGCTCATATGTCTTGCTCCCTGTCCTTTTAAGGGTTGGCGGATTGCCCCCCCTTCTGTGAGCTTACCTGATTTCAGTTACGAGTTTCACGCAGCAAACTTTTACGTTTCAGTTCGTCCAGATGGGCGACAACCTCAATCATGCTCTTATTCCGATCCCACTCTCCTACTAAAGATTTTTCAATGGGTAGCCCAGCATGTAAACGAAGCTTGTTCGCTATATCCGATACTTGTAAACCCAATACCGCATACCCACGCTGCCTGGTCCAGAAGTATTCTGGGTGATCCGGCGGATCGTAATCGAAGTCTTGAATAACTCGCAGTTTTCCGTGAATCTTTTCCTGTTGATCAGGAATTCTTAAAATTAGGTACATCAAATCTTTAGGAATCAAACGCCAGTCCACATCAAGATCTAATGGCTGAAAGCTAGGAACCGAAGTGGTAGCTTCATAATGCCCATCTTTTCCTGCGGGTTGGCCATGCGAGGTACCATCGTCAACACAAACATTGAAGCATTCGCTTGCAAATCGATCTAGATGGGAAGCACAAATAATCGCTAGGTATGCTGTAGCTTGGTTAACGGACTTACGCTTGATCCACCACTCTTTTATAAGAACGAATGAATTCCCAAGCAAAACACCGCAGATGCCTGCTGTGGCTGAAATAATTGCTGAAACGTTCCCCGCTTCCATGAACACCTCTATTTAATTGAGGGTAGTCCTTCGATTTGTATAAAGCGACTACTACAGCTCATGCATCCATACCTCCAGCCCTTCCAAACGACGCCCACTCTCCGTATCAGGTCCCAACGCGCTTTCTTTCTAATACAAGGAACCACAACGCGGTGATTTTCTCTAGAAAAATTAGGGCGAATGCGTTTACGGCAGGCAAGGAGGATTTCGTTCTGACCAAAAGGCGACCCCGGGTGGTCGATAGGTCTAGCAGGATCGGCTAGCGGTTCGTTTCTAGCGCGGCCAAGCTGGCGGTGAATGTCCTCTGCCGGACTAGGAACCATCCAGCTAGCGAACAAAAGGTTCGATTCACAAACTGGCGAGTGAGATTAATAGGCGAGTTTCTATATCCACATTACCTCATACCAATCGCGGCACGCTGCGGAATCCAGTAATGCCGAGCTCCAGAGAAATGAAAGGCGTTACACGTTTTGCTCCCGTTACACCCCATACATGAAATCCTCTAAACAGGTGTAGCACGTATATTATCCATTAAAATCAAGTAGTTACATCGACTTGATACACCCGTAACACCTGTTACACGCCTTTCAGCGCTACTTACAATCCCCCTACCCCTAAGGATGATTTCCTCCAGCGCCGAAGATCTGCAGGCAACTGGGGCCCCTGAGGCAATTGAAACCATACGGGGTCGGAAACCCGCGGGGCTTTGTTAGCGGACAGGTGCCCAGCTTAGTGAACTGGTGAACCGGGTGAACACCCAGTTCACCAGTGCAGCTGCACAGATAATGGGAGGTCGCCGGGGACCCTGCGCGTTTCCGAATGACACGGGGCATAAAATCCGCGTGATCTTGGCAGTGGCTGATTTTTGTACATTGGTTGACAGGTTGACTTGGTTGACGGCCCAAGGTGTCCATAATCATCAACACTAAAGGCCATCGTTACCGCTGCGGTAACGATGGCCTTTTTTCAGCAGAATTCTTTCGATTTCAATGGCTGAAATTTCAGTAACTTTGAAATCCTTCCACTAACTCAGTCCTGCGGGTTTCCGACCCCGTACCACTCGAAAATGCTCAGGGTCCCCAGCGCACTTTTGGAACCCGGTCGGTCTAAGCCAAGCGCTTAAGAACGTTGAAGCCTACGTATCCAGGTGTCCCAGGACTCGACCCTAATTGGTGGGGTGAAGTGGTGTTCGTAGTCGTGCCTTTTAGCACTTTCCGCACGATCATCAACCGTCCGTCCCCCTATGAGTACCGTACGAATGTTGATGTCCTTCTGAGGGTCGACCTCGAGTCCCTCGTGTGGCCCTACGAAAGCGTTGTGAATTAGGTCTCCTCGCTCAGCTCGTACCCTGGCTGAATGGACGTGATCTCTGAAGGTTGAGAGTTCTCGATAGATGTGGCCTAAGCGGTTCCTCAATTGGCCTGCTGCCTGATGGATCTTGTGATTGAACTCCTTGTAATGGTCCGAATTCAGCAAGTTGAAGTCAGCTCCCTTTACCTCGATCAGAATTACGTCCATACGCGATCGCCCGGTCAGCACCACGAAGTCAACGTAACCGTCTGCCAAAGGAAACTCGGAAAAACAAATGTATTCATCATCAGGCTGAGCGTAGGTCTCTGCAAAAATTGAGAGATCCCTTTTCAAGAGAAATTGGAGATCTCGTTCGCCAGCACCTGCACAGATCAATGCCTCAACTTCCGCCCTAGAAATCATTCCATTCTCGATTTCCAAGCGACGCTTTATTACCGCATTGCTCCCTCGATAGGGAGAGTCGACAAATGGGTTTCTGGAAAAACGTAGCCGATCCGCTTCCGCAACGATGCGACCGTTTTCCCAACTCCGTTCATCCAACTCCACTGATGGACACCCCATCAATCGACATGCCTCCTCACGACTAATTGTTTCCCAATGCGTCCCCCCAGGAGACTTCACGGTGACAATGTCGAAGGTGTCGCCCCGAGGGTCTTCCCGCTCGTAGTGTTCCAAATATGTCGCAGGCCCCATGACGACACCTAGCGCCTGAAGCGACTTGATAATGCGCTCGACGGCATTAGTGACTGACTGGCCATCATTTTTATCGCCCAAGTCAGTAAGCAGAACCACTATTCCTGACTCGTTCACGAATGATCTAACCCGACATAAACCTCGAGCCAAGCGCGAGCCATCAGGGTAGTTGTGGACAATATCCGTTATCTTCATACGTAGAGGCTCCTTCTCCATGGTGTGGGCCAAGCGACAGCTCACCGATGATGCGCAACCGCAGGCGATATTGCACGATCACTGATCAAGGATCAGCTAAGCAAATACAGGCGTGTATCCCATTCTGTATCCCAAAAAATCAGCACCCGAACAAAACCCAATGGATACGGCACATTGCAAGTCCGGTTCAAACGACCCCGGCCCACCACTTCATCATCTAAAGACGTCCACGGACGTCTTTTTTTGCGCCTGAAATCCAGTAAATACGGGGGTCTCAGGGCTATTGGGCTCCACAGCGCTTCATGCAGATCCATTTTGAAATGTATTCCAAGGCGTATTCCAAGCCCACTGACTGATAAATTTCGGAATACATATTGACCGGCGGCGACGGCCTTCAGTTACGAGTCCGAACCAACGGTTCGAGGCCCATCGACCCTCAACGACAGAGCCCGCCCAATGCGGGCTTCGTCGCATCTGGTGATTGGTATATTCCCGTCAACAAACACGTCGAGCCCACCGCCCAGCACGATGAATTTTTCTTCACCGCACTCCGTCCCGCGAACCGATAAAATCCCCCCGCTCATTCAAGAAACTACGGTTCGCCCGCGCTCCTAGCGGGCTTTTTTTCGCCTCGGCTTCTCCATATCTTGCCGCTCCCCAGCATATGCGCGACTCTGCCAGCAGATCCCTCGCCAAGGAGCGCTCGATGCCGCTGTTATCCCTGCCCTGCCCGCGCCTGACCCTTGCCATCCTCTCCCCCGATCAGGCCGAGCTCGAAAGCGCGTTCTACCAGCGCAACCTCCGCCACCTGGCCCCGTGGTCACCCATCCGCACCACCGACTACTTCTCCACCGCCAACATCCGCCGTCGCCTCGAGATCCAGGCCAGCGCTTTCGAAGCCGGGTTAGCCATGCATTTCGCGCTGCTCTCGCCGGACGGTCAGCAGATGATCGGTGCGTGCAATTTCAGCGGGATTATTCGTGGGGCGTTTCAGGCGTGTTATCTGGGTTATCACATCGATGAGGCGCATCAGGGGCAGGGTTTGATGCAGGAGGGGCTGGAGGCGGGGATTGGTTATATGTTCGATGTGCAGAATCTGCATCGGATCATGGCCAATTACATTCCGGGCAATGAGCGCAGTGCGCGTTTGCTTGAGCGTTTGGGTTTCGAGCGCGAGGGCTATGCGAAGGCATATCTGAATATCGCCGGGCGTTGGCAGGATCATGTGCTGACGGCGCTGGTCAATCCGGGGTTCGAGGCGCCGGATCAGCGGTGGTCGCGGCGCCTGGGTTGAGTTGCGCGAAACCTGTCAGACAAAAATCCTTTCAGCTCTCGGGTTTGCGGCCGATACAGACCTGCTAACACCCCTGCTGGCTCAAAAGAACAACAATCTTCCAGCTTAACTGACGACCAAGAAACCCAACGTTTCTGGAGGATTTGCATGAATAGCTGGTTCGGTAACATCAGCGTGAACATGAAACTCGGCCTGGGCTTCGGCCTGGTGCTGGCCCTGACCTGCGTTCTGGCGCTGACCGGCTGGACCAGCCTCGGCGGCCTGATCGACCGCAGCAACTGGATGAGCGACATCACCCAGCTCAACGCTGGCCTGACCAAATTGCGCGTGGTGCGCCTGCAATACATGCTGACCAACGGCGACGAAACCGCCGCGCAGAATGTGCAGACCACCCTGGAAAGTTTCGCTGCTCAGCAGCAGGCGCTGATCAGCAAATTCAAGAGTCCGGAGAACGTCAAACTGCTCAAGCAGCAAGCCGCGACCATCGCTGAATACCAGACCTCGCTGAACAAAATGCGCAACGCCTATCGAACCGGCAACAGCGCGCGCGACACCATGAGCGCCAACGCCCAGAACGCCTACAACCTGATCGAATCGATCAGCCAGCGCGTGCAGCAGATGGAGTTGAGCGATCAGCGTTTCGAGCAGTTCCAGGCGGTTACTGCCGCCAAGGAAGCGTTCATCCTCGCGCGCTATGAAGTGCGTGGTTACACCGCGACCAGCAACGCCGAGACCGAGCAGAAAGCCGTCGGCCAGATCGACGCGGCCATTGCCAGCCTCAAGCCGCTGAACGCGAAATTTGCCGCGACTCAGCAGGATGCCCTGCGCCAATTGGAAACCGCGCTGACCAGCTATCGCAGTGCGTTGATGGCGTACAAGAACGCCAACACCGATGCCGTGCAGGCGCGGAAGGAAATGACCGATCAGGGCACGACCATCGTCGCCCTGAGCGAGCAGCTGTACCAGATTCAGCTCGATCGCCGTGATGCTGAAAGCGCCCAGGCGCGCACCTTCCAGTTGATCAGCACGTTGCTGGCGCTGCTGGTTGGCGTGATTGCAGCAGTGATCATCACCCGTCAGATCACCCGTCCGTTGCAGGAAACCCTGGCCGTGGTCGAGCGCATCGCCAGCGGCGACCTGACCCAGAATGTCACCGTTACCCGTCGCGATGAACTCGGCGTGTTGCAGCAAGGCATTGCGCGCATGGGCGTGACCCTGCGTGATTTGATCAGTGGCATCCGCGACGGCGTCACTCAGATCGCCAGCGCCGCTGAAGAGTTGTCGGCCGTGACCGAGCAGACCAGCGCCGGTGTGAACAGCCAGAAAGTCGAGACCGATCAGGTCGCCACTGCCATGCACGAAATGACTGCCACGGTGCAGGAAGTTGCGCGCAATGCTGAGGAAGCGTCGCAAGCTGCCGCTGCGGCGGATGGCGAAGCCCGTGAAGGCGACAAGGTTGTGAATGAGGCCATCGCGCAGATCGAGCGTCTGGCCAGCGAAGTGGTGCGCTCGACCGAAGCGATGAGCGTGCTGCAACAGGAAAGCGACAAGATTGGTAGCGTCATGGACGTGATCAAGGCTGTCGCCGAACAGACCAACCTGCTCGCACTCAACGCCGCGATCGAAGCAGCGCGTGCCGGTGAAGCCGGGCGTGGGTTTGCCGTGGTGGCCGATGAGGTGCGCGGTTTGGCTCAACGCACGCAGAAATCCACCGAGGAAATCGAAGGTCTGGTCGCCGGTCTGCAGAACGGCACCCAGCAGGTTTCGGCAGTGATGAACAACAGCCGCGCGCTGACCGACAGCAGCGTCGCCCTGACGCGCAAGGCCGGCGCCTCGCTGGAAAACATCACCCGCACGGTGTCGAACATCCAGTCGATGAACCAGCAGATCGCCGCCGCTGCCGAACAGCAAAGCGCCGTGGCTGAAGAGATCAGCCGCAGCATCATCAACGTCCGCGACGTGTCCGAACAGACCGCAGCGGCGAGTGATGAGACGGCAGCGTCGAGTGTTGAACTGGCGCGGTTGGGTGGTCAGTTGCAGCAGATGGTCAGCCACTTCCGCGTTTGATGTTGGTTTTGCGCTGAGGCTGAAACCGAATCGCGGGCAAGCCCGCTCCCACAGGTTTTCGTGGTCGAGCACTGTTGATGTGTTCATCTCGATAACTGCGGGAGCGGGCTTGCCCGCGATGGCGGTGGGTCAATCAAATCCATGTTGCCTGACACTCCGCATTCGCGAGCA
>NZ_RCNX01000073.1:12138-12340 GCF_004307595.1 Pseudomonas sp. Sample_23
CGATGGCGGTGGGTCAATCAAATCCATGTTGCCTGACACTCCGCATTCGCGAGCAGGCTCGCTCCCACATTTGGATTTGTGTGACTCACCGGATTTTGAGCACACCGCAGATCCCTTGTGGGAGCGGGCTTGCCCGCGATGGCGGTGGGTCAATCAAATCCATGTTGCCTGACACTCCGCATTCGCGAGCAAGCTCGCTCCC
>NZ_RCNX01000073.1:12350-27550 GCF_004307595.1 Pseudomonas sp. Sample_23
GGTCAATCAAATCCATGTTGCCTGACACTCCGCATTCGCGAGCAAGCTCGCTCCCACATTTGGATTTGTGTGGGTCACAGGATTTTGAGCACACCGCAGATCCCTTGTGGGAGCGGGCTTGCCCGCGAAGGCGGTGGGTCAATCAAATCCATGTTGCCTGACACTCCGCATTCGCGAGCAAGCTCGCTCCCCACATTTGGATTTGTGTGACTCACCGGATTTTGAGCTCACCGAAAATCCCTGTGGGAGCGGGCTTGCCCGCGATGGCGGTGGGTCAACCAAATCAACAGTGCCTGACACTCCGCCTTCGCGAGCAGGCTCGCTCCCACACTGGACTTGTGTGCCACGCTGGATTTTGAGCACACCGCAAAACCTTGTGGGAGCGGGCTTGCCCGCGATGGCGGTGGGTCAATCAAATCGACGTTGCCTGACACTGCGCATTCGCGAGCAAGCTCGCTCCCACATTTGGATTTGTGTGACTCACCGGATTTTGAGCGCACAGCAAAATCCCTGTGGGAGCGAGCCTGCTCGCGAAAGCGGTGGATCATTCAGATCATCATTGACTGACACTGCGCCTTCGCGAACAGGATCGCTCCCACAGGGGTCTATGGTGTCGGGACTATTCGGGATACCCGGTGATTTTGCGGATGCTTTGGTACAGCGGTTTGAGCTGCCGGTACATACGCAAATACACCTCTCTGTACAACTGTTCATAAACCTTCTGCGCCTCAGGCTGCGGTGTGAAAACCGCTCCAACCCGAGTCATCGCCGCAATGGCCGATGGAAAATCCCGATGCAATCCCAACCCCACCGCACAGCAAATCGCCGCCCCCAACCCGGACGCTTCATACACATGCGGGCGCTCGGCCGGCAGGCCGAAGATGTTGGCGGTCAGTTGCATGGCGGCGTCGCTTTGTGAGCCGCCGCCGGCGACGCGCAGGCGCTGGATCGAGACCTTTGAACGTCGCTCGATGTTCTCCATGCCCTGGCGCAGCGCGTAGGCCAGGCCTTCGAGAATGGCCCGGTAGATATGCGCGCGGGTGTGTACGTCGCCGAAGCCAATCATCGCGCCCTTGGCTTCCACGCCCGGTTCGCGGATGCCCGGTGACCAGTACGGTTGCAGCATCAGGCCCATCGAGCCCGGCGGCACCGCGTCGACCAGTGCGTCGAACAGTTGCTCCGGTTCGATGCCCTGTTCTTTTGCCAGTTGCATCTCGCGCAGGCCGAATTCGTTCTTGAACCAGCTGACCATCCAGTAGCCGCGATAGATCATCACTTCGCAGTTGTACTGATCGGGCACGGCCGAGGGGTACGGCGGGATCAGCGGGACGATTTCCAGGTAGCGCGAGCGGGTGCTGGTGATGGTCGCGGTGGTGCCGTAGGACAGGCACACGGTGCGCGCATCGACCACGCCGGAGCCGATCACTTCGCAGGCCTTGTCGGCGCCAGCAGCAATCAGCGGCAGGCCTTCGGGAATGCCGGTGTGGCGGGCGGCTTCGGCTGTGATGTAGCCGAGGGTTTCGCCGGGTTTGTGCAGGGTCGGCAACTGCTCCGGGCGCACCGCCAGTGCCTGCCATTTCCAGTCGCGCGGCGCCGCCCATTTCAGTCGTTTGAAGTCGAAGGGCAGATAGCCGACGCAACAGCCGACAGAGTCGACGAAGCGCCCGCACAGGCGATGAGTAAGAAAGCCCGAGAGCAGCAGAAACTTGTCGGTCGCCGCCCACACTTCGGGTTGATGCCGGGCGATCCAGTTGGCCTCGGCCTGGGCGCGGAAATAATCCACCGTTGCTTGGGCGCCGACCAGTTTGAACAGCCAGCCCCACGGCCCTTTGATGCCGCCCTCGACCTCGGTCTGGCGTTGATCGAGCCAGACAATTGCCGGGCGCAGCGGTTTGCCCTTGGCGTCCACGTTGATCACGGTGCCGCGCTGGGTGGTCAGGGACACGCCGACAACCTGCGCACGGTCGATGCCGGTCTGCTGCCAGAGTTGCTGGCAGGCCTCGCCGAGTTTCGCCCAGTAATATTCCGGATCCTGCTCGGCCCAACCGGGTTGCGTCGAGTAGTACGCCTGCAAGTCGACTTTGCCTTTGCCGAGCAGATTGCCCTGCAGATCGAAGAGCAATGCGCGCACGCTCTGGGTGCCGTTGTCGATCGCTAACAGGTATTTCATGGCGTGATCTCCGGCAAGCCGTGATCGAGCAGCCACAACAATCGATAACGCTCAATTTCCGCCTGCCAACGCTCATCGTCCCAGGCCAATCGCGACTGGCAGAGCGTGCGGATCGCCGGCAAATAATCCTCGCCACCGCGCGGCAGCAACAGGCCCAAACGGGTGCGGCGCAGCAGCAAATCATCCAGGTGCAGAATCATTTCCGCCTCGCAGGCGAACGCCAGCTCTGCCCACAACGTATCGGTGGCGCCAACCGTTTCCAGACCGAGTTCGCCGAGCAATTGCGCCAGCCTCTGCAGGTCTCGACCGTGACGCCCGGCCAAGCGTCGCCATTGATTGCCGCTCAGTCCCGCAATCGTCAGCGACGGCACAGCGGCGAACACCGGCGCGCCGTCATCGACAAAAGAGCGCCCGAGCATCACCGCACACGCCTTGAGCACTTCGAGCGCTTGCGGGCGAAATGTGGTCAGTTTGCCGCCGGCCAAAGTCACGCAACCCGGCTCCTGCCACAACACATGTTCGCGGGTTTCGTTGGACGGTTTGCCCTGCTGCGCACCCGTTGCGCTGCCCACCACCGGACGCACGCCTGACCAGGTCGACAGCACGTCGTCGACGCCCACTTCGGCGCCGGGAAATTGCTGCTGGCACGCGGCGAGCAGATAGTCGAGTTCGTCGCTGGAAATGCGCGCGCTGTGGTCTAGGTCTTCGCGGTGATCGAGGTCCGTGGTGCCGACCACCGTCGCGCCTTCCCACGGAAAGACAAACACCGGGCGCCGATCATGCGCATGCAGAAAAGTGAACGCCTGCGCCACTGGCAAACGCCAGCCCGGCAGCAACAGATGACTGCCGCGCAACGGTCGCAACTGCTTCGCAGCGTCAGCGGGACGGAGGCGCTCAGCCCACGTGCCTGTGGCCACAGCCAACACAGCGGAGCGCAATTGCAGCGTCGCCCCGCCCTCGCCATCTTCGATCTGAACCCCGCACACCCGCCCGCCTTCACGCAGCAGTTGCGTGACGCGCACACCACTGATAATCACCGCACCATCGGCCCGGGCCTCGCGCAGTACGCGCATCACCAGCCGCGCATCATCGGTCAGGGCATCGACAAAACAGCTGCCGCCGAGCAGGCCGTTTTCCTTCACCCCCGGCGCAAGAAAACGCAGTTGCTGGGCGTCATGAAAAGCATGGTTGCGCCGCCCCGCCAGCGCGTCGTACACCGAGAGCAGGCCGCCCATGACGCGCGGCCCGGGAAAGCCGCCGCGATAGTGCGGCATCATGAAACTCATCGGCTCGACCAGCCCCGGCGCCTCGTCGAGGAGGCGCTGACGCTCGCGCACCGAATCGCGGGTCAGGCGCCACTGGCCTTTGGCGATGTAACGCAAACCGCCGTGGACCATTTTCGATGATCGGCTGGAGGTGCCCCAGGCGAAATCGCGCTGCTCCAGCAGCAGACAGCGCCAGCCCCGGCGCGCGGCTTCGCGGACGATTCCGGCGCCGCTGATGCCGCCGCCGATGACGATCAGGTCCCAGGTTTCATCCGCCAGCGTCGGCAGAATCTGCTCGCGCCACTGCGCGTTCCATTGCGCCGTCATGGCCGCGACTCTGGCAACAGCGTGCCCGGGTTGAGGCGCCCCTCCGGGTCGAAATGTTCGCTCAACGCCTGCAACGTCTGCATCGCCAGCGGGCCTTTTTCCCGCAATAGGTACGGTGCGTGATCCTTGCCGACGCCATGCTGATGGCTGATGGTGCCGTGGTTGTCGACGATGGTCTGGCTGGCCGCGTGTTTGAGCATCCGCCAGCGCGCCAGCGTAGCGGCATAGTCGGCGGCCGGGCGAAACACGTAGGTGGTGTAAATGCTCGAACCCTCGCCGTAGACGTGCGAGAGATGAGTGAACACATGCACGCGTTCGCCCTCGGCGGCCAAGGCGTCACGCAGGCTGTTTTCGATCAGGCTGAGCAAGTGGTCGACGTTGCTCCAGTCGGTGGCCGTTTCGAGGGTGTCGACCACGTAGCCGGCGTTCCACAGGTTCTCGCGCAGGTAGGGAAAACGGAAGCGGTTCTGCGCCCACTTCTTGCCCAGCAGGGTGCCGGTGAACACGCCGCCGAAGGCTTTCAGATGGGCGCGCGCGTGTTTCAGCGACAGTGCGTTTTGCTGGCGATTGCCGGTGACGCCGAAGGTCAACAGACATTTGCGGTCGCCGGCGCCGCGCAGCTTGAGGTACTTTTCCAGCCAGGCGATCTGTTGCGGATGGCCCGCCAGCGCCAGTTGTGTTTCGGTTTCCACCGCGTTGGACAGGCGCAGCATCGACAGCGGTACGCGCGCCTGCGCCAGTTGCCGGATTGCTTGCAGCGCCTGCGGCCAGTCGGGCAGGAACACACCGTAGAAACGTTCGTCCGCCGGCAACGCGCTGACTCGCACTTTGACCTCGGAAATGATCCCGAAACGGCCTTCGCAACCGAGCACCACTTCACGCAGATCCGGGCCGGCGGCCGACGCCGGAAACGTCGGAATCTGCAGAGGCCCGGCGAACGTTTCCAGGGTGCCGCCGGCAAACAATTGCTCGATCCGCCCGTAGCGCAACGACTGCTGGCCGCTGGAACGACTGGCCACCCAACCGCCCAGGGTCGACAGCTCCCACGACTGCGGAAAATGCCCCAGCGTGTAGCCGCGCGCACGCAACTGGCTTTCCACTTGCGGCCCGCTGGCGCCGGGGCCGAATGTCGCCAGCAGGCTTTGTTCGTCGAGGTCGGTCAGGCGATTCATCCGCGCCAGCGACACCGTCAGCACTGGGCGCGCGGAGTTTGGTGGATTGATGTGTCCGGCCACCGATGTCCCGCCGCCGTAGGGAATCAGGCACAGATCCTGATCATGGGCGAGGGCCAACAATTGGCGGATCTGTTCGGCCGTTTCAGGAAACGCCACGGCATCGGGATAAGTACCCAGCGCGCCTTCGCGCAACGCCAGCCAGTCCGGCAGGCTCTGGCCGCGCGCGTGCAGCAGGCGATCGTGAGTATCGATGCTGTACAAGCGGTGCGGCACCAGGCGCGAGGTCGGCACTTGCGTCAACGCCGCTGCCAATGTCGCATCGGGCAATGCGCGGCCAGCGCCCAAGCGTTCGTGGAGAAATGTCGCGCCCTGGGCCGGCAGTTCGACCACCGTGCCTGCCTCTCCCCAGCCGTTCCAGCGTCGCATGCGTGTGTCCTTTTTCTGCCGTTGGATCAAGCTTGCATACTAGTCAGCGCTGGAGATCTGTCACGGTCGCATCCGGCCAGATCATGTAGCGAATGGCGCCAAACGTCCGGGCATTTACTTTCGCCGGGCAATCCACTTACCTTGCGGCATTCATTCGCTCACGCGCCGTCGATCAAAGGACCGCGACCATGCCCTCGCTCGGCTTCACTTCCGTTCCGCCGCTGCTCAAATACCTGCGCCATGCCGAACAGTTGGGCATGGCCATCGAGCCTGCATTGGCGGCGGCCGGGTTGCAGGCGCAGCAGTTGAGCGACAACACCTTGCGCCTGCCAGGTGAGGTTCACGAGCGCTTGCTGGATTATTTCTGCGAGCACTCGGGCGATGGGTTGTTCGGGCTGCATGCGGCGAATTTCGTCCTGCCCAATTCGTGGAGCGTGCTCGGTTACATCACCATGAATTGCGCGACGCTGGGCGATGCGATGAGCCGGATCATGCCGTTCGAAAAACTCGTCGGCGACATGGGCGTCAGCCGCGCCGAGGTGCAGGGCGAGCACGTGCATCTGATCTGGGCCTGCCGTTACCAGCGGCCACGGATTCGTCGGCATCTGGTGGAAAACGTGCTCGGTTCCTGGCTGCACTACGCGCGCTGGATCGCCGACACGCAGCTGTCGCCGGCCTGCGTATGGCTGGAGCATGCGCGGCCGGATGCGGTGACGCTGGCCGAGTACGAGACGTTTTTTGGTTGCCCGGTGCTATTCGATCAGGCGTATTCGGCGCTGGTGGTGCCGCTGGCTTATTTGCAGTTGCCGCTGCGCCAGGCCGATGCGCAATTGCTGCGAACCCTGGAAGAACACGCGATGGGTTTGCTGGCGACGCTGGAAGATGCGTCGCTGGCGCAGCAGGTGAAAAACATTCTGCGCGGTTTGCTCAAGGAGGGCTTGCCGCGCAAGGAGCAAGTGGCCGAACAGCTCAGCGTTTCGGTGCGCACGTTGCAGCGGCAGTTGCAGCAGGTCGGGACGTCGTATCAGCAGATTCTTGATGAGCTGCGTCAGGAGTTGGCCGAGCACTACTTGCTCAATAGCACGTTGCCGGTTCAGGACATTGCGCAGTATCTGGGTTTTACCGAACCGCGCTCGTTTCATCGCACGTTCAAGAGCTGGCGCGGGATGCCGCCGGGGGAGTTTCGGTTGCGGAATCGGCGGTGATGCTGATGGCCTCTTCGCGAGCAGGCTCGCTCCCACAGTAGTTCTCGGTTGTCTGCATTTCCGAGTTCACCGCAGATCCCCTGTGGGAGCCAGCCTGCTCGCGAAGGCGTCATTCGCCACACCGATTAAACACGTCTTGGCACAACCGTTTAAAGCCGCCAGACATTCAGCGAAACCACCCACAATTCCTTGCGCCGCTGCCTACGCCTGCGCCAGAATCCGCCGGCTTGTGCGCCTTGGGGCCTGCCGTTAACTTGATTCGGTCACTGATTTCTCAGTGATCGAGCTTAGCGGCTCGGACAGCATTCCGGTTGTACAAGTCCAATCCAGTCAGGCTCACGCCTGCACTCGATGGTGGCTGTGCGCATGGCATCTTCGGATGCACCGGGTTGAATGCTTACCGGTCCGCTAACTTGCGCACAGCTGCCTCCCTTTGCTTAGCGGCGAAACGGATGCAGCTTCATAAGAGGCAAGCATTCATGTTCAAAGTAACCCCAAACCCGCCACCCACCGACTCGGCATCTCCCTACGAATCCGCCGACTCAAAGAAATTCCACGAAGCCGCCGACCGCGCCCTCGACCATTACCTCGGCCCGTCCAGCGCCGAATTCATGGCCCCGCCCTACAAGTCCAACACGCTGTACATGGCCAATCCCGAGGCCGACAACGAATCGCTGTTGGCCGACGCCTGCGAAACACTAGGGTCGGCGACGGTGATGCTCAACGATCAGGCGGGGCTGGTGAACGGCTCGCAGCGCAAGACGTTGCAGGGCATCGCGCAGATTGTGATGGTCGCGGAGATGGCAGTGAATCGGGTGCTGGATCGGTTGGTGCCGACTGATTGAGGGTTTTTGAGGAATTTGGTGTGGGCTGGTTTTTGTGGGGTGTCAGGGGTTGCCCCTCACCCCAGCCCTCTCCCAAGGGAGAGGGAGCCGACCCGGTTGTCTTGCGCTGTCCGTCGACCTGAAAGACCGAGTCGATTATGGATTCGACGCCATGCATTCAATTCGATTATGGATTCAGCACAGAACATTCAGGTCGGCGTAACTCCCGAGCATCCCGCAATCGGTCCCCTCTCCCTCCGGGAGAGGGCTAGGGTGAGGGGCTTTTGATCTCTGGCGCTAAATTCAAAGACTGATCGCATTGGTAAACACCAACCGATTGCCAAACGGATCGGCGATCGTCATGTCCTGACTCCCCCACGGCATCGCCTGAATCTGCGGATGCGAGAACTTGTAATCCTTGGCCATCAACTGCTGCTGAAACGCCTCCAGCTCATCGGTCTCGATACGCAGCGCCGAACCAGGGCAGGCATCGCCGTGATGCTCGGACAGATGCAGCACACACTCGCCCCGTGACACCTGCAGATACAGCGGAAAATTCGCTTCGAAGCGATGCTGCCAGTCGATCTTGAAACCGAGAAAATCGACGTAGAACTCGACAGCCTTGGCCTCATCGAAGATCCGCAGGATCGGGGTGGTTTTGCCGAAGCTCATGGGGTGCTCCCTGACTGATTGGCCCCACAGTGTAGACGGGGAGGATGTCAGCAAATCGGCTTGTGGATGGCTTTCTTTAATTGCAATGTGCCATCACTGTGACGCACACCACGAATCCTTAACGAAAGTGGTCGCGCAGGTCGCCCTGTCGCGCAAGAAACCGCCCTGCCCTCGCCCCATTCGCCTGTCCATCGCGATAACTCAACACGCCGTTGACCCAAACCCCGTCAATCCCCTGCGCCGCCCGCTGCGGATCGTTGAAATCGGCCACGTCACGCACGGTCGCCGGATCAAACAACACCAGATCCGCCCAATGTCCTTCACGAATCTCGCCCCTTTCCTGCAAGCCAAAACGCGCCGCCGACAGGCCGGTCATCTTGTGCACGGCGGTGTGCAGGGGAAACAGGCCAACGTCGCGACTGAAATGGCCCAGCACCCGTGGGAAAGCGCCCCACAGGCGCGGATGCGGGAACGGGTCTTCGGGCAGTCCGTCAGAGCCGACCATCGAAAGCGGATGGGCGAGGATTCTTCTGACATCGGCCTCGTCCATGCCGTAGTACACCGCGCCCGCCGGTTGCAGACGTTTCGCGGTTTCTTCCAGCGACAGTTTCCATTCGCCTGCGATGTCAATCAGGTCGCGCCCGCTGACTTCCGGGTGCGGCGTCGACCAGGTAATAGTGATGCGGTGGGCGTCGGTGACCTGCTTCAAATCCAGGGTCGAGGAACTCGCCGCGTACGGGTAGCAATCGCAGCCGACCGGATGGGTTTTCGCTGCCTCTTCCAGCGCTGCGAGCAATTGCGGACTGCGTCCCCAGTTACCGACGCCGGCGCATTTGAGGTGGGAAATAATCACCGGCGATTGCGCGTGTCGGCCGATCTGGAAAGCTTCATCCATCGCCTCCAACACCGGGGCGAATTCGCTGCGCAAATGGGTGGTGTACACCGCGCCGAACGCCGTGAGTTCTTCGGTCAGTTGCATGACTTCATCGGTCGAGGCGTTGAAGGCGCTGGCGTAGGCCAGGCCTGTGGATAAACCCAACGCGCCGGCCTCGAGGCTGTCGCGCAACTGCTCGCGCATGCCGGTGATTTCGTCGGGGGTCGCGGTGCGGAACAAGTCGTCGAGGTGATTGCTGCGCAGCGCCGTGTGGCCGACCAGTGCGGCGACGTTCAACGTGGTGTTGGCCGCTTCGACGGCGGCGCGGTAGTCGCTGAAACGCGGATAGACGAACGCCGCTGCGCTGCCGAGCAGGTTCATCGGGTCCGGCGGATTGCCCTTCAAAGTGACCGGCGAAGCGCTGATGCCGCAGTTGCCGACAATCACCGTGGTCACGCCCTGGCTGAGCTTGGGCAGCATTTCGGGTTGGCGGATGACCACGGTGTCGTCGTGGGTGTGCACGTCGATGAAACCCGGCGCCAGCACCCGGCCGGCGGCGTCGATTTCTTCGCTGGCGCGGGCGTCAGGCAGATCGCCGATACGCTCGATGCGACCATTGAGAATCGCCACGTCGGCGCGGTAGCCCGGCGTGTTGCTGCCGTCGATGAGCAGAGCGTTGCGGATCAGGGTGTCGTACTGCATGTCAGTCTCCCAGCGGCAGGTGATCGTCGCCGCCACGGTATTCGTCGAGGGCGAGTTTGATTCGCCGCAGGCGTTCTTGATTGTCTTCAGGCCTGGCCAGCGCCAGCTCGGTGGCGAGCACGTCGATGGCCAGCAGCATGCCGTAGCGCGCCGCCGTCGGTTTGTAGATGAACGAGGTTTCCGCGCCTTGCAGCGGCAGGACGACGTCGGCCAGTTCCGCCAGCGGTGAGTCGCCGCGAGTGATGGCGAGGATGCGCGCGCCATAGTTGCGCGCCAGCTCCACGGTTTCCAAAAGCTCCGGGGTGATGCCGGTCAGCGAGCAGACGATCAGCACTTGCTCGGCGTTCAAACTGGCGGCGGTGACGCGCATCATCACCGCGTCGTGGCACACCGCAATCGGGTAACCGAGGCGCACCAGACGCACCTGCAATTCATCGCCGCACAGGGTCGAGCAACCACCCATGCCGAACGCGTGAATCATCCGCGCCTGGCTGAGCAATTTCACTGCGTCGGCGAAGCGCGATTCATCGAAACCGGCCAAATGCTGGCGCAGCGTGGTTTCGATGTCGCCGACAATCTGCCCGTAGAACGCCGACTGCTCGGGCGTGCCCGCCGGGTCGAGAAACCGGCTGCCAACGCCGCTGGCCTGGGCCAGTTGCAGACGTAGATCACGCAGGTCGCGGCAGCCGACCGTGCGGGCAAAGCGCGACAGCGTGGCGGTGCTGACCTCGGCGCGTTGTGCGAGGTCTTCGAGGCTGGCGCTGGCGGCAAAGCCGACATCGTCGAGCATCAACCGCGCAATGCGCCCCTCGCCGGCACTGAAGGAATCCTGGCGGGCGCGGATCTGGTAGAGGATGTCCATGGGCGGCGGGCTCCGGTCACAGCAGGTAGGAAAGGCCGACGGTCAGCGCGAAAGCGACCAGCGAAATCAGCGTCTCGAGCACGGTCCAGGTCTTGAACGTCTGCGCGACCGTCATGTTGAAGTATTCCTTGATCAACCAGAAGCCGCCGTCGTTGACGTGGGAAAAGATAACCGAGCCCGCGCCGGTCGCCAGCACCAAAAGCTCAGGATGTGGATAACCCAGACCGATGGCCACCGGCGCGACAACGCCCGATGCGGTGGTCATCGCCACGGTTGCCGAACCGGTGGCAACGCGCATCAGCGCGGCGAACAGCCAGCCCATGATCAGTGGCGACAAATGAAATTCATGGGCGAGGCTGACGATCTGATCGGTGACGCCGGCATCCACCAGAATCCGGTTCAAGCCGCCGCCCGCGCCGACCAGCAAGGTGATGCTGGCGGTGGGCGCGAGGCATTCGTTGGTGAACTTGAGGATCGATTCGCGGTTGAAACCTTGGGCAATCCCTAGCGTCCAGAAGCTCAGCAAAGTCGCCAGCAACAGCGCGATCACCGAGTTGCCGATGAACAGCAGGAACTGGTTGAACGCGCTGCCGGGGGTGGAAATCAGGTTGGCCCAACCGCCGATCAACATCAGCACCACCGGCAGCAGAATGGTCGCCATGGTAATGCCGAAACCCGGCAGTTTGTCGCGCGGTTCGCGGTCGAGAAATTGCTTTTCCAGCGGATTGTCCGTCGGCAATTGAATGCGCGGCACGATGAATTTCGCGTACAGCGGGCCGGCGATGATTGCGGTCGGAATGCCGATCGCGATCGCGTACAGCAAGGTCTGCCCGACCGAGGCCTGATAGGCCTGCACCGCGAGCATCGCCGCCGGGTGCGGCGGCACCAGCGCATGCACCACCGAGAGGCCGGCCACCATCGGCAGCCCGACCATCAGAATCGACACGCCGACGCGGCGCGCCACGGTGAAAGCGATTGGCACCAGCAAGACGAAACCGACTTCAAAGAACAACGGCAAGCCGACAAGAAATGCGATGCAAACCATCGCCCAGTGCGCGTTCTTCTCACCGAATCGCTCGATCAGCGTGCGCGCCATCTGCTCAGCCCCGCCAGACTCGGCCATCATCTTGCCGAGCATCGTCCCCAACGCCACCACCAGCGCAATATGCCCCAACGTCTTGCCGACACCCGCCTCATACGCACCGACCACCGCCGACGGCGGCATCCCGGCCACCAGCGCAAGGCCCAGGGAAATCAGGGTGATGACAATGAACGGATTGAGCCGGTAACGGGCGATCAACACGATCAGCGCAATGATGGCCACAGCGGCGTAGACCAGCAGCCAATAGCCGAGGGAAGGCGTCATGCGGTACTCCTCGAAAGGGTCACGTTCGAATGGGTTGTGAAACTCATAAATCATTTCGAGATAGAGATTTCAAACCGCATGAAAGTAATTTTCGTGGAGAGACAAGAAGTGTCGCTGATGGGTATGGGGTGTCGTGATTAATGAAAATCGGAGGGCGGGATTTTCATGGCATTTCAAATCTCCACTTAACTCTGTGGGAGCGAGCCTGCTCGCGAAGACCGCTTCACATTCACCCTCTTCATTGACTGACCCACCGCTTTCGCGAGCAGGCTCGCTCCCACAGTTTTGATCGCACCCTTCCAGGCAGAACGCTGTCGACCTCTTGAACCGAGTATGTCGACGCTTCGAACGAGCGCTATACTCGCTCAAGGTAATTACCCGGGATCACGCCATGGCCATCGTACGTCGCAACCGAAAAAAATTGACCCAGGACGCCCTGATCCGCTCAATCGCCAGCTCCACAGCGATCGAGACCGGCCAAAGTGTCGATATGATCGAACGCAAGCTCAAGGCCAAATCCGGCAAATTCCAACACCTCGCATTGGCCAGGTAGGCTTCTCTCAAGCCCACAGTGCTCGCCGGACCCAATATTCCATTGGCTGGTAGTTGCAGTTGAGGCCTTGATTTATCGCAGCAAAGTAAGCCTCTTTGTTTCGCTCCCAACTGCTGTAATCCAGCGGAACATAGCCCGCCTGCACCGCCATCACGTCTGCAAGTAATCTGGACAACCGTCCATTACCCTCCCGGAATGGATGAATCAAAATGAATTCCACATGCGTTACGGCGATGGCGTGAATGAGGTTCTCATCAAGATCAGGTTTGCACGGGGTGAATTCAGCAAGGCATTCCTTCTCAAACCCCTCTAACAAGCGCGGAATCTGTGGGGCCGCAGCAAAGAAAAAACCGTCTTTGCCAAGGTTGACCGCCCGTATTTCACCCGCCCAGGGATAGATATTGCCCAGCCAGTACCGGTGCCAATCCCTCAAGTCCTGAACAGTAATTGACCGTGCCGGTAAACGCTCGATCAGAACCTGCTGGTAAAGTTTTTCCAGCAGAGTCAGCTCGGCATCATCCATCTCTTCAGGATCACTGATTCCCAGCTTGTTGCTCAGTACCTGCTCATCCGAGCCGGCCTGAAAACTGCCCTGTGCCCCCTCTGCCTCGTAACGATCAACCATTCCCGAACCTGCCGACCTGTCGATGATTCAAGGCACCTTAAGCCGGGTGACATGCGAGCGCAAAGGCAGAAATACAAACGGCCACCCAAAGACGGCCGTTCATTTGATCGATAGCAAAGCCCGACGGGGCTCAATGACCCATCACACCATTTCGTTACGAATCCATTCCACCACCGACGTGCGCTTCGGCGTCCAGCCCAGCAGTTTCCGGGCGTGTTTGCCGCGTACGCGACTGTTGGAACCGAGGCCGTAGTTGGCCATTTCATAGCCCCATTCGGCTTCGGCGTCTTGCAATGACCAGTCTTGCGGTTCGCCCAGATTGAGGGCTTCGGCCATGGCGGTGGTCATGTCGATGAACGAGGCTTCACCGCTCTCGACGAAGTAGAAAGTGCCGGGCACGTTTTTGGTCAGCGCCAGCTGATACAGGGCGACGACGTCTTCGATGTGCACGTTGGACCAGATGTTCTGCCCTGTTCCGACGTGGCGAACGACGCCGCTTTTGCGCGCCTGTTTCAGCAGTCGCGGCAGTTGCACGCTGTCGCGGTTGACGCCCAGGCTGTGGCCATAGATCAGGGTGTTGCAGATCACCGCCGAGTTCACGCCATCCTGCGCCGCCGCGAGCACGAGGTTGTCGATGGCTACGCGATCGGCCTTGTCGACAGTCGGCTCCGGCAGGTTGTCCTCATAGTAAATGTCATCGCTGGATTTGCCGCCGGAAGCGTCGCCGACAATGCTCGAACCGCTGGTGTGCAGAAAGACTTTGTTCGAGCCACGCAAAGCGTCGAGTAACGCTTCCACCGCACCGCGATGGTCGCTGCTGGCAGCGTTAATGACGGCATCGGCAGCGCGGGCCTGTTGCGCCAGCAATTGGCTGTCATCGAGGGTGCCGATTACCGCGTTCATGCCCAGTGCTTTCAGCTCATCAGCCTGCTCGGCGCTGCGCACCAGGCCGGTGATGTTGTGCCCGGCCTGCACCAGGCCGGTGGCGATGGAACCGCCGATAAAACCGGCCGCGCCGGTAACGAATACGTTCATGGAGGAACTCCTGCGTGAATAAGTGATGCAGCGAGTATCGGCCGATGAACTCAGGCGAAAAACCCGCCCTCGGCCAATTCACTCTTGCGCAGGGATCACGAATCAGCCCTTGAATTCGGCGCTGGCGTAGGCGGCGAGTTTGCTCTGGATAAAGTCGAGGAAACACTGAATGCGCAACGCCAGTTGCGAGTTGCGGTAGTACACGGCGTTGATCGGCTGGCGGTAGCCGCTGTTGAATTCGCCGAGCAGGACTTTCAGGCGCCCGGCACGGATGTCGTCGATGGTCATGAAGTGCGACAGACAGGCAATGCCCTGCCCTTCCAGCGCCAGATGGCGCACGGTCTCGCCGCTGGAAGCGCTGATCGCCGGGTTGATCGGCCAGCGGTCGCCGTGCACATAGCGCAGCGGCCATTGGTTGAGGCCTTCGTTGTGGGTGAAGCCGAGCAACGTGTGTTCGCTCAAATCCGCCACTTGGCGTGGCGCGCCGTGTTTTTTCAAATAGGCGGGGCTGGCGACGATCATCAACGGACTGCAACCGAGCGAACGCGCATGCAGCGTCGAGTCGGCGAGGGTGCCGATGCGGATGGCGACGTCGGTGCTTTGTTCCAGCAGGTCAATGATCAGGTCGTTGCTGTTGAGTTCGAGCTGAATGTCCGGATAGAGCTGCCGGAATTCGTCGATGTAGGGAACGATGGCGTGGAGCATGAACGGCGAGGCGGCGTTGATGCGCAGGCGCCCGGAGGGAGTTTGCTGGCGCGAGGACAGGCGTTCTTCGAGTTGATCCATCTGGTCGAGAATCAGCTTGGCCTGTTCGAAGAAATACTTGCCCTCCTCGGTCAGGTCCATGCGTCGTGTGGTGCGGTTGATCAGCGTGGTGTCGAGCTTGGCTTCGAGCTTCGACAGCGTGCGACTGACGGCCGACGGCGTCTGGCCGACCTGCTCGGCGGCGGCGGAAATCGAACCGCACTCGATCACGCAGACGAAAATCTGCAACTCATCGGATCTGGCTTTCACTGGTTCCCTCTTTGAAATCGCCAAGATCGCAGCCTGCGGCAGCTCCTACATTGGAATGCATTCCCCCTGTAGATACCGTCTTGAGCCTCACCGGGCAAGCGCAAG
>NZ_RCNX01000051.1:0-25765 GCF_004307595.1 Pseudomonas sp. Sample_23
CTGACGGAGCGTTAGTCGAGATACAAGGAGCTGCCGAAGGCTGCGATCTTTTGCTTTTAAGGGATTTGCACGCCTTCGACCAACAACATGTCGATCAGGCGAATCAGCGGCAGGCCGATCAGGCTGGTGGCATCCGGGCCTTCGGTCGATTGAAACAGGCTCACGCCCAGTCCTTCGGCCTTGAAGCTGCCGGCGCAGTCGTACGGTTGCTCGATGCGCAGGTAGCGTTCGATGCGCGCCTGATCCAGCTGACGCATGTGCACGGTAAACGGCACGCAGTCGACCTGGCATTGCCCGGTGTGGCTGTTGAGCAGTGCCAGGCCGGTCAGGAATGTCACGCTCGCGCCGCTCGCCGCCATCAATTGCTCGCGAGCCTTCTCGAAGGTGTGCGGCTTGCCGATGATCTGTTCGCCGAGGACGGCGACCTGATCCGAGCCAATGATCAGATGAGCAGGGTGGCTGTCCGCCAGGGCGCGGGCCTTTTCTTCGGCGAGGCGTTTGACCAGGTCGATTGCGGACTCGCCCGGGCGATGGCTTTCGTCGATGTCCGGCGAGCTGCAGACGAACGGCAAGTGCAGGCGGGCGAGCAATTCGCGGCGATAAGTCGAGCTTGAAGCGAGTAATAAAGGCAGCATGGACGTCTCCTGAGGCAGGTGCGGATTCTAGCGGAGGCGCGCAAGTGACGGACAGGGCACAATTTCCTTTGACATGGGTGGGTGCATCCCTATAATGCTGCGCCTATGTTGAATGACCCGATTCCACCTCACGTTGACCCGCGCAAATTGGCTGACCGTGGCACCACCCTTCAAGGTGAACTGCTGCTGGCCGATTTGAAGAGACTCTGCGACCCGCTTTCCGACGATGTCGGTACGGTGCAGGCCAAATTCGTTTTTGAACGAGATGAACGTAAGTCTGTGGTCATCCACAGCTTTATCGACACCGAAGTCAAAATGGTTTGCCAGCGTTGTCTTGAGCTGGTCACCCTGCCGATCCACAGCGAATGCAATTACGCGGTGGTGAAGGAGGGTGCGAATACCCAGTCGTTGCCGAAAGGTTATGACGTGCTGGAACTGGGCGAAGATCCATTGGATCTGCAGTCACTGATCGAGGAGGAGCTTTTGCTCGCCTTGCCCATTGTGCCTGCTCATCATCCGGAAGAATGCCAGCAGCCGGCGGGAGCAGATGAGCCCGAACCGAGCGAGGACGAGGTAACGCGGTCCAACCCGTTCAGTGTATTGGCGCAGTTAAAGCGTGACCCAAACGTTTAGGAGTTAATCAATTATGGCTGTTCAGCAGAACAAAAAATCCCGCTCTGCCCGTGACATGCGCCGTTCGCACGACGCTCTCGAGGCTAGCACCCTGTCTGTAGAAAAAACCACTGGTGAAGTTCACCTGCGTCACCACGTATCGCCAGAAGGCGTATACCGTGGCCGTAAAGTGATCGACAAGGGCGCTGACGAGTAATCACTTGTCTGCTCAAGTCATCGCGATTGACGCAATGGGCGGGGACTTCGGTCCCCGCAGCATTGTTCAGGCCAGTCTCGCTTGCCTGTCTGCTACACCCTCGCTGCACCTGACCCTCGTCGGTCAACCCTCCCTTCTTGAAGAACTGATCCACGGCCAGTCGGCTGCCGATCGCGCGCGCCTGACGATTGTTGCGGCCAGCGAAGTCATCACCATGGACGAAAAACCCGCTCAGGCCCTGCGTGGCAAGCCGGATTCGTCGATGCGTGTAGCCCTTGAACTGCTGCGCGATGGCAAGGTGCAGGCCTGTGTCAGTGCCGGCAATACCGGTGCGTTGATGGCCTTGTCGCGATTCGTGCTGAAGACATTGCCGGGCATCGATCGGCCGGCCATGGTCGCGGCGATTCCGACGCAGACCGGTTATTGCCAGCTGCTCGATCTGGGCGCCAACGTCGATTGCAGTGCCGAGCACCTGTTGCAGTTCGCGGTGATGGGCTCGGTCGCTGCGCAGACTCTGGGTATCGCCCGTCCGCGTGTGGCACTGCTGAACATCGGCACCGAGGACATCAAGGGCAATCAGCAGGTCAAACTGGCCGCAACGTTGTTGCAGGCCGCGCGCGGGATCAACTACATCGGTTTTATCGAAGGCGACGGCTTGTATCGCGGTGAGGCCGACGTGGTGGTGTGTGACGGCTTCGTCGGCAACATCCTGCTCAAGTCCAGCGAAGGTCTGGCGACGATGATTGCGGCGCGCATCGAGGCGTTGTTCAAGAAAAACTTAGCCTCGCGTGCTGTGGGCGCTCTCGCGCTGCCGTTGATGAAGCGTCTGCAAGCTGATCTGGCCCCGGCGCGACATAATGGCGCAAGCTTTCTCGGCTTGCAGGGCATCGTTGTGAAAAGCCACGGATCGGCCGGGGTGCAGGGCTTTCAGAGTGCCATTCAGCGGGCGCTGATCGAGATTCAGGAGAACCTGCCCGAGCGTCTCCACGGTCGTCTGGAGGAACTGTTGTCTTAGGCGTTTTCGTCGGACAATGCTTAAATGTGACCGCCCGGTTCAAAGGGCCATCCAAACTGTCAGTTTCTGGCGTCCCGAACGGGGCGTTATTTTCCGACGACAAGATCATTAGGGGCTTGTTACATGTCTGCTTCCCTCGCATTCGTCTTTCCAGGACAGGGTTCGCAGTCCCTCGGCATGCTGGCCGAGCTGGGCGCGCAACATCCGCTGATCCTCGAAACCTTTCAAGAAGCCTCTGCTGCGCTGGGCTACGACCTGTGGGCACTGACTCAGCAGGGCCCGGAAGAGCTGCTCAATCAAACCGACAAAACCCAACCGGCCATTCTGACCGCTTCGATCGCCCTGTGGCGTCTGTGGCTGGCCGAAGGCGGCGCGCGTCCGGCGTTCGTCGCCGGCCACAGCCTGGGTGAATACAGTGCGCTGGTTGCCGCCGGCAGCCTGACCCTGGCTGACGCGGTCAAGCTCGTTGAGCGCCGTGGTCAGTTGATGCAGGAAGCGGTGCCGGCCGGGCAGGGCGGCATGGCCGCGATCCTCGGCCTGGAAGATGCCGACGTGCTGGCTGCCTGCGCCGAAGCGGCGCAAGGCGAAGTCGTCAGCGCGGTGAACTTCAACTCGCCGGGCCAAGTGGTGATCGCCGGTGCCAAGGCGGCTGTCGAGCGCGCCATCGAGGGTTGCAAGGCCCGTGGTGCCAAGCGCGCCATGCCGTTGCCGGTGAGCGTGCCGTCGCACTGCGAGCTGATGCGTCCGGCTGCCGAGCGTTTCGCTGAATCCATCGCCGCCATCGACTGGCAGGCGCCGCAGATCCCGCTGGTACAGAATGTCAGCGCACAAGTGCCGGCCGATCTGGAAACCCTCAAGCGCGATCTGCTCGAACAGCTCTACAAGCCAGTGCGCTGGGTTGAATCGGTGCAGACTTTGGCCGCCAAGGGCGCGACCAATCTGGTCGAATGCGGCCCGGGCAAAGTCCTCGCTGGCCTGAACAAACGTTGCGCCGAAGGCGTTTCGACTTCCAATCTCAATACCCCAGATGCCTTCGCTGCCGCTCGCGCAGCGCAGGCCTGAATCAGGAGAAACTTGCATGAGTCTGCAAGGTAAAGTTGCACTGGTTACCGGTGCAAGCCGCGGTATCGGCCAGGCCATCGCGCTGGAACTGGGTCGTCAGGGCGCCATCGTTGTTGGCACCGCGACCTCCGCGTCGGGCGCCGAGCGCATTGCCGCAACCCTGAAGGAAAACGGTATCCAGGGCGCCGGTTTCGAACTCAATGTCACCAGCGACGAATCGGTCAGCGCCGTGCTGGCAGGCATTCAGGAGCAGTTCGGTGCGCCGGTGGCGATTCTGGTCAATAATGCCGGCATCACCCGCGATAACCTGATGATGCGCATGAAAGACGACGAGTGGTACGACGTGATCGATACCAACCTGAACAGTCTGTATCGCCTGTCCAAGGGCGTTTTGCGTGGCATGACCAAGGCGCGCTGGGGTCGAATTATCAGTATTGGCTCGGTGGTGGGTGCCATGGGCAACGCCGGCCAAGTAAACTATGCAGCCGCCAAAGCCGGTCTGGAAGGTTTCAGCCGGGCGATGGCGCGTGAAGTCGGTTCGCGTTCGATTACGGTCAACTCGGTAACCCCTGGGTTCATCGACACCGATATGACCCGCGAGCTGCCTGAAGCACAGCGTGAAGCCTTGCAGACGCAGATTCCGCTGGGTCGTCTGGGGCAAGCTCAAGAGATCGCGTCCGTGGTCGCTTTTCTTGCATCCGACGGTGCGGCATACGTTACCGGGGCTACAATCCCGGTGAACGGTGGGATGTACATGTAAGTAAAATGTGACGGATTGCTTCAAAAAAATGTCATACGAGCTGTCTAAAATCCGTTATAAAGCTGCAATCTATTTATAGGCAGAGGGCCGCAGGGTTTGAGGAGTGAAGCTTTCAGTTGAAAAACTGAAAAGGCTTTCTATACACTTACCCACTGGCCAGCTGCCTGAATTTGTCCATTAGGAGTGAAAACAAGGTATGAGCACCATCGAAGAGCGCGTCAAGAAAATCGTTGCCGAGCAACTGGGTGTTAAAGAAGAAGAAGTGGTCAACACCGCTTCCTTCGTAGAAGACCTGGGTGCCGACTCCCTTGACACCGTTGAGCTGGTGATGGCTCTGGAAGAGGAATTCGAGACCGAAATCCCTGACGAAGAAGCTGAAAAGATCACTACTGTACAAGCTGCAATCGACTACGTTACCAGCCACCAGGCGTAACAGTTTGTAATCGTTGCTTGCTGTCATGGAAAAACCGCACTGCCATCATGGCGTGCGGTTTTTTCTTTAGGCCTGATGCAAAGTCGTCATTTGAAAAAGGAGAGTGCTGTGTCGCGTAGACGCGTCGTAGTCACCGGTATGGGTATGTTGTCGCCACTGGGCACGGATGTGCCGAGCAGTTGGCAGGGCATTCTGGCTGGCCGCAGTGGCATTGGTCTGATCGAACACACCGACCTTTCTGCCTATTCGACCCGCTTCGGTGGTTCGGTCAAAGGCTTCAATGTCGAGGAATACCTGTCGGTCAAGGAAGCGCGCAAGCTCGACCTGTTCATTCAGTACGGCCTCGCCGCAGGCTTTCAAGCCGTGCGCAACGCCGGTCTGGAAGTCACCGATGCCAACCGTGAACGCATTGGCGTGGCCATGGGTTCGGGGATTGGCGGTCTGACCAACATCGAAGAAACCAGCCGCACCCTGCACGAGACCGGTCCGCGACGGATCTCGCCGTTCTTTGTGCCTGGCTCGATCATCAATATGATTTCCGGTTTCCTGTCGATCCATCTGGGCGCACAGGGACCCAACTACGCCATCGCCACCGCGTGCACCACCGGTACGCACTGCATCGGCATGGCGGCGCGCAACATCATGTACGACGAAGCCGACGTGATGATTGCCGGCGGCGCGGAAATGGCCGCTTGCGGTCTGGGCATGGGCGGCTTCGGCGCGTCCCGTGCGCTGTCGACCCGCAACGACGAGCCGACCCGCGCCAGCCGTCCATGGGACAAGGGCCGTGACGGTTTCGTCCTGTCCGACGGTGCTGGCGCTCTGGTTCTCGAAGAGCTCGAACACGCCAAGGCCCGTGGCGCGACGATCTACGCCGAGCTGATCGGTTTCGGCACCAGTGGCGATGCGTTCCACATGACCTCGCCACCCGCCGATGGCGCCGGTGCCGCGCGCTGCATCACCAATGCCCTGCGCGATGCGAAAATCAACGTCGACCAAGTGCAGTACATCAACGCCCACGGCACCTCGACCCCAGCCGGCGACCTTGCCGAAGCCAACGCGATCAAGTCGGTGTTCGGCGATCACGCCTACAAACTGGCCGTCAGCTCGACCAAGTCGATGACTGGCCACCTGTTGGGTGCGGCGGGCGCGGTCGAAGCGATTTTCAGCGTGCTGGCGATCAACAGCCAGGTGGCACCGCCGACCATCAACCTTGATGAACCGGACGAAGGCTGCGATCTCGATTTCGTTGCGCACACCGCGCGTAACATGGACATCGATGTCGTGCTGTCCAACTCCTTCGGTTTTGGCGGCACCAACGGCACGCTGGCGTTCCGTCGGTTCGCCGGCTGATGGACAGCTGGGTCGACGGTCAACCGGCTGACGCGCTGTCGCTGAAAGATCGCGGCCTGGCTTACGGCGATGGTCTGTTCGAGACCATTGCCGTGCGCAGTGGACAGCCGGTCCTGCTGGATCGACACCTGACGCGCCTGGCCGATGGCTGCGCGCGTCTGGCCATTGCGACCGATCTCGAGCTGGTTCGCCATGAGCTGCTCAGCTATGCCGCTGCGATGGGCGAGGGCGTGCTCAAGCTCATCCTCACGCGTGGCGACGGCTTGCGCGGTTATGCGCCCGATCCTGCGGCGCAGGGCCGACGCATTCTGCAAGGCAATCCGCCGGCGGCTTATCCTGCTGCCCATGCCGAGCACGGCATCCGCCTGTTTCCCTGCAACACGCGTTTATCTACGCAGCCGTTGTTGGCCGGGCTCAAACATCTGAATCGACTGGAACAGGTACTCGCCCGCGCCGAGTGGCAGGACAGCGAGCATGCCGAAGGCTTGATGCTTGATCAGGCCGGGCGCGTCGTCGAAGGTGTGTACAGCAATATTTTCCTGGTGCGCGACGGTGGCTTGATCACGCCCGACTTGAAGCGCTGCGGCGTCGCTGGGGTGATGCGCGCGGAAATTTTGTTTCAGGCCGAGTCACTGGCTATCTCCACGCAAATCGCCGATATCAGCCTCGAACAGCTGCAATGGGTTGATGAAGTGTTTGTCTGCAACAGCGTTTATGGCGTCTGGCCGGTACGCGCCTGTGCTGCACTGAGCTGGCCGGTTGGCCCGCTCACCCGTAAACTGCAAACCATTGCCCGCGCGCTACTGGATGCTTGATTCGTGAGACGTAAACTTTTGCTGCTGCTGGAAACCGGACTGGTTCTGGCAGGGCTGCTGTTGGGCGCCAGCGCCTGGAAAATTCATTCGGCGCTGGAACAGCCCCTGAACATCCCGCAGGAACAACTGCTGGATGTGCCGAAAGGCTCTACACCGACCCGTACCTTCCTTGAACTCGAAACCGATGGCGTCATCAAGGACGCGTTCTGGCTGCGCGTCTACTGGCGCTTCAATCTTGCCGGCACGCCGATTCACAACGGCGAGTACCGCATGCAGCCGGGCATGACCGTCAACGGTCTGATCGATTCGTGGAAGCGCGGCGACGTGGTTCAGTACAGCCTGACCCTGGTCGAAGGCTGGACTTTCCATCAAGTGCGCGCCGCCCTGGCCAAGGACGACAAGCTCGAGCAGACCCTCACCGGCCTGAGCGACAGCGACGTCATGGCGAAGATCGGCCACAAAGGCTTGTTCCCGGAAGGCCGGTTTTTCCCGGATACCTATCGCTTCGTGCGCGGCATGTCCGATGCCGAGCTGTTGAAAAAAGCCTTTGATCGTCTCGATGAGGTGCTCGCCAAAGAGTGGGCGCAGCGTTCTGCCGACGTGCCTTACAGCGAACCTTATCAAGCGCTGATCATGGCCTCGCTGGTCGAGAAAGAGACCGGCGTTCCGCAGGAGCGCGGGCAGATTGCCGGCGTCTTTGTACGGCGCATGGCGCTGGGCATGCAGTTGCAGACCGATCCGACGGTGATTTATGGCCTCGGTGATCGCTACACCGGCAAACTGACCCGCGCACATTTGAAAGAGCCGACGCCTTACAACACCTACGTGATTCCAGGCTTGCCGCCGACGCCGATTGCGATGGTCGGGCGCGAAGCGATTCATGCTGCGCTCAACCCGGTGGAGGGCAGCAGCCTGTATTTCGTCGCCCGTGGCGATGGCAGCCATGTGTTCTCCGATGATCTGGATGCGCACAACAACGCAGTGCGCGAATACCAGCTCAAGCGCCGTGCCGATTACCGTTCCAGCCCGGCACCAGTAACCGCGCCGGCCACCGATGAGGCCATTCCGGCGGCCTCGCCGAACACCGCGCCCGAGGTGCTGCCCGAAGTGCCATCGAAAGCGCCGCCGCAAGATCCGGCGCCAGCCCAAGAACCGGACGCCGCTGCACCACAGAACGCGCAATGACTTTGATGAAGGACTGCCTGTGACTGGCTTGTTTATTACCCTGGAAGGCCCGGAAGGCGCGGGCAAGAGCACCAATCGCGAATACCTCGCCGAGCGCCTGCGCGCCGCCGGTATCGAAGTGCTGCTCACCCGTGAGCCTGGCGGTACGCCGCTGGCCGAGCGGATTCGTGACGTTCTGCTGACCCCGGCCGACGAAGTGATGCATCCGGACGCCGAGCTGTTGCTGGTGTTCGCCGCGCGCGCCCAGCACCTGGCCGAGGTGATTCGCCCTGCGCTGGCCCGTGGCGCTGTGGTGCTGTGTGATCGTTTCACCGACTCGACATACGCCTATCAGGGCGGCGGTCGTGGTTTGTCGCTGGAACGCATCGCCACCCTGGAAACTTTCGTGCAGGGCGACTTGCGGCCCGATCTGACACTTATTTTCGATCTGCCCGTAGAGATCGGTCTGGCCCGCGCCAGTGCCCGTGGTCGCCTGGACCGTTTCGAACTCGAAGGCCGGGCATTTTTCGAGAACGTGCGCAATGCGTTCCTGAAGCGCGCCGAAGCCGACCCATCGCGTTACGTGCGCATCGATGCCGGTCAGCCACTGGCCAAGGTCCAGCAATCGCTGGACACCTTGCTGCCGAATCTGCTGGAGCTGGCTCGTGGCTGAGGCCTATCCATGGCAGGACAGCCTCTGGCAGCAACTGGCCGGACGCAGTCAGCATGCCCACGCGTACCTGCTGCACGGTCCCGCAGGTATCGGCAAACGTGCTCTGGCCGAACGCCTGATGGCCAGCCTGCTGTGTCAGCGTCCTACGCCTGAGGCGTGCGGCGAGTGCAAATCCTGCTTGCTGCTCAAGGCCGGCAGTCATCCGGACAATTACATCCTGGAACCGGAAGAGGCGGACAAGGCGATCAAGGTCGATCAGGTTCGTGATCTGGTCAGTTTCGTCGTGCAGACTGCGCAGCTCGGCGGGCGCAAAGTGGTGTTGATCGAGCCGGTCGAGTCGATGAACATCAACGCTGCCAACGCCTTGCTCAAAAGCCTTGAAGAACCGTCCGGCGATACCGTGCTGCTATTGGTCAGCCACCAGCCAAGCCGTTTATTGCCAACCATCAAGAGCCGTTGCGTGCAGCAGGCCTGCCCGCTGCCTGGCGAGGCGATGAGCCTGCAATGGCTGGCCCAGGCGCTGCCGGATTGCGCGGAAGACGAACGCGTCGAACTGCTGACGCTGGCCGCCGGCTCGCCGCTGATGGCGGTCAGCCTGCAAGCCCAGGGTGTGCGTGAACAACGTGCACAAGTGGTCGAAGGCGTGAAGAAGTTGCTCAAGGGCCAGCAATCGCCGACGCAACTGGCGGAAGAGTGGAAAAGCATTCCGATGTTGCGTCTGTTCGACTGGTTCTGCGACTGGTCGAGCCTGATCCTGCGCTATCAACTGACTCAGGACGAAGGCGGCCTCGGCCTGGCCGATATGCGCAAGGTCGTGCAGTACCTGGCCCAAAAGAGCGCGCAGGGCAAAGTGCTGGATATTCAGGACTGGATTCTCGCCCAACGGCAGAAAGTGTTGAGCAAGGCCAACCTCAATCCGGCCCTGTTGCTGGAAGCATTGTTGGTGCAATGGGTGGGATTGCCTGGTCAAAGATAAGAATGTGTACCTAGACTCTGAAGATCAGCAGTGGAGGTGAACATGATTGAACCTGTCAGCCCGGGGCCGCGTAACGGCATCTTGTCCCTGACCATCAAGGACAAGTCGGTGCTATACGCCGCCTACATGCCGTTCATCAAGAATGGTGGCCTGTTCATCCCGACCAACAAAAGCTACCGGTTGGGCGACGAGGTGTTCATGCTGTTGCACCTGATGGACGAAGCGGAAAAAATCCCCGTCGCCGGCAAAGTCGCCTGGATCACCCCCAAAGGCGCACAAGGCAATCGCGCCGCCGGTGTCGGCGTGCAGTTCAATGACGGCGACGACACTGCGCGCAGTCGCATCGAAACTCATCTGGCCGGAGCGCTGAAATCCGACCGTCCCACTCATACGATGTAAGTTGCAGTCCTTTTTATGCTCGTAGATTCCCATTGTCACCTTGATCGTCTCGACCTCGCCGCCCATGACGGCTCGCTGGATGCCGCACTCGCTGCGGCCCGCGAGCGTGGGGTCGGACATTTTCTGTGCATCGGCGTCAGCGCCGACAACGCCGCCGACGTCAAAGCCCTCGCCGAGCGTTATGACGACGTCGATTGCTCGGTCGGCGTGCATCCGCTGGATGTGCAGCCGGGCGCGGCACCTGCGCTGGACTGGCTGCTGCACGAACTTGATCACCCGAAAGTGGTGGCGATCGGCGAAACCGGTCTCGACTATCACTACGAGCCGGAAGCTGCCGAGTTGCAGCAGGAGTCGTTTCGCCTGCACCTGCAAGCGGCGCAGCAGACCGGCAAACCGGTGATCATCCACACCCGTGGCGCCCGTGCCGACACCCTCGAACTGCTGCGCGAAGCGGCGTTGCCTCAGGCCGGTGTGTTGCATTGCTTCACCGAAGACTGGGACATGGCCAAAGCGGCACTGGACATGGGCTACTACATTTCCCTGTCGGGCATCGTCACGTTCCGCAATGCCGACGCCTTGCGTGATGTGGCGAGCAAAGTGCCGGCCGATCGCCTGCTGGTGGAAACAGACTCGCCGTACCTGGCGCCGATCCCGTATCGCGGCAAGCCGAACCTCCCGCAGTACGTGCGCGAAGTGGCGGAGTTTCTGGCGATGTTGCGTGGTGAGAACTACGAGCGCTTTGCCGAGCAGACCACAGAGAACTTCAAGCGTCTGTTCCCGCTGGCGATTGTTAAATCTGCCCTGTGACGGCTGGCCAAATCGCAGGCAAAAAAAACCCGGGTTCTGGGGGGTGAATCCGGGTTAAGACCATTAGGAGTAAAACAAAGGCACGCGGTCCGTTGGTACCTTTACCGGCGCGACACTTGGGGGAGATGTCGCCCGACAGTTCAAGTATTGATCAGTCTGGCGTGCAGTCCAGTGAGCCGGTCGGGGTTTTTAAACAAATTTGGAATACGTTTGCTTCAGTTGAGTTCTCATTGCCCCCGAATCGTTCTCGAAATGAACAAGAAACACAGATTTGGTCGATGAACCGTGCTTTTTTGCGCAAGTTAGGCATAATACGCGGCTTCGAATTTTGACCCTTCAGACCTTTTTCTTATGCATAAAGAACCTCGTAAGGTCCGTGAATTTCGTCGCCGCGAGCAGGAAATTCTCGATACCGCGCTCAAGCTGTTCCTCGACCAGGGTGAAGACAGTGTCACCGTCGAGATGATTGCTGATGCCGTGGGTATCGGCAAAGGCACGATCTACAAGCACTTCAAATCCAAGGCGGAGATCTACTTGCGCCTGATGCTCGACTACGAGCGCGATCTGAACGAGCTGCTGCATTCGGCGGATGTCGACAAGGACAAGGAAGCGCTGTCGCGCGCCTACTTCGAATTCCGCATGCGCGACCCGCAGCGCTATCGCCTGTTCGACCGTCTCGAAGAGAAAGTGGTCAAGGGTAATCAGGTGCCGGAGATGGTCGAGGAGCTGCACAAGATCCGTGCCTCGAACTTCGAACGCCTGACCCTGCTGATCAAGGGTCGCATCAGCGAAGGCAAGCTCGAAGATGTGCCACCGTACTTCCACTACTGCGCATCCTGGGCGCTGGTGCACGGCGCGGTGGCGCTGTATCACTCGCCATTCTGGAGCAATGTGCTGGAAGATCAGGAAGGCTTCTTCCAGTTCCTGATGGACATCGGCGTGCGCATGGGCAACAAGCGCAAGCGCGACCCGGAAACGCCGAGCACATAAGTCATTCAGCGGGCTGATTGCGCCGTGTTTTCGCAACATGGCGCAATAGCACAGGAATATACTCAGGCATAGGGCTTGCTAAAACCTGATTTCTCAGTCAAGTTTTGCTCGCTCGATTTTCTTTCGCCGGAGTGTTTCATGATCGTTGACCGTCAAGGCAGGCGTTTTCGCAATCTGCGCATCAGCCTGACCTCTGCCTGCAATTACGCCTGTACTTACTGCGTGCCCAACGGCAAGCGGTTGGTCGCTGCGCAGGATGAACTGTCGGCCGAAGCCATGGCGCGCGGCGTCGAATACCTGATCGAAGCGGCCGGCATCGAGCGCCTGCGCATCACTGGCGGCGAGCCACTGGTCAGCCCCAAACTCGAATCGTTCATGACTGCTGTCGGCCAGATGGGCCTCGACGACATCAGCCTGACCACCAATGGTCAACTCCTCGCGAAAAAACTGCCGCTGCTGGTCGATGCCGGTCTGCGTCGAATCAACGTTTCCCTCGATACTCTCGATGCCGCGGCTTTTCGCAGCATCGCCCGTGGCGGCGATCTGGCCAGCGTGCTCGATGGCATGGATCAGGCTGCCGCCGCCGGGATGAAGATCAAGGTCAACATGGTGCCGTTGCGCGGGCAGAACCTCGATCAGGTCATGCCGTTGCTTGATTACTGTCTGGAGCGCGGCTTCGAACTGCGCTTCATCGAGCTGATGCGCATGGGCCACCTGGCCAAGGATTCCAATGCCTTCCTGCAGCAGTTCGTCAGCCTTGAGCAGTTGCTCGGCCTGATTGGCGAGCGCTATGAATACGCCCAGACCGACGCACCGGTGGACGCCACGGCTGTGCGCTATGCGATTCCCGGTCGCGGCAATTTCGGGGTGATCGCCAACGAAAGCGTGCCGTTCTGCCGCACTTGTTCGCGCTTGCGCCTGTCGTCGACCGGTTGGCTGCATGGCTGCCTGTCGTCGAGCAACCGCCACTATGTCGGCGATCTGCTCGACAAGCCGCGTCATCAGGCGTTGCCGGCGCTGCAACGTTTGCTGGTCAAGGCGTTGGGTGACAAGCAGGAGGTGGCGTTCTCTGGCGGCGCTACTGTCATGAAGATTATTGGTGGCTGAATAATCGCTTTCGCGAGCAGGCTCGCTCCCACCTTTGAAAATGCATTTCCCTGTGGGAGCGAGCCTGCTCGCGAATGCCTCTATCACTGAATTTGCCGAGCTGGCGCAAAAGCTGCATCCAACGGCCATTCGCCGGTTTTCCGACACCGGCTTCTGGAGGAATAGGATGCGTAGCCTGGTTTTGCTGCTGGCCGTTTTGGCGCTTAGTGGCTGCATGAATGTCAGCGATATGGCCGAAGGCACTCGGTATCACATGAGCGATGCGGGGCTTCTGGACCATAGCGACAGCCGCCGGGTGAACAATATCCGCATTCAGCCGGACTCGTTCATCTTCATCGCCCAGGGCGCGTTCGCACCGCCAGGTGGTTCCTATCCACGGCCGAACGTGGTCGCCGAAGAAGCCTTCAAGGGCTTTGTCGAATATTTCCCGATGGTCCGCCGCGCCCGTGCGCCGGAAGGCCTCGATCAAGCCATGGGCGAAGCCCGTGATGCCGGCGCGCATTATCTGCTGTACACACGTTTCGCCAAGGCTGACGACCGCATCGGCAACTCTGACGAGTGGCTGGACCAGGAAGCCGTGGATCGCCTCGGTATCGACGGCGGCGTGATTCAGATCATGTTGATCGAGACCAGCACCCAGTATTTGATTGATACTGCACGGATCAAGAGTCGTGGCGGTTTACTGACGTTCCATGACTCCAAACCCGAAGACCTCATCGGTCCGCCGCTGGCGCAATACGCACGCAGCCTGCTGGGGATCGGCGACCAGTAATCAAGGAGTACGCCATGAGTGACCCGCAAACAGCCAATGACCTGCTGGGGCAGATCCCCAAGACCAAAGGCCTGCCACCGGTGCATTTGTGGAACCCGGATTTCTGCGGCGAAATCGACATGCGCATCGCCCGCGACGGCACCTGGTACTACCTTGGCACGCCGATCGGGCGCAAGCCAATGGTCAAACTGTTCTCCACCATCATCCGCCGCGACGGCGATGATTACTTCCTGATCACCCCGGTCGAGAAGGTCGGGATCAAGGTCGATGACGCGCCGTTCGTGGCGGTTGCCGTGGAAGTGCAAGGCGAGGGCGAGGCGCAGGTTTTGCGCTTTACCACCAATGTCGAGGAAACCATCGAGGCGGGGGCTGAACATCCGATCCGCGTCGAGATCAATCCTGAGACCCAGGAGCCTGCGCCTTATGTGCATGTGCGCAGCAACCTTGAAGCGCTGATTCACCGCAATGTGTTTTACCAGTTGGTGGAACTGGCGGTGAGCCGCGAGATCGATGGCCAGCGCTGGTTGGGCGTGTGGAGCGGCGGCGAATTCTTTCGCATCGGCCTGGAACCCTGACACAACATCAAAATGTGGGAGCGAGCCTGCTCGCGAATGCGCTGTATCAGTCGGTAGCAATGTTGACTGACACGACGCTTTCGCGAGCAGGCTCGCTCCCACAATGGTTTGTGCAAGCTGAAAAAAATCCGATTGACTGTTATTCGTATGATGATTAGCGTAGGCACCCATCGCGATTCGCCGTGAGGTGTACATGTCCAGCAGCTTTCATGCGTCGACCGTTGACTGGCTGGGCAGTTGGATTGCTGCCGGTCAGGTCAAGCCGGGGCAGACCATCAAGGTCGAGGCGGATCTGGGCGAACAGCTTGGTGTCAGCCGCACGGTGATTCGCGAAGCCATCAAAACCCTCGTCGCCAAAGGTATGCTCGAAGTCGGGCCGAAAGTCGGCACGCGGGTGTTGCCGGTCCGGCGCTGGAATCTGTTTGATCCGCAAGTGGTCGGTTGGCTATCGCGCAACGGCTTGCCGGAAAACTTCGTCGATGACCTGCTGGATTTGCGTCGCACCATCGAGCCGATGGCGGTGCGCTGGGCCTGTGAGCGGGCGACGCCGGAGCAGATCGAAGCGGTGCAACTGGCCTTCAACGCACTGGAACGTGCGGTCGACAGTGGCATCGATTACAACCGTGCCGACCAGGCCTTCCACGAATGCATCCTGGCCGCCAGCCATAATCAGTTCATCGAACAAATGGTCCCGGCCCTCGGCGCGTTGCTGGCGGTGTCGTTCGAAGTCTCCGCCGCCGACCCCGATGAACTGCGCCGCACCTTGCCGATCCATAAAGACATGGCCGACGCCATCGCCGCGCGCGATTCGACCCGTGGCGTGTGGGCATGCATGACCTTGATCGACAACGCCGATCTGGCGATAAAACGCTTTTACCCGAAAGTCATGGCCAGTAAAAAAGCTAGCTGAAAATGTCGAGACATCCTGTGGGAGCGAGCTTGCTCGCGAATGCGTCAGGTCAGATAAATCATCATTGACTGACACTCCGCCTTCGCGAGCAAGCTCGCTCTCACAGTAAAACAACAACTCAGAAGGACTTGATATGCCGTTCACCGCCCTGACCCAACACCGCGCGCAACTCGGCGAAGGCCCGTTCTGGGATGCGCCGACCCAGGCGTTGTACTGGGTCGATATCGCCGGTAAACAAGCGTTGCGCCTGATCGGTCAGAACGTGCAGATCTGGCAGATGCCGGAGCACATCTCCGCCTTCATTCCCTGCGCCAGCGGCGATGCGCTGGTCACGCTGAGCAGCGGTGTCTATCGACTGGATCTCGATTCGCCCGGCCTCGAGCCACGCTTGACGCTGTTCTGCGTCGCCGACCCGCAACCGGGCAACCGCCCCAACGAAGCCCGTTGCGATGCCTTGGGCCGGTTGTGGTTGGGCACCATGCAGAACAACATTGGCGAGCACGGCGAGGATCTGCCGCTCGTACGCCGTTCCGGTGGCCTGTTCCGCATTGACCCCGATCAGCGCGTCACACCGCTGATACTCGGTCTGGGCATCCCCAACACCCTGCTGTGGAGTGACGACGGCACCACGCTGCTGTTTGGTGACAGCCTCGACAGCACGCTCAATCGATATTTCATCCGCACCGACGGCAGTCTTGATGCGCCGCAGGTGTTTTACTCGTCCGATCAACACGGTGGTCCCGATGGCTCTGCGATGGACGCCGAAGGCTACGTGTGGAATGCACGCTGGGACGGCAGTTGCCTGTTGCGCCTGACGCCGGACGGGCAGGTGGATCGCAAAATCGATCTGCCGATCAGTCGCCCGACCAGTTGCGTGTTCGGTGGCGAAGACTTGAAAACCCTGTTCATCACCAGTGCCAAGAGCCCGCTGAATCATCCTTTGGACGGTGCGGTGCTGAGCATGCGCGTTGATGTTGCAGGAAAACTCTGTACGCGTTTTGCTGGTTAGATCCCAAAATATGGGATGCAAAATTATATATTGAGATTATTTGGCGGTCGGGTTTATAGTCGGCTCCAGCAGTAACACGCACTCACACTTAAAAAGAACAAAACAGGTGAAGTGATGCAGCGAATTCTTCTCGCCCGCGCAAGCGGGATCCGCCTTTCGTCACGGCTTAATGCCGTCGGCGACGCTTGCCTGTTTGTTTTCCCCAGCCGTCAAAACCGGACATCGACCAATGCCCGGTTTTTTTGCGCCAGCGTGCAGGAGGCCTGAGCCATGGCTGAAGCGCTGACATTGCCGGCAGTGCCGGCGCCGCCGAAAGGCGAGCGCCTGAAAAACAAGGTCGTGCTGTTGACCGGGGCCGCTCAGGGCATCGGCGAAGCTATCGTTGCCGCGTTCGCCTCGCAGCAAGCCAGATTACTCATCAGCGATATCCAGGCCGACAAGGTCGAGCAGGTCGCCGCCCATTGGCGCGATCAGGGCCATGACGTGCAGGCGCTCAAGGTCGACGTATCGAATCAGCAGGATCTGCATGCCCTGGCCCGACGTGCTGTGGAATTGCATGGCCGCATCGATGTGTTGGTCAACTGCGCCGGGGTCAATGTGTTCCGCGATCCTTTGCAGATGACCGAAGAAGACTGGCGCCGCTGCTTCGCCATCGATCTGGACGGCGCCTGGTATGGTTGCAAAGCCGTGCTGCCGCAGATGATCGAGCAGGGCGTGGGCAGCATCATCAACATCGCCTCGACTCATTCCAGCCACATCATTCCCGGCTGCTTTCCGTACCCGGTGGCCAAGCACGGCTTGCTCGGCCTGACCCGCGCACTCGGCATCGAATACGCGGCCAAGGGCATTCGCGTCAACGCCATCGCGCCGGGCTACATAGAAACGCAACTGAACGTCGACTACTGGAATGGCTTTGCCGATCCGCATGCCGAGAGGCAGCGCGCCTTAGACCTGCATCCGCCCAAGCGCATCGGCCAGCCGATCGAAGTGGCAATGACGGCGGTGTTTCTGGCCAGCGATGAGGCACCGTTTATCAACGCTTCGTGCATCACCATCGATGGTGGCCGCTCGGTGATGTACCACGACTGAATAAAACGGATCTCCAGCGCTGAACTACGCTTGCAATCCAATCATCATACGATATGACTATTTTCAACCAGCTTCACTGAGAACACGCTTCAACGCTTTTCAAACCTTGCTCAAAAAAAATAACAAGGAGTCATCTGATGAAACGTCGTTTCGGGATTCGTACCCTGTGCAGCACTGCCCTGGCGGTCACTGCGTTCAGCCTGAGCAGTGCGCTGCTCGCCGCCGACGCGGTGAAGATCGGTTTTCTGGTCAAGCAGGCCGAAGAACCGTGGTTCCAGACCGAATGGGCTTTTGCCGAAAAAGCCGCCAAGGACAAAGGCTTTGAACTGATCAAGATTGCCGTACCGGATGGCGAGAAGACCCTTTCGGCCATCGATAGTCTGGCCGCCAACGGCGCCAAGGGCTTCGTGATCTGCCCGCCGGACGTGTCCCTCGGCCCGGCCATCATGGCCAAAGCCAAGATCAACGACTTGAAAGTGATTGCCGTCGACGACCGTTTTGTCGATGCCAACGGCAAGTTCATGGAAGACGTGCCGTACCTGGGCATGGCCGCGTTTGAAGTCGGCCAGAAGCAGGGCGCCGCCATGGCCGCCGAAGCGAAGAAGCGTAACTGGGACTGGAAAGACACCTACGCGGTGGTCAACACCTACAACGAACTCGACACTGGCAAGAAGCGCACCGACGGTTCGGTCGAAGCCCTGAAGAAGGCCGGCATGCCTGAGGACCACATCCTCTTCGCCGCGCTGAAAACCCTCGACGTACCCGGCAGCATGGACGCCACCAACTCGGCGCTGGTGAAACTGCCGAGCGCGGCGAAGAACCTGATCATCGGCGGCATGAACGACAACACCGTGCTCGGCGGCGTGCGCGCCACCGAAGCGGCCGGGTTTGCCGCGAGCAACGTGATCGGCATCGGCATCAACGGCACCGACGCCATCGGCGAATTGAAAAAGCCTAACAGCGGCTTCTTCGGTTCGATGCTGCCAAGCCCGCACATCGAAGGCTACAAGACCGCCGAGATGATGTACGAGTGGATCACCGCCGGCAAAGAGCCGCCGAAGTACACCGCCATGGATGACGTCACCCTGATCACCCGCGAAAACTTCAAGCAAGAGCTGGAAAAAATCGGCTTGTGGAACTGAGGCAGCGACGGCCCGGGCAGCCGGGCCGTTTTTCGGTGTGAAGAGGTGGCTTTATGCACGCGCAAGTACAGACACAAGAACAACATGGCGCCAGCGGCAGCCTGCGCTTCAACGGGATCGGCAAGACCTTTCCCGGCGTGAAAGCGCTCGACGGCATCAGCTTCGTCGCCCACCCCGGCCAGGTTCATGCCTTGATGGGCGAGAACGGCGCGGGCAAATCGACCCTGCTGAAAATCCTCGGTGGCGCCTACATTCCGAGCAGCGGCGAGCTGCAGATCGGCGAGCAGGCGATGGCGTTCAAGTCAACCGCTGACAGCATCGGCAGCGGCGTCGCGGTGATTCACCAGGAACTGCATCTGGTCCCGGAAATGACCGTGGCCGAGAACCTGTTTCTCGGGCATCTGCCGGCGAGTTTCGGCCTGATCAATCGCAGTGAGCTGCGCCAGAAAGCCTTGAATTGCCTGAAAGGCCTGGCCGACGAAATCGATCCGCAAACCAAGGTCGGACGCTTGTCGCTGGGGCAGCGGCAGTTGGTGGAAATCGCCAAAGCGCTGTCGCGCGGCGCCCACGTTATCGCTTTCGACGAACCGACCAGTAGTCTTTCGGCACGCGAGATCGACCGCTTGATGGCGATCATCGGTCGCCTGCGCGACGAAGGCAAAGTGGTGCTCTACGTGTCCCATCGCATGGAAGAAGTCTTCCGCATTTGCGACGCCGTCACCGTGTTCAAGGACGGCCGCTACGTGCGTACCTTCGAGGACATGAGCCAGTTGACCCACGATCAACTGGTGACCTGCATGGTCGGCCGCGACATTCAGGACATCTACGATTACCGCCATCGCCCGCGTGGTGCCGTGGCGTTGAAAGTCGACGGCCTGCTCGGCCCGGGCCTGCGCGAGCCGATCAGTTTCGAAGCGCACAAAGGCGAAATCCTTGGCCTGTTCGGACTGGTCGGGGCAGGGCGCACCGAGCTGTTTCGCCTGCTCAGCGGACTGGAGCGCAACACCGCCGGCCGTCTCGAATTGCGCGGTCATGAGCTGAAGCTGCGCTCGCCCCGTGACGCGATTGCCGCCGGCATTCTGCTCTGCCCGGAAGATCGCAAGAAAGAAGGCATCATCCCCCTGGCCAGCGTCGCCGAGAACATCAACATCAGTGCCCGGGGCGCGCATTCCGGGCTCGGCTGCCTGATCCGCGGCCTGTGGGAAAAGGGCAACGCCGACAAACAGATCAAGGCCCTGAAAGTGAAAACCCCGCACGCCGGCCAGCAGATCAAGTTCCTTTCCGGCGGCAATCAGCAAAAGGCCATTCTCGGTCGCTGGCTGTCGATGCCGATGAAAGTCCTGCTGCTCGACGAACCGACCCGTGGCATCGACATCGGCGCCAAGGCCGAGATCTACCAGATCATTCATAACCTCGCCGCCGACGGTATTTCGGTGATCGTGGTGTCCAGCGATCTGATGGAAGTGATGGGCATTTCCGACCGCATTCTGGTGCTGTGCGAAGGCGCCCTGCGCGGCGAAGTCAGCCGCGACCAGGCCAATGAATCCAACCTGCTGCAACTGGCTTTGCCACGCCACCGCGCTGACGGCGTGGCGAACTGAGAGGTAACTATGATGACTACGCAAAACGAAACTCTGCCGACCGAGCGCAAACCGCTGGACCTGCGGCGCTTCCTCGATGACTGGGTCATGCTGCTGGCGGCGATCGGCATTTTTGTCGCCTGCACATTGCTGATCGACAACTTCCTCTCGCCGCTGAACATGCGTGGCCTGGGCCTGGCGATTTCCACCACTGGCATCGCCGCGTGCACCATGCTTTATTGCCTGGCGTCCGGGCACTTCGACCTCTCGGTCGGCTCAGTGATCGCCTGTGCCGGCGTCGTCGCGGCGGTGGTGATGCGTGACACCAACAGCGTGTTTCTCGGGGTCAGCGCAGCACTGGTGATGGGCCTGATCGTTGGTCTGATCAACGGCATCGTGATTGCCAAGTTGCGCGTCAATGCCTTGATCACGACGCTGGCGACCATGCAGATCGTGCGCGGTCTGGCCTACATCTTTGCCAACGGCAAAGCGATCGGTGTGTCGCAGGAATCGTTCTTCGTCTTCGGTAACGGCCAGCTGTTCGGTGTGCCGGTGCCGATCCTGATCACCATTGTCTGCTTCCTGTTTTTCGGCTGGCTGCTGAACTACACCACCTACGGGCGCAACACCATGGCCATCGGTGGCAACCAGGAAGCGGCGTTGCTGGCGGGCGTCAACGTCGACCGGACCAAGATCATCATCTTCGCCGTGCATGGTTTGATCGGTGCGCTGGCGGGTGTGATTCTGGCCTCGCGGATGACTTCCGGGCAGCCGATGATTGGTCAGGGTTTTGAACTGACGGTGATCTCGGCTTGCGTACTGGGCGGGGTTTCGCTGAGTGGCGGCATCGGCATGATTCGCCATGTGATTGCCGGGGTGCTGATTCTGGCGATCATCGAGAATGCGATGAACCTGAAGAACATCGATACGTTTTATCAGTATGTGATTCGTGGTTCGATTCTGTTGCTGGCCGTGGTCATTGACCGCTTGAAACAACGGTAACGTCAAAAGCTACCCCTCACCCCAGCCCTCTCCCAAAGGGAGAGGGGGCCGACCGAGGTGTCTTGCGTTCTACATCGACCTGAAATACCGAGTTGACTACGGATTCGACAATTACTCGGCAACAGGTCGATTTCGGATTCGGCGCAACACTTTCAGGTCGGCGCATTTCCTGAGCACTCCCCAATTAGTTCCCTCTCCCTCCGGGAGAGGGCTAGGGTGAGGGGCTCTTGATTTTGCTCTCTCCACCGGTCACCTCCCTCAAATTTTTGTTGCCCGCCACGTCCCGTTTCGGTTATCAATTTGTACATGATTAGACAGGTACGATTCGACAAGAAACAACGGGTGGTCGACGAGCTCGTCCGACGCATCGAGAGCGGCCTCATGGAGGACGGTTTTCTGTTGCCCGGCGAACATCAGTTGGCTCAAGAATTCCAGGTCAGCCGTGGCACCTTGCGTGAGGCGCTGGCCGAACTGAAGCGGCGTAATTACATCGCCACGCAGAGCGGTGTCGGTTCCATCGTCACTTTCGACGGTGTCGCGCTGGATCAGCGCAGCGGCTGGGCGCAGGCGTTGGCCGACAGCGGGGCGCTGATCAATACCGAAGTGTTGCGCCTCGAAGCCGTGACTCGCCCGGATCTGCTGGTGCGTTTCGGCACCGATCAATTCATCACGCTCGACCGTCGCCGGCGCGCCACCGACGGTACGCTGGTGTCTCTGGAACGATCCTTGATGCCGGCCAACGGCGGCCTGGAAAGCCTGCCCCGCGTCGGCCTGATCGACAATTCCCTGACCATCACCCTGGCCGCCTACGGCTACATCGGCGAGCGCGGCGATCAGTGGATCGGCGCCGAGCCGCTGAATGCCGAAGACGCCGAGCTGCTCGGCCGTCCGGTCGGCACTGTGTTTCTCAAAGCCCTGCGCACCACCTACGACCGGCAGAACCGTTTCATGGAACAGGTCGAAAGCCTGCTCGACCCGGTGCACTTTCGTCTGCACCTGCAATTCGGAGAATCGAAATGACCGCGCTCAATCGTGCGCTTGGCGCTTTCTATGGTCTGGCCCTGGGTGACGCGCTGGGCATGCCGACGCAATCGCTCGATCGTGAAACGATCAAGGCGCGCTTCGGCCAGATCACTGATCTGCAAGACGCCGGCCCACTGCAACCGATCGCCGCGAACATGCCCAAAGGCTCCATCACGGACGACACTGAACAGGCGATCCTGGTCGGCGAGTTATTGGTCGAAGGTCACGGCCGTATCGAGCCGGCGGTTCTCGCCCAGCGCTTGATCGAATGGGAAGCCGAGATGCAGGCCAAAGGCTCGCAGGACTTGCTCGGCCCCTCGACCAAACGCGCCATTGAGATGATCCTCGCCGGGCATTCCCCGGAAGAAGCCGGGCGTTATGGCACCACCAACGGCGCGGCGATGCGCATCACCCCGGTGGGCATTGCCGCGAACGTGGCCGATCCGCAGCGCTTCATTTCGGCGGTCGTGCAGGCTTGCCAAGTGACGCATAACACCACGCTGGGGATTTCCAGTGCGGCGGCGGTGGCGGCGGTGGTCTCCGCTGGCATCAATGACGTCGATCTCGGCGAGGCGCTGAACCTCGGCCAGCAGATCGCGCAGCAAGCCGAAGCGCACGGGCATTGGGTGGCTGGCGGGCGCATGGCCTCGCGCATCAGTTGGGCGCGCAGTATCAGTGTCGACAGCGACAAAGCATTGCTTGCCGATCTGCTCTATGACGTGATCGGTACATCGGTGGCGTCGCAGGAGTCGGTGGTGGTTTCATTCGCACTGGCCCAGCAAGTGGCCATCGGCGAGATGACGGCATTCGAAGCGCTGTGCATGGCGGCCAGCCTGGGCGGCGACACGGATACCATCGCGGCGATTCTCGGCGCCATGCTCGGGGCTTGCCTGGGGCTTGAGTGCTGGCCGCAGCCGATGATCGAAACGGTGAAAGTAGTTAATCAACTTGAGCTGGAACCGTTAGTGCAGGGGTTGTTGGCCTTGCGTTGACTGGCTGGCCTCTTCGCGAGCAGGCTCGCTCCCACAATTGGAATGCATTTGCTTGTGGGAGCGAGCCTGCTCGCGAAAGGGGCCGCGCATTTCTAATGAATTCACACAGCAATGGATCGCACAGACAGGCCTCGGAAGGCCGGTTGTCTTGTCGTTTTGCATCATTGCCACAACCACAAAAAAGGCAAACAGGAGCATCTTCATGAGTTCATCAACCGCCGGGCAAAGCGTCGGGCAATTGGAAACCCGGGGCATCGAGCCGGTGCCGGAAGCGGAGTGCAACGGTCATCCGCTGCAACTGTTCTGGGTCTGGTTTGCGGCGAATATTTCCATCCTCGGCCTGCCGCTGGGCGCCACGCTGGTGGCGTTTCGCGGGCTGGCGATCTGGCAGGCGATCATCGTCGCGATTCTTGGTGCCGCCGGTTCGTTTGCCGTGGTCGGGATCATTTCGATTGCCGGGCGTCGTGGCCGCGCGCCGAGCCTGACGCTGTCGCGGGCAATCTTCGGCGTACGCGGCAACATCGGCCCGACGCTGGTTTCGCTGATGTCTCGTCTGGGTTGGGAAACCGTCAACACCACCACCGCCGCGTTCGTGCTGCTGTCGCTGTGTTCGATCCTGTTCGGCTCGCCGGTCGAGGCGAAAAGTGCGCCGATACTGACGCTGATCTTTATCGCCATCTTCGTCCTGCTGACCTTGTCGGTGTCCGGCCTCGGCCACGCGACCCTGCTGGTGATCCAGAAGTGGGCGACGTACGTGTTCGGCGCGCTGAACATTCTCGTCGGTGGTTTTCTCTGCGCGACGATCGACTGGAGCGCGGTATTCAACGCCACGCCAGCACCGCTGAGCGCAATGATCATCGGCATCGGCACCATGGCCGCCGGTACGGGCATCGGCTGGGCCAACGCTGGCGCTGACATGTCGCGCTATCAGCATCGCAGCGTCAAGGCTGTGCGCCTGGTGGCGTCGGCGGCGTTCGGCGCGGGCATTCCGCTGGTGCTGCTGATCACTCTCGGCGGCTTGTTGTCGGTGGGCAACAATGATCTGGCGTCGGCGACTGATCCGATCGTGGCGATCCGCGACATGCTGCCGACGTGGATGGCCGTGCCGTACCTGATCACCGCGTTCGGTGGCCTGCTGCTGTCGAACAACCTGTCGGTGTATTCCGCCGGCCTGACCACGCTGACCCTGGGCCTGAGGGTCAAACGCGTCTACGCGGTAGTGGTGGATATCGTCGCGATCTTCGCCGGCTCGATCTACTTCATGCTGATCGCCGACAGTTTCTACGGCCCGTTCATCACCTTCATTTCCCTGCTGGCAGTGCCGATCACTGCCTGGGTCGGGATCTTCGTGGTCGACCTGATTCACCGTCACTACTACAGCCCCAAAGACCTGCTCGACGTCAGCCCGAGCAGCGCCTATTGGTATCGCGGCGGCATCGAGTGGCGCGCGTTTGGCGCCTGGGCGATCGCCATCGTCCTTGGTTTCAGTTTCACCACCATCGGCACCACGGCGGAGAACGTCTGGTTCAAGGGCTTTCTGTCCGACTCCTGGCTGGGCCACAACGGCCTCGGCTGGATCGTGACCTTCGTCGTCGCCGGTGGCATTTACCTGGTCCTTGGCGGCGCGAAAGATCGCAGCGCCGCGCAACCCGAGAATGCTCATGCCTAAGATGTTGCACACCGGCCAGGTCATCATCGACCTGGTCATGGCCGTGGATAAACTGCCGCAGATTGGCGGCGACGTGCTGGCGCAGTCGGCAGGGTTCGAAGCCGGCGGCGGCTTCAACGTGATGGCCGCTGCGGTGCGCAACGGCCTGCCGGTGGTTTACCTCGGTCGCCATGGCACGGGGCGTTTCGGTGACCTGGCGCGCCAAGCGATGCAGGCGGAAGGTATCTGCATCGGCATCCGCGAACCGGCCGAGCGCGATACCGGTCTGTGCGTGGCGCTGACCGATGCCTCGGCTGAACGCAGTTTCATTTCCTACATCGGCGCTGAAGGCGAGGTGACCGAGGAGGACCTGAACAGTGTGGCTGCCGAGCCCGACGATTACGTTTATCTCAGCGGTTACAGTCTGCTGCACGAGGGCAAGGCGCAGGCGTTGCTCGACTGGACGCTGGCGCTGCCGGCGTCGGTCAATGTGGTGTTCGACCCGGGGCCGTTGGTGGAGTCACCTGACGCGCCGATGATGCAGACGTTGCTGCCGCGCATTGATGTGTGGACCAGCAACAGTGTCGAGGCGCTGCGGTTTACCGGAGCTGATGAGATTGGTATCGCGATGGATCGCCTCGCGGAACTGCTGCCGGAAAGTGTGCTGATGGTGGTGCGCGACGGGCCGCAGGGTTGCTGGATTCAGCAGCGTGGCGAGCGTCGACAGGTGCCGGGGTTTGCTGTCAAAGCAGTGGACAGCAATGGCGCCGGCGATGCACATGCCGGGGTATTTATTGCCGGATTGGCGCAGGGGCTGGATGCACTGGAAGCGGCACGGCAGGCCAATGCGGCAGCCGCGTTGGCGGTGACTCGCTGGGGGCCGGCGACATCGCCGGGGGCGGGTGAGGTGGATGCGTTTATCCGCGAGTCCTGCCGTGACTGACATGAGGCCTTCGCGAGCAAGCTCGCTTGTATGGTTAGACTTGAAGGGGTGGTGGGACGAAC
>NZ_RCNX01000028.1:0-25002 GCF_004307595.1 Pseudomonas sp. Sample_23
CGAATTATAGACCTCTGGAATCTGCCGTCAACCGTTAATTTCGCTTTTCTTTCAAATCAGCAAAAACGCTTTCTATATATAGACGCGCCCTCATCCAATGCGCAGTATATTGCCCACTACCACAACAATACTGTGTTTTTGCCTTGGATGCTGCCGCGCAATGAATGATCAACCTCGCTCCCTTGCTTCCACATTGTTTCCGGTTTGCCTGCTCATGATAGCCATGGCGTCCATCCAGTCGGGCGCTTCTCTGGCCAAAAGCATGTTCCCCATTATCGGCGCACAAGGAACAACCACTCTTCGCTTGATCTTTGCCAGCGTGATCATGCTGCTGATACTGCGCCCATGGCGTGCAAAGCTGACCTCCAAGTCTCTTCGTACCGTCATCGTCTACGGAATGGCATTGGGTGGAATGAACTTCCTCTTTTATATGTCGCTGCGCACAGTGCCGCTGGGCATCGCCGTTGCGCTGGAATTCACCGGCCCTCTGGCTGTAGCTATATATGCCTCTCGCCGCGCCATCGATTTTGTATGGATTGCGCTTGCTGCGGCCGGCTTGCTTCTATTGATACCTACCGGGGCAACCACTGCCGGCATTGATCTGGTCGGAGCGGGTTATGCGCTGGGCGCCGGAGTGTGCTGGGCGCTGTACATTCTGTTCGGGCAAAAGGCCGGCGCCGACAACGGGGTGACGACGGCAGCCCTCGGCGTGATGATCGCCGCGCTGTTCGTGGCGCCGATCGGCATTGTTCATGCCGGCGCTGCGCTGCTTACACCATCGCTGATTCCGATCGCTATCGGCGTCGCCATTCTGTCCACCGCCCTGCCCTATACCCTGGAGATGGTCGCCCTGACGCGTATGCCCGCGCGCACCTTCGGCACGCTCATGAGTATCGAACCGGCCTTCGGAGCATTGTCAGGTCTGCTTTTTCTCCAGGAATACCTTTCATTGTCACAATGGCTGGCCATCCTGTGCATTATTCTGGCGTCAGTGGGCGCAACCATGACCATGGGCAGCGGAGCAAAGCCTGCTGTCGCGGCCGACTGAAGCGTTATAGAAAGTGGGGTCTGGTAATTGGCGCTCATTTAGGCCATGTTTAGCTTCGTAACCCATCGCCAGGCATGGATTTTTTCGCAAAGGACGGCACAACGCTGCAAACGCGAGCGAATACAGGCAGACCCGAGCACCAGACTCGCGGCCGCTATTAAGGATGGTAATGAAACGAATTTTGCTATTGATCGCCCTGCTGGCGATCGCGAGTTGCGCAGCGACCTCGGAAACCCAGGTCAAACGAGGCAAGAAGGGGCTGCACATCAACTGTTCCGGACTTTCATCCTCATGGGACAAGTGCTATACCAGCGCCGCTAATTCCTGCGCGCCCAAGGGTTACAAGGTGATCGCCAAATCCGGGGACACCGTAGAAGAACCTGGCGATTATCCGTTCGGCCTGAACCCCGCCGGTTATACCAGCCGCAGCATGATCGTCATCTGCAAATAACTACTCGGCTCGTGGCAAAGCGAGCTGACGCGTAATTTCCTCGTGACTCGAGCGCAACACCGTACGCTGCACGTCCGGTGTTGCCAGCATCCGCGCGACCACCAATGCACCCACGCATTGTGACAGCACCGACCAGGCCAGACTCTCGCTTTCCAGTATCTCGGCCCAGCCCTGCTGAAGGCGGCAGATCCATTCTTCAGCCTGCTCACGCACCTGTACATCGGCACGGGCAATCTCCGCGCCCAATGTCGGCAGCGCGCAACCGGCCTCGGGTTGCTCGACATGGGCCATGCTCAGGTACTGCTTCAGACAACGCTCCAGCCGCTGCCGATCTGCACCGCCCTGGCCACCAAGGCGCTCAAGACTTTCACTCAACTCTCGCTCGACGATGGCAGCGAACAACGCATCCTTGGATGAAAAGTGGCTGTAGAACGCGGCGCCACTCAAACCGATGGCTTTCATCAGGCCATCCACGCCCACCGTGGAAAACCCCGATTTCTTTGCCGACAGCGCGCTGCTTTGCAGCAATCGTTCGCGGGTTTCCGATTTGTGTCCGGCCGAATAACGCATGTCATCTCCTGAAGTAGATCGCCTTGACGCTGCCCGAATCCTAGCATAACGTTCGTTAACTAAACGATCGTTAACCCAAAGGGATTCACCCATGAATAACAAGAAGGTCGTGTTGGTTGTCGGGGCCGGTGATGCCACCGGCGGGGCCATTGCCAAGCGCTTTGCCAGTGAGGGATTTATAGCCTGTGTGACCCGGCGCAGCGCCGACAAATTGCAGCCTCTGGTTGACGCAATCATCGCTGATGGCGGTGAGGCCCATGGTTTTGCCTGCGATGCGCGCAAGGAAGAAGACGTCATCGCCTTGATCGAAGACATCGAAACCCGCGTCGGCCCGATTGAGGCCTTTGTCTTCAACATCGGCGCCAACGTGCCTTGCAGCATTCTCGAAGAAACCGCGCGCAAATATTTCAAGATCTGGGAGATGGCCTGCTTCTCCGGTTTTCTCAATGCCCGTGAAGTGGCCAAGCGCATGGTCACTCGGCAGCGCGGCACGATTCTGTTCACTGGTGCCACGGCCGGGCTGCGCGGTGCTTCTGGATTTGCCGCTTTCGCCGGAGCCAAACACGGCATCCGCGCACTGGCGCAAAGCATGGCGAGAGAGTTGGGGCCGATGAACATCCATGTCGCCCACGTCGTAGTTGATGGTGCGATCGATACCGACTTCATCCGCAACAGCTTTCCCGAGAAATACGCGACCAAGGATCAGGACGGCATTCTCGATCCAGGGCACATCGCTGAAAACTATTGGTATCTGCACAGTCAGCCACGGGATGCCTGGACCTTCGAGCTGGACCTGCGCCCATGGAACGAACGCTGGTAAGCCCTCCCCCCTCATTACAACAATAAGAGAGCGATTTGATCATGACGAAAACCGTGGAATTCTATTTCGACCTCGGCAGCCCCACCACCTATCTGGCGCACACCCAGCTAGCGAAAATCTGCGCCGATACCCAGAGCGAACTGATCTATATCCCGATGCTGTTGGGCGGCGTGTTCAAAGCCACCGGCAATGCTTCGCCAGCAATGATTCCGGCCAAGGGTCGCTACATGTTTCAGGATCTCGATCGCTTCGCCAAACGCTATGGCGTCCAGCTCAGATTCAATCCGCACTTTCCAATCAACACGCTGATATTGATGCGTGCCGTCACTGGCATGCAGATGCGCCAGCCGCAGCGTTTCGCCGAGTTCGTCGATTGCCTGTTCAAGGCGCTTTGGGTAGAAGGCCGTAACCTCAACGATCCGCAAACCGTTGCCGCCGTGCTGACTGAAAACGGCTTCGACCCCCAAGAGATAATGGCGCTGACCAACGATGAATCAGTAAAAGCCGCACTCAAGGAAAACACCGAAGCCGCGATCAAGCGCGGCGTTTTCGGTGCCCCAAGCATGTTCATTGGCGATCAGTTGTTCTTCGGTCAGGATCGACTCGACTTCGTAGAAGAGGCATTGCGCCAGGATTGAAGCCGAGACCCAAGGCACCGCGAGCGGCGCCTTGGGTAAATCGATCAAATGGCCACAGTGCGCTCGTTCAACCAGCTCAACGCCGCGCCATCCAGCAATGGACTCAGTCGCTCACGCACTTCGCAGTGGTAGTCGTTCAGCCACTGCTTTTCTTCGTGGGTCAGCAGGTCAGCAATCAGGCAGCGGGTATCGATCGGGCACAGCGTCAGGGTTTCGAACTTGAGGAAGTCGCCGAATTCGCTGCTGCCGGCCTCGCGGTTCATCGCCAGGTTCTCGATGCGCACGCCCCAGCGGCCCGGGCGATAAGTGCCGGGTTCGATCGAGGTAATCATCCCCGGATGCATCGCCGTCTGCGGTGCCGGTGCCGCTTGATAAGCGATCACTTGCGGACCTTCGTGAACGTTGAGGAAATAGCCCACGCCGTGACCGGTGCCGTGACCGTAGTCGACGTTGTCAGCCCAGATCGGCGCACGAGCGATGGCGTCGAGCAGCGGCGACAGAATGCCTTTCGGGAATCGTGCCCGCGACAGCGCAATCACGCCTTTCAACACGCGCGTGCAATCCTGTTTCTGCTCCTGGGTCGGCGTACCCACCGGGACCATGCGCGTGATGTCTGTGGTACCGCCGAGGTATTGACCACCGGAATCGATGAGCAACAGACCATCACCCTCGATCAGCGCATGCTCCTCTTCGGTAGCGTGATAGTGCGGCATCGCACCATTGGCGTTGAACGCGGCAATGGTGTTGAAGCTCAGCGAAACGTAATCGGGACGCCGCTCACGGGCAGCGGTAAGCTTCTCGTCGATGGTCAGTTCGGTGATGCGCTCGCGCCCCCATGCCGATTCCAGCCAGGCAAAGAATTCGCACAACGCCGCGCCATCCTGCTCCATGGCTTTACGGATGTGTTGAGCGTCGGCTTCGCTTTTCTGCGATTTGGCCAACGTAGTCGGGTTGAGACCCTCGACCAGTTTCACGCCACTGTCCAGGTTATCCAGCAACCCCGTGGTCACTCGCGCCGGATCGACCAGCAGGCTCGCGCCGCTCGGCACAGCACGCAACGCATCGGCCACTTCGCTGTAGTCACGCAGCGTCACGCCATCCTGCTCCAGTACCGCGCGCAGATCGGCATCGACCTTGCTCAGCGCCACAAACAGCGTGGCCTGTTGCTGATTGATCAAGGCGAACGAAACAAACACCGGATTGAACGAGACATCACCACCACGCAGGTTGAACAGCCAGGCGATGTCATCCAGGGTGGCGATGAAGTGCCAATCGGCGCCACGCTCTTGCAAGGTTTCGCGCAATTTCGCGAGTTTCTCGCCACGGCTGACGGTCGCTTGCGGCGGCAGATGCTGATAGATCGGCGCGTTCGGCAGGCTCGGGCGATCACGCCAGACTTCCTGCAACAGGTCGATATCGGTGCGCAGGCGAGCGCCGCGTACTTCAAGTTTGCTGCTCAGCGTGCGCGCCGAAGCCACCGCCATTACCGCGCCATCCACCGCAACCACGCCGCCCTCGGGGGTTTGCTCCGCCAGCCAGTCCAGCGGGCTCGGTTGCCCCGGTTGCAGCTTGACCAGTTCGATGCCGCTGCCGTTGAGCTCTTTCGTCGCCTGTTCCCAGTAACGACTGTCGGCCCACACACCGGCGAAATCCGCAGTGACGATCAGCGTACCGACCGAACCGTGGAAACCCGACAGCCATTGCCGGCCCTGCCAGTAACCCGGCAGGTATTCCGAAAGATGCGGGTCGGCGGACGGCACCAGCAGCGCATGGATGCCTTCGCGGCGCATCAGTTCACGGGTATGCGCCAGGCGCTGAGGCACCGATCCTTCGGTCAAGGTGTGGGAACTCATCATGTCTCCTGCTAATCGCGTCATCGTTATTGTTCGTAGCCTTCGCGGCCATGGAAAGCGTCTGCTGTTTAAAGCCCTGTCGCCCAGAATGCCGGGGCACTGGCGCAGGCGGTTGTGATCAGGTCAACGGCCTTGTCGACATCCTCAACGGTGGTAAACCGCCCGAGGCTCAAGCGAATGGTGCGCCCCGCAAGCCGCGCATCGTGCCCGAGCGCGAGCAGCACGTGGGACGGCGCATTACTTGCGGAATTACACGCCGACGTCGCGGAAAACGCGATCGAATGGCTCAATGCGGCGCTGTTGAACTCGCCCTCGCTGAAGGTCAGGCTCAGGGTGTGCGGAATGCGTTGCGAGGCACTGCCATTGAGGCGCACGCCGGGCAACTTCAAAAGCTGTTCGAGCAAGCGTTCGCGCAAAGCGATGATGGACTTTTTCTCTTCATCGAATGCGTCGGCGGCCAAAGCGAAAGCAGCGCCCATCCCGGCAATCTGATGAGTCGCCAGGGTTCCGGAGCGCAGGCCACCTTCATGACCGCCGCCGTGGATCTGTGCCTGCAAGCGTTGCTGCGCCTGCGGGCCGACATACAAGGCGCCGATGCCCTTGGGGCCGTAGAGTTTGTGCGCGGAAAAGGACATCAGATCCACCGGCCAGCGGCTCAGATCGATCGCGACTTTGCCCGCGCCTTGCGCCGCATCAACATGAAACAACGCCTGCCGACTGCGCACCACTTCGCCAATCGCCTCGACATCGTTGACCGTGCCCAACTCGTTGTTGACCAGCATCAGCGAGACCAGAAACGTGTCGTCACGCATCGCTTCGCTGACCGCTTGCGGCGTGATCAAGCCTTGGGCGTCCGGCACCAGGTAAGTCACGGCAATGCCCGAGTCCTGCAATTGCCGCGCGGTGTCGAGAATGGCCTTGTGTTCGATCTGACTGGTAATGATGTGCCCGCCGCAAACGCCACGGGCCTGAGCGACGCCTTTGAGAGCGAGATTGTTGGATTCGGTGGCACCAGAGGTCCAGACGATCTGCTCAGGCTGCGCGCCGACCAGATCGGCGACTTGCCGACGTGCCTGCTCGACCGTCTGCCGGGCCTGCTGGCCGAAAGCGTGGGAGCTGGACGCCGGGTTACCGAAGTTACCGTGAAAACCCAGACATTCGATCATCACCTGGATGACCCGCTCGTCCACCGGGGTGGTGGCGGCGTAATCGAAATACAACGGACGTGTGTTCATAAAGGACTCGCAGAGCGTGTTCCGGGATCAGGAGGCTCGTGTCTGCAAACGACAATGCACAGCCTCGTGAGCTGTGCATGGGTTCGAGAGCGTCATCAATACCTGATCGGATGCCGTTAAAGAAGTAGGGCTTCATTTAAAAGTGCGTAGGAACGCTCCTGAAACCGAGCTTAACAGGCAACGGGCCGGCGATTGAAGCAATGCGTCAGTGAAAGCTTTCGAGAAGTAACGGATACAGCGAGATCACCAACAGCGCCGCCATGCCCCAATTGAACACGCGCAACCAGCGCGGATCTTTCAGCACATTGCGCAACAGCGTGCCGCACGCCGCCCACAGGCCGACACTGGGCAGATTGATGATGGCGAACACCGCCGCGATGATCACGACGTTATAGAAATAACCCTGCATCGGCGTGTACGTGCTGATGGCACCGATGGCCATGATCCACGCCTTGGGATTGACCCACTGGAACGCTGCGGCGCCCAGATAGCTGATCGGTTTCGCCTCGCCGTGGGCACTGTCGCCGACCGGGCCGGAGTGGGCGATCTTCCACGCCAGATACAACAAATACGCCGCGCCGACATATCGCAGCACCGTATACAGAATCGGATAGGCCTGAAACACCGCGCCAAGGCCGAAGCCCACCGCTACCACCAATAAAAAGAAGCCGCAGCTGATGCCGAGCATGTGCGGAATGGTGCGGTTGAAACCGAAATTCACTCCGGACGCCAGCAACATGGTGTTGTTCGGCCCCGGTGTGATCGAGGTGACAAGGGCAAACAGGGCAAAGCCCAACAGCAGATCAAGCGAGAGGTTCATCGAGGCAGTCCATCCAGGGTCATTCAGCTGTTGACCCTATCCCACACGGCCCGGCAAACCCACGGACAGTTAGGGAAAACCTCAAGCAGTACAGTTTGCCTTCAGCTCGGACGACCGTGCAGCTGTATGGCACGTTCGGCGCTCATCTCACCCTGTTGGTCGAAGCCGAAAGTCTTCTGCGGCTGGCCGAGCAATTGGGCTTTTTTCGCGTGGTATTCGTCGAATGACAAGCCGCTGCGGTTCAGCGCTTCCAGCGCCAGTTCGCGGGATTCTTCAGCGGTGTAAGGGCGCAGCTCGGGCGAAACATGGCCGGCACAACCGGCGAGTACGGAAACAGCGAGCATCAGCGAAACAGTCAGTAAACGGTTCATGGGAGCGTCCTGGCGAGCTATGTGGGGTCGATGGAGAAAGGCTACGCCCCGGCTCGCTCGCGCAGAAATCAACGCTCTCAATAGTGGCTATCAGCTTTGCGCTAATACTGGCTGACCGGCAGACGACAATGCAGCGCATCGTCGTGACTGCGGGCAATGCTGCTGTGAACCTGGAACGAATTGAAGGTCACGGTTTTTGCCCGATGGGTGCGGATCAATTGCCAGAAATCCTCCTCGCCGCTTTCGAAACTGCGAAACGCCGCCTCCCCCGCTTCGCGGCTCTGCCATTGCAAAAAGCTCAGCACGCGGCGGCCGTCGTCGCTGGCCTGCACGCTGGCGCTGAGAAACCCGTCGTAACGCTGGGCCAGCCCCTCGGTCTGCGTCGCCAGTGCCGAGACCAGCGCTGCTTGCTGGCGGGGTTCGATTTCGAATTCGATCAATTGGGTAAAGCTGCGATTGCTCATGGAAAGCCCCCACTCATCTTGAAGCGAGCCTTGCGACCCGAAGAGCTGCAGGGTAAAACCTCTAGTTAAGTAAAGGTCAAGAGCATTTTCAGCATGATCAGCAAACACCAGGTGCACAAGCCTCTCACCGTGGGCGAGGTTGCGGCGCGCAGTGGCGTCGCGGTCACGGCGCTGCATTTTTATGAAGCCAAAGGTTTGATCAAGAGTGAGCGCAATGCCGGCAACCAGCGCCGCTATCCGCGCGCCGTCCTGCGCCGGGTGGCGTTGATCAAAGTCGCGCAACGGCTGGGGATACCGCTGGCGGAAATCGGCGAAGCGCTGAAGATCCTGCCGCAGGATCGCGCGCCGTCGGCGGCGGACTGGAAAACGCTATCTGAAAAATGGCAGCGCGAGCTCGATGAACGGATCAGGCAACTTACGTTGATGCGCGATCAGCTCACCGGGTGCATCGGCTGCGGCTGTCTGTCCATGGAAGCGTGTCCGTTACGCAATAAAGGCGACATGCTCGGTGACCGAGGCCCAGGCCCGCACTTTCGCGATGAGTGATGACGCTGCTCGTCGGCGAACAATTTGCGCAGCAAGGACGGTTCTATAGTGATTGCTCCGGGTAAATCCGGTGTAACCACATCTGTTGAAAACAAAAACAGGGAGAACGTCATGAGCGTCAAACCCATTCCCGAGGGGTATCACAGCATTACCCCGTATCTCGGCATCCAACAGGCTGCCGAGGCCATCGATTTCTACAAGAAAGCCTTCAATGCCAGCGAAGTCATGCGCCTGACCATGCCCGACGGCAACATCGGCCACGCCGAGCTGCGCATCGGCGACAGCGCGATCATGCTCGGCACGCCTTGCGACCAAGGGCCGTTGAGCAATCCACAGCAGGCGGTGTCGATCGGCTTGCACCTGTATGTCACCGATGTCGACCAAGCCTTTCAACAGGCGCTGGATGCAGGGGCGCAAAGCGTCTCCGAGGTCAAAGACCAGTTTTACGGTGATCGCAGCGGCACGCTGAGAGATCCGTTCGGCCATCTGTGGTTTCTCGCCACGCACAAAGAGGATCTGAGCGAAGAGCAGATTCGCCAGCGTGCGATGGAGATGTTCAGCCAAGGCTGAGGGCTTTTTGCTTGGGATCGACCGGCAAAAAGGCACTGCCGATGTAATTGCGAAACATTTACTTTCATATCCGCTTTCGGGATTTTCTTCGCTCATCCGTCTTATAGGAATGCAGGCCGTTCGCGTAGGCAAAAGCCACGAACGGCCTCCCGGGGAGTTCCGTGCTGCGAAGCCCGTAGCCCGGCCCCTTCCACCGCAATCAAGACGCGCAATCATGTCGAAGAAATCCCGTTCCAAACTGTGGTTCCTGGTGCATAGCTGGCTGGCGTTGCCGATCTGGTTCTTTGTGCTGATCGTCTGTGTCACCGGCACGCTGGCGGTGGTCAGCCAGGAGATTGTCTGGCTGGCCAACCCGCAAATGCGCGCCAGTCAACCGTCGGACGATGCGCCGCGACTTAGCTACGACCAGATTCTCGCCGCGATCAAACAGGCCGAGCCGCAAACCCTGGTGCAGAGCATCAATCGTCCGGACGAGTCGCACTTTGCCCTCGATGTCGAAGTCAGCTACCCCGACGGGCGCTCGTTGACGGTCTATGTCAATCCGTACACCGGCGTCATCCAGGGCACCGCGCCGGCCTTTGATTTCAAAGCGTTCACCCGCGCCCTGCATGGCTGGTGGCTGGTGCCGTTCACCAATGGCTACAGCTGGGGCTGGTATCTGGTGTCGCTGCTCGGCGTGCCGATGCTGGTGTCGCTGATTACCGGGCTGGTGGTGTACAAGCGCTTCTGGAAAGGTTTTCTGCGCCCGACCCTGCGCGTGCGCCACGGCGCGCGGATTTTCTGGGGCGACTTTCATCGCCTGTGCGGCATCTGGTCAATCTGGTTCATTGCGGTGATTTCCATCACCGGCATCTGGTTCCTGATCAAGGCGATCCTGTTCGATAACCAGATTTCCATTTCCAGCGAACCGATCATTCCGGCGATGTCCCGCGAAAGTGTGCCGATTTCGGCCGCCGGCACCCCGCCGCCGCGTATCAGCCTGGACCGCGCCATCGAAATCGCCCAGCAGAAGATTCCGGGCCTGGAAGCCAGCTACGTCAACCTGCCGGGCAATGCCTACTCGCACATGAGCGTCAGCGGCCGTGGCTGGTATCCGCTGATGTATCAGACCGCGACTCTCAACCCGTACAACGGCGAAATGGCCTCCTCACGGTTGCTGTCCGATCGGTCCTCGCTGGAATTCGTCACCGAATCCATGCGCCCGCTGCACACCGGCGACTTCGGCGGCATCTGGATCAAACTGATCTGGTTCTTCTTCGGTCTGTTGCTGAGCATGATGATCCTCAGCGGCCTGTTGATCTGGACCAAGCGCACCGCGTTGGCCACCGCCAATGCGCTGAAACGCGAGGACAAAAAAAACCGCGTCACAGCCCAACCGGCGCTGCGCCGTGAACCTTCGGAGGCGAGCCTGTGAACAAAGCCATCTCGGTCACACCGCCCTCGCGCCTGTCGCGTTTCTGGCACAAGTGGCGTTTCCACATCAATGTCCTGCTGTTGCTGATCCCGCTGGGCTTCATGCCGAAATACTTTGCCGATGCCTCGCTGTTTCGCGGCGACAGTGGCCTGGGCCAACGGGAAATAGGCACCGTTGAGGTCGGCCCGTGGAGCCTGCGTCTGGCCGAACTGCGCGACGAGGCACCGCACCTGAGCGGTCCGGCCGGCTATATGAAGGATTTCACTGCCGCCGTTTGTGATACCTGCGTCGAACAGGTCAAGGCTACTTACCTGCGCATCGGCAAGCCGCGCAGTCTGCGCGCCGCTGGCACGATCTTCTTCGGTACGCCTTATCGCATGGGCACGCAAATGCCGATCCCGGCAAAGACCAAACCTGACGCCGAGCTGTGGATCACCATGGAAGGCTGGGACGGCAGCATGCACCAAGCCGCGATTCCCCTGAGCCAAGCCTCCCCCGCCACGGTTGCGTGGCTGAACAAACAAGGAGCCAAACCATGACTCGCTCACCCCTTCAGACCCGTTTGCTCGCCAGCGCCGCGCTGCTGCTGAGCGCCGGTTTCAGCGCCAGCACCCTGGCGCACAACCCGATGTGCGAATGCAAAGCCATCGATGCCGAACAGATCAAATGCACCGGCGGTTTCTCCGACGGCAGCGGTGCGCCGGGGGTGACCCTCGACGTGATCGGCTACGACGAAACCATTCTGGTGCCGGGCAAATTGGGTGATGACTCGACGCTGACGTTCAAGAAACCCGGCAGTGAGTTCTATGTGCTGTTCGACGCCGGCCCCGGCCACGTGGTGGAAATCGACCAGGCGGATATCGAAGCCCCATGAGTAGCCCGACAACGCAAGTGGTACGCCCGGCCGGCGCCGGTCATGAAACCCTCAACGTGCTGCTGTTGTGCCTGCTGATCCTCGCGATCGCCGGCTCGGTGGTGGCGTGGCGCGGGGTTTCCCATGAACCGGAGCCGGTCGCCAGCAACCAGTACGACGCCCGCCGCGATCTCAGCGCCGCCGAGCAAGGCATTTATGCCGACCTGCGCGTGACCCTCGACGAAATCCGCTTGCTGCGCGAAGAGCAAAAAGCCCTGCCGACGCCACAAATGCTCGCCGACGAAGGCTTTGCGCCGTTCGCGCAGGACGCCAGTTCGGTCAGCCGTGGCGGTCACGCATGGCAGATGTTCGCCGATCGCGCCTATTTCGGACGCAGTGCAACGCCTGATGTCGCCGGTTCATTTCTGATGCGTGTCGGCACTGACGCCAACGCGGCGCCGGACATCTGGCTGAACCGCAGCGCCGATTCCGCGCCTGCTGAAGATCTGTCTGACGCCGCGCTGTCCGCCGCTGGCTGGAAACAGATCGTCGCGCAATTCGATGCCGGGGTTACCCGCGAACATCGCCATTGATTCCTCGCCTTTATCCGAGAGAAGACTGCTTGCCCATGTCCATTTCATTTCCTCGCCGTCCATTGTTACGCCTGTTTCTGCTTGGCCTGTGCGCCTGCCTGCTGAGCCCGTTGGCCAGCGCCGAGCAAGGCAAACGCCTGCGTATCGGCATCACTCTGCATCCGTATTACAGCTACGTCGCCAACATCGTTGGCGACAAGGCCGAGGTGGTGCCGCTGATTCCTGCGGGCTTCAATCCGCACGCCTACGAACCGCGCGCCGAAGACATCAAGCGCATCAGCGGACTGGACGTGATCGTACTCAACGGCGTCGGTCATGATGACTTCGCCGACCGGATGATCGCCGCCAGCGAAACACCCAACGTCAAAACCATCGAAGCCAACGAGAACGTGCCATTGCTGGCGGCCACCGGTGTCGCTGCGCGCGGCGCTGGCAAAGTGGTCAATCCGCACACGTTCCTGTCGATCAGCGCCTCCATCGCCCAGGTCAACAACATCGCCCGCGAGCTGGGCAAGATCGATCCGGACAATGCCAAGACCTACACGCAAAACGCCCGCGCTTACGGCAAACGCCTGCGGCAGATGCGCGCCGACGCGTTGGCCAAACTGACCCAGGCACCCAACGCCGAGCTGCGCGTGGCCACAGTGCATGCGGCTTACGACTATCTTTTGCGTGAATTCGGTCTGGAAGTGACGGCCGTGGTCGAGCCGGCCCACGGCATCGAGCCAAGCCCGAGCCAGCTGAAAAAAACCATCGATCAATTACGCGAACTCGACGTGAAAGTGATCTTCTCCGAGATGGATTTCCCCTCCAGCTACGTCGACACCATCCAGCGCGAATCCGGGGTGAAGCTGTACCCGCTGTCGCACATTTCCTACGGCGAATACACCGCCGACAAGTACGAAAAGGAAATGACCGGCAACCTCAACACCGTGGTTCGGGCGATTCAGGAGTCGGGGGCATGACGTCGAAAGAAACCCTGATCCCTGACAACACCGATAACCCGGTGGGAGCGAGCCTGCTCGCGAATGCGCCGGATCAGGCAACATCTTCGCTGAATGACACACCGCATCCGCGAGCAGGCTCGCTCTCGCAGGGGAAAAATGGGCCGGCGCTGGAGTTTGCGGATATCAGCCTGACCTTGGGGCGCACGACGATTCTCGACAAGGTCAGCTTTCAGGTGCAGCCCGGCAGCGTGCATGCGCTGGTCGGCCCCAACGGCGGTGGCAAGAGTTCGCTGATCAAGACCCTGCTCGGGCAGATGCCGCATCAGGGCCAGCTCAGCCTGCACTGGCCCGGCGAGCCCGGCACCATTGGTTACGTCCCGCAGGCGCTGGAGTTCGATCGCGGCTTGCCGATGACCGTCGACGATTTCATGGCCGCCATGTGTCAACGCCGTCCGGCCTTTCTCGGTTTGAGCAAACACTACGCCGGCGCCATCGGCGAGGCACTGGAGCGCGTCGGCATGCAGGACAAGCGCAAGCGGCGCATGGGCGCGCTGTCCGGCGGCGAGCGGCAGCGGGTGCTGCTCGCGCAGGGTTTGATTCCGGCGCCGCAACTGCTGGTGCTCGACGAGCCGATGTCGGCCCTCGATGAGGCCGGGATCCAGGTGTTCGAACGCCTGCTGACTGACTGGCGCGCGGCGGGCATCACGGTGTTGTGGATCGAACATGACCTGGAAGCGGTAGGTCGGCTGGCCGATCGGGTTACCGGTCTCAACCGCCGCGTGCTGTTCGATGCCACACCGCAACAGGCGCTGACTCCGGAACGTCTGCTGACGCTGTTTTCCACCCATCCACGGAGCGCGGTCTGATGAGCTACGAAGCCTTTCGTTTGATGGTCCAGGGTTGGGCATCTTCCGGTTATCTGCCCGAGGCGCTGGCCTACGGCTTTGTCGTCAACGCCCTGCTCGCCGGCCTGCTGATCGGCCCGGTGCTGGGCGGGCTCGGCACGCTGGTGGTGGTCAAGCGCTTCGCGTTCTTTTCCGAAGCAGTCGGCCATGCCGCGTTGACCGGTGTCGCCATCGGCATCCTGCTCGGCGAACCCTACACCGGCCCGTACGGCAGCCTGTTCGGTTACTGCTTGCTGTTCGGCATCCTGCTCAATTACCTGCGCAACCGCACCGGACTGGCACCGGATACGCTGATCGGCGTGTTTCTCTCGGTGTCACTGGCACTGGGCGCGAGCCTGCTGCTGATTCTCGCCGGCAAGATCAACGTGCACATTCTGGAAAACGTGCTGTTCGGTTCGGTATTGACCGTCAACGGCAATGATCTGGCGGTGCTGGCCATCGTCGGTTCGCTGGTCATGGCCCTCGCCCTGCCGCTGTACAACCGCATCATGCTCGCCAGTTTCAATCCGCAACTGGCGGCGGTGCGTGGCGTAGCGGTGAAGACCCTGGATTACCTGTTCGTGATCCTGGTGACCTTGATCACCGTCGCGGCAGTGAAGGTGATTGGCGCGATTCTGGTCGGTGCCTTGCTGGTGATTCCTGCGGCAGCGGCGCGCTTGCTCAGTCAGTCGCTGAAAGGGTTTTTCTGGTGCTCGGTGCTGATCGCTACCGTCAGCACCCTGTGCGGGATTCTTGCGCCAATCGTGTTCGACCTGCCGATCCCGTCCGGCGCTGCGATCATTCTGGTCGCCGGCATCGCTTTCGCCCTCGCCGCCATTGCGCGCGGCGTCGTCCCCAGCCTGAAAGGGAACCTTGGATAAATGGCTTTTTCATTGCGTAACCTGACTCTGGCCATGGCCCTGTGTGGCGTGGTCTGCACTCCGTTGATGGCGGCTGAAACTGCGAAACCGGTGCGCGTTCTGGCCTCGTTACCGATCACCTATGGATTGGGCGAAGCATTGCTCAAGGGCACGAACGTCAACCTCGAACGTGCGGCGCCGGCCAACCTGCCCGGCAGCCGCCAGACCGCGTATTTCACCGGTCGTGGCGCTCCGGCGCTGAGCAAACTGGCCACCGACGCGGACGCGGTAATCGGTCTGCGTTCGCTGTGGGCCGATGATCCGCTGTACCCGATCGCGCGGCGCAGCAATATCCGTATCGTCGAAGTCGACGCTGCGCGCCCGGTCGACGGTGCCCTGCCCGGCATCGCCGTGCAGCCGGGCCTGCAGGTTGATGGCCTGAACAGTCAGCCATGGCTGGCGAGCAACAACATGGGGCGCATGGCCGATGTGATGGCCGCAGACCTGGTGCGCCTGGCACCGAGCGCCAAGCCTGCAATCGAAGCCAACCTGGCGGCATTGAAACAGCGTTTGCTGAAACTCAGCGCGGACACCGAAGCGCGTCTGGCCGAAGCGGACAACCTGAGCGTGATGAGCCTGAGCGATCACTTCGGCTATCTGATTGGCAGCCTCAACCTTGAACTGGCCGGACAGGATGCGCGTCCCGATGCCGATTGGACCCCAGAGGAGTTGAAGAAGCTGACAGCGACGCTCAAGGACAATGACGTGGCGGTGGTGCTGCACCATCGCCAGCCCGCGGAGCCGGTGAAAGCAGCGATTGCCGAATCCGGCAGCCGCCTGGTGGTGTTGAGTACCGATGCGGCGGATCCGCTGGCGGAGCTGGAGGGGAATGTGGATTTGTTGCTCAAGGGGTTGAGCGGAGCGTAGTTCCAGTAAATCCGCGTTATCGTTCTTCGCGAGCAGGCTCGCTCCCACAGAGAATCGCATTTCAACTGTGGGAGCGAGCCTGCCGCGAAGAGGCCCGCACCCACAACGTCACTCTCCAGACATGAAAAAACCCGCTGACCATCACTGGTCCAGCGGGTTTTTTATGCCCGGTCGCTTATTGCGCCGCGACTTGTGCATCCATCTTCTGGCGCAGGCTCAATGGGCGCATGTCGGTCCAGACTTCTTCGATATAGGCCAGGCATTCCTTTTTCAGGCCGCTCTTGCCCACGGTGCGCCAGCCTTGCGGCACAGCTTTGTAATCGGGCCAGATCGAGTATTGCTCTTCGTGGTTGACCACGACCTGAAAGAGGATGTCCTCGCGGTCGAATACTGACGTCATGCTGGTTCTCCATCGTTGTAAGGTCGGCTGCACAAAGAATGCAGCCGGGTATGTAGAAAGAACGTTCGCCGCGCGGAAAAATTTACAGCGCGGTGGTGGCAGCGGCCAATGCGCGGCCGAAGATCTCGGCCACCCGATCGATTTCCGCGGCAGTGATCACCAGCGGCGGCAGGAAGCGCACCACTGCGCCATGGCGACCGCCCAGCTCCAGAATCAGGCCACGCTTGAGGCATTCACGCTGGACCAGCGGCGCCAGACGCGCAAACGCTGGCGGATGACCGAGCGCATCGAGCGCGCCGTTCGGGTCGACCAGTTCAACGCCGAGCATCAGGCCACGCCCACGAATATCGCCCAGCTGCGGGAAGTCGCGTTGCAGGATGTGCAGATGCTCGCTGAGTCGATCACCCATGGCGGCTGCGTGCTCGCAAACCTTGTGCTCCACCAGATAGCGCATCACCGCTGAACCGGCGGCCATGGCCATCTGATTGCCGCGGAACGTGCCGGCATGGGCGCCCGGTTGCCAAGTGTCGAGCCAGTCGCGGTACACCACCACCGCCAACGGCAGGCTGCCACCGATGGCTTTGGACAGTACAACCACATCCGGAACGATATCCGCGTGTTCAAAGGCAAACATCTTGCCGGTACGGGCGAAACCGCTCTGGATCTCATCAACGATCAACGCCACACCGGCCTTCTCGGTAATCCGGCGCAAGCCGCGCAACCACTCGATGTCCGCCGGTATCACGCCGCCCTCGCCCTGCACCGCCTCGACAATGACCGCCGCCGGCAATTGCACCCCGGCCTCGGGATCGTTGAGCAGGCTTTCCAGATAACTCAGATTGGCGTTGACGCCCGCTGCGCCGCCGAGACCGAACGGGCAGCGGTAGTCGTAGGGAAAGGGCATGAACTGCACGCCGTTGCTGAGCAAGGCACCCAGTGGTTTTTTCGGCCCCAGGCTGCCCGTCAGGCTCAACGCCCCCTGACTCATGCCGTGATAACCGCCGGAAAATGACAGCACGGTGCTGCGCCCGGTTGCGGTGCGCACCAGTTTCAGCGCTGCTTCCACGGCGTCGGTGCCGGTCGGGCCGCAGAACTGGATCTTCGCTTGCGCCGCCAGCTCTGTCGGCAGCAGCCCGAACAGGTCCTGGACGAATTGATCCTTGACCGGCGTAGTCAGGTCGAGGGTGTGCAGCGGCAACTCATCGGCCAGCACTTGCTGGATCGCCTCGATCACCACCGGGTGGTTATGCCCCAGCGCCAGCGTGCCGGCTCCAGCCAGGCAGTCGATGAATGTACGTCCTTCAACATCCTCGACATACAAGCCCTTGGCACGCTTGAGCGCCAAGGGAATACGCCGAGGGTAACTGCGCGCGTTGGACTCCTGCCGGCTCTGCCGCGCCAACAACGGTGATTCGTTGAATTCGAACAACGTTTCCGCCGGCGCCGAGGCGACCCGGGCCGACGACGCTTCGATAAGACTGGTGGCGACTGACATCTCTCGACCCCTCAATTCGCTATGGATAGTGACCAGAACAGCACACCGACAGGTGCGCGTTCCGGTCGCGGGGCGCACTTGCAGGTTTTCCTGTTCTGGAAACGCTTCAGCGCGGTTCGGATTTACACCCTTGATCGAGTTGTCCGGCCGGTGAGGACAAAGGTTTGCGCAGCGGCACGGTTTGCAAGCCGTTGGAAAGACCGGGTGGCGCTGCCTGTTGGTAACCCAGGTGCCGATAGAACCCCTCGGCGGTGCGGGTGCTGTTGAGGTGAGCATTGCGCACACCGCGAACCCGCAACCAGCCTTCGACATTCTGCATCAGCGCCCGGCCGACGCCTCGGCGGAAGGATTCCGGCTGGACGTAACACAGCAGGATTTCGCCACTGACCCGGGCCATGCCGACACCGACCGGTTTGTCATCAAGCAAAGCGACGCAGAGATAGAAATGTGGGTCGGCGAGCCGGCTACTGATGAAGTCGGCGGAGGAGCGGTTGAGCCAGTGGTTGACCAGAAGCGGATGGTTGCGGTGATCGAGTGCACATCCGATGCGGATCGAGCGCTCGACTATACGGTTGATGATGCCGGTGTCGGCCAGGGTGGCCGAACGTACGCAGACGGGTGCTTCCATGGCGCAGTTCCCTCAATCCATTGAGTCAAAGCTGGGTTGACCTTAGCCCCAACCCTGGCGGATAGCGAACGCCGAGAAGTTACATTTGATGTGCCAGAACATGGTTTTTTGTGGGAGCGAGCCTGCTTGCGAAAGCGTCGGACCAGTCAACGTCGATGTTGAGTGAGTTACCGCATTCGTGAGCAGGCTCGCTCCCACAGGGGTCTGAGGTGAGATCAGAGGGTTTGCAACGGCATGGTCAGTTCGACCCGCAAGCCATCCGGGCGGCTGTCGAAATGCAGGGCGCAGTCACAGCGCTGAACAATCGCCTGGACAATCGCCAGACCCAGCCCGCAGCCGGTGCTCTGCCCGTTGCGCCAGAAGCGTTGGGTCAGATGCTGCAAATCATCCGGCGCAATGCCCGGGCCATGGTCACGCACGACAAAACGCACGCGATTGCCGATGTTTTCCAGATGGACCTCGACCGCGCAATCTTCAGGCGTATGGCGCAGGGCGTTGTCGAGCAGGTTACGCAGTGCAGCAATCGCCAGCACAGCAGGCATTTGCAGCGGTGCGGCGGACAGGTCGTCCGGCACGTGCAGTTTGATCCGCAGCCGTTCACCGCCAGTGGCGTCCTGAATCGCCAGTCGGGCCACTTGCTCGGCGCTGCATTGCGAGCCGTCATCGAACGACAGGCTGCCTTCGACCCGCGCCAGCAACAGCAACTGTTCAAGGGTGCGGTGCAAGCGATCGGCGCCCTCCTCGGCGCGGGCCAGCGACTGATCGCGGGCACTGCCATCGGTCATGCGCGCGACTTGCAGGTGGGTCTTGATCGCCGTCAGCGGACTGCGCAGTTCATGCGCGGCGTCACCGGTCAGGCGACGTTCACGCTCGATGGTCTTGCCGATGCGCTGGAACAATTGATTCTGGGTTTCCAGCAACGGCTTCAATTCGCTGGGAAACGCCTGCAACTGCAATGGCTCAAGGGAATCGGCATTGCGCCGCATCAGCGCCTCGCGCAGACGATTGAGTGGTGCAAGACCCTGACCGATGCCCAGCCACAGCAGGCACAGGCAACCCAGCAAGGCCACACCGACCGGCACCGAAGCGGCGAGCAGAATCGACATGTTCAAGGCTTCGCGTTCGATCTGCCGATCCGCCGTAGTGATGCGCACATCGCCCCGGGCCAGGGTGAAACTGCGCCACGGTGCGCCGTCGATCATTTGATCGTGGAAGCCCATTTTCTCGGCTTCCAGCGCTTGCTCGGGGTTGTTGTGGCTTCGCGCGAGAATCTCGCCGCGCAATGAGCTGACCTGACAGGCCATGCCGCCGGGAATGTTCAGCTGTTCAGCACTGAAGTGGGTGCCCTCGCCCTTGCTCGGCAGCGTCGGCAATTGCTCAAGCAAACCGGCGACCATGCGCGCCGAAGCGACCAGTCGCTGGTCGAGGGAGAACATCATCTGATTGCGCAGATCGCTGAGCATCCACGCCGCCGCCAGCGCCCAGATCAACGCGAAGGCAGCGCCGAGCGTCAGACTCAGGCGCAGGCGCAGACTCATCACTTGCCTTGCTCTCCGCCATCGGCAGGCCCGAGGCGATAGCCCAGACCACGCACGGTTTCGACGATGCCTTTGCCAAGCTTGCTGCGCAGATGATGGATATGCACGTTCAGTGCGTTGCTTTCCAGTTCGTCGTTGAAGCCGTAGACGCTGTCCTTCAGTTGCTCGGTGGACAGCACCCGGCCGCGATTGTGCAGCAATGCCTGCAACAGCGACTGCTCGCGCCGTGACAGGTCCACCGGTTGCCCGGCGAGGCGGGTTTCGCGGCTGCTCGGGTCGTAAGTAAGCGCGCCATGCTCGATCAGATTGACACTGCGCCCGGCCACTCGGCGCAACAGGGTTTGCAGGCGAGCGAACAGTTCGCGCAGATCGAAAGGCTTGAGCAGGTAGTCGTCAGCGCCGGCCTGCAGACCGTCGACACGATCGGTCACCGAGTCACGGGCAGTGAGGATGAGAACCGGGATTTCCAGGCCGCTCTGCCGCAATTGCTGGAGCAACCTTAGGCCATCTTCGTCGGGCAACCCGAGATCGAGAACCATCACGTCGAATTCGGCGACCTTGAGCATCGCCCGCGCCTTGGACGCGGTGTTGACGTGCTCGACGGTCAGGCCCTGTGCCTTGAGCCCGGCGACGATGCCGCTGGCGATCAGCTCATCGTCTTCGCAAACCAGTACGTGCATAGGGGCTCCGGAAATAAAAAAGGCGAGTGAAGCAGGCAAGGATTAAGGGGCAATTATGGCGGCACACGTCGACTTCGCAAAGCTGCACGAAAATACGGTCAGGTTGTCGCATCCCAGCAACCGACGCGAGCCTGCCATGCAAACTTTATTATCCCGTTACCCATCCGGAAACAATTCCAGCCTTTATCGCCAACGCAACTTCATCTAGCTTCAACTGGCAGCTTCAACCCCGCACTTAAATGGACTTTCAAACATGACCAACTTGAATAACTTTGTTGCCATAGACTGGCGTTCCGGCCCTGATCGAATTTATTTTTTCTTCAAGGACACCGATACCTATTCGCGCTTTGATCTTGGCGACAATAGTGTCCCGTCCAATTATCCAACCGCCACGGCAGGCAACTGGGACAACTTCGCCCCGTATACCAAAGATCTGCGCTTTGGCTTGACTACCACTTCCTTCGGCTGGAACGCCGGAAGTGACGAGGATATTGCCTGGCTTTTCTTCTATGACGGAACAACTCCGATGGTCTGCAAATACGATCAGGACAGCGATAAAGTTGCCGCCTTCTACAAGGTAGCCGACTCGGTATGGAAGCCGATTCTTCCATATTTTGACAAGATCATCGCCGGCACCTGGTTTCAACTGACCGGCCACCCTTTCCTGTTTCGATTCATCCTCGATGACGGCCACTACTTGTCTTTCGACTACAAGGCCAAGACCGTCAAGTACAACCGTTTCGGCGAATATCAGCTGGGCGCGCTGAAACCTTACAAGGACCGGATAATCACCGCGGCGCAGAATGACCGGACATTTGCAGACAGTTACTGGTATATCTTCCTGACCAACAATCAGTACCTCACTTACAACATTCAGTCCGACCGACTCGTTGCCGGCCCCAGAACCATTGATGACGGTAATTGGCCCGGCCTGCTACGTGGCTGATTGGTCAATCCCGGCGAGCCTAGTAGGATAGGGTTAATTATCGGTTAATCGCCGCCGCCCATCCTGCACCCCACTTGCACAGGGACAAGGCTCCTCCATGCGTCATTTTTTTCTTCTGTTTGCTCTACTGGTTTCCGGTCTGGCTCAGGCCGGAAACAATCCGTTCGAGTCCAAGCCGGACTTTTTACCCGTCGACAAGGCATTCGTACTCACCTCCGAGCATCTGGACTCGGGCGAAACCCAGCTGTTCTGGCAGATCACTGACGGCTACTACCTGTATCAGAAACGTTTGAAATTCGACGGACTGGCCGCCGATCAGCAGCCGGTGTTGCCTGAAGGCGAATCCCACAGCGATGAGTTCTTCGGCGAGCAGCCGGTGTACCGCCAAGGGCTGGAAGTGAAAATCCCGGCGGCGGCCAGCGGTCAGATCAAAGTCAGCTATCAAGGTTGCGCCGATGCCGGTCTGTGCTATCCACCGCAAACCCGGGTGATTGATCTGGGTGGCAAAGCCGCAGCAACAACAGGCGCTGAAGCCCCGGATCAGGCTTTGGCCAGCAGTCTGCAACAACGGGCGCTGGGCTGGAGTCTGCTGGTGTTCTTCGGACTCGGCCTGCTGTTGGCGTTTACCCCGTGTTCGCTGCCGATGCTGCCGATTCTCGCCGGGATGATCGTCGGCAGTGGCGCCACACCACGGCGCGGGTTTGCCTTGGCCAGTAGCTACGTGATCTGCATGGCACTGGTGTATGCGGCGATGGGCGTGGTTGCTGCGCTGCTCGGTGCGAACCTGCAGGCGTGGTTGCAGAATCCTTGGTTGCTCGGCGCATTTGCCGCCATTTTCGTGGTGCTGGCATTGCCGATGTTCGGCTTCTTCGAGCTGCAACTGCCGGTGGCCCTGCGTGATCGTCTTGAACATGCGTCGCGCAGCCGCAGCGGCGGCAGCCTGATCGGCGCCGGTGTGCTGGGCGCATTGTCCGGTCTCTTGGTCGGGCCGTGCATGACCGCGCCACTGGCCGGCGCGCTGCTGTACATCGCACAGAGCGGTAACGCGTTGCACGGCGGTCTGATTCTGTTTGCACTGGGCATCGGCATCGGTGTGCCGCTGTTGCTGCTGGTCACCGTGGGCAACCGCTTCCTGCCAAAACCCGGGGCGTGGATGAATCTGCTCAAGGGCATATTCGGCTTCCTCTTTCTTGCCACTGCATTGTTGATGCTGCGCCCGGTACTGGACCCTTCGTTGTGGTTGGGGCTGTGCGGCGCTCTGCTGTTGATCGCCGCTTACAGCGCCTGGAAACAATCCGCAGGCTTTGGCCGCGTCGCACAGGTGTTTGGCGCCCTGTCCTTGCTGCTCGGTTTGTGGGGCAGCTTGTTGGTGATCGGTGCGGCGGGCGGCAGTGATGATCCGTATCAGCCATTGCAGGTCTACAGCGCCGGCCCTGTCGCCAGCGCGGCGCCGACGGGTCACGATGCCTTCACCACGATCAAGGAACCTGCCGCCCTGCAACGCGAACTCGATGCAGCCAAGGCTCAAGGCCAGTGGGTACTGCTCGATTACTACGCCGACTGGTGCGTGTCGTGCAAGGTCATGGAGAAGAAGGTGTTCGGTGAAGCCAAGGTCATGCAGGCCCTGAGCGATGTGCGCCTGCTGCGCCTGGATGTGACCGCCGACAACGCTGCCAGCCGCGAGCTGCTCAGTCGCTATAAAGTGCCGGGGCCGCCGACGTTCATCTGGATCGGCGCTGACGGCGAAGAACGCCGCAGCCAGCGCATCACCGGCGAGGTCGATGCCGATACCTTCCTGCAACGCTGGTCCGCCACCCGAGATGCCAACTGATGCTGACGTTCACCCTCGGCACCTTCGCCATCGCGCTCAACCACCTGCTGCTGATCAGTGCTCTGGCGCTGGCGACATTTGTCGGCTGGCGGGTGGCCAAGCGCGGCGGCGATAACCCCGAGTCGGCGCTGTTCAGCCTGTTCTTGCTGGGCATGCTCGCGGCGCGCATTGCGTTTGTCGCGTTGTACTGGTCGCACTATCGCAATGACCCGTGGCAGATCATCGATCTGCGCGACGGCGGTTTCCTCGCCTGGCCCGGAGTGATCGTGCTGTTGCTGGCGGCGTTGTATCGCGGCTGGCGTCGGCCCGCTTTGCGTCGACCGTTGGGCTTCGGCGTGGTCAGTGGCGTGGCGTTCTGGCTGCTTGCCAGCCTGTCGCTGAATATCTACGAACAGGGTACGCGGCTGCCGGATATATCCCTGCGCAACGCCGCTGGCGAAACCATCAAGCTCAGTGAGTATCAGGGCGGGCCGCTGGTGATCAACCTGTGGGCGACCTGGTGCCCGCCGTGCCGGCGAGAAATGCCGGTGCTGGAGAATGCCCAGCAACAGCGCCCTGACCTGACATTTCTGTTCGTCAATCAGGCCGAAAGCATGCAAAGCGTGGCGACGTTCCTGGAAACCCAGGGCCTGAGCCTGAACAACGTGCTGTTCGACCCCCGCGGCCGTCTCGGTCAGGCCGTGGGTTCCATGGCGTTACCGACTACGCTGTTCTATAGCCCGGACGGTCGCTTGCTGACCAGTCACCTCGGTGAACTGTCGAACGCCAGCCTCGCCCGCGCCCTGGAAACCTTCGACACTTCGCCTTCAAGCCCGAATCAGGCCGTTGCCCCGGCCAACTCTGCAAGGAAACTGCCATGCCCCGCCTCCGCCACCTGCTGACGCTGACCCTGGGCACTGCCCTGCTGCACTTGCCGTCGGTACAGGCTGCTGAAGAACTGCCTGCGGCGATCAAAAAGATCGAAGCCAAGGGCGCGAAAATCGTCGGCCAGTTCGACGCCCCCGATGGCCTGCGCGGGTACGCCGCGCAATATCAGAATCGCGGCATGGCGCTGTACCTGACCCCGGACGGCAAGCATGTCGTGGTGGGTAATCTGTACGACGCCGACGGCAAGGACCTGAGCAGCGAACCGTTGCAGAAACTGGTCTACGCGCCGATGTCCAAGGAAGTCTGGGCCAAGTTCGAGGCGAGCAACTGGATTCAGGACGGCAACAAGGATGCACCGCGCACGGTGTACCTGTTCAGCGATCCGAACTGCCCGTACTGCAACATGTTCTGGGAACAGGCGCGGCCATGGGTCAAGGCCGGCAAGGTGCAGTTGCGCCACATCATGGTCGGCATCATCCGCGAAGACAGCCCGGGCAAATCAGCCGCGCTGCTGGCGGCGAAAGACCCGGCCAAGGCCCTGGAAGATCACGAAAAGGCCGGCAAGGGCAGCGCGCTAAAGGCCATGAAAGACATCCCGGTCGCCGTGCAAACCAAACTCGCGGCCAACATGCAGTTGATGGAAGACCTCGAACTGCAGGCCACCCCGGCGATTTTCTACATGGATGACAAAGGCGAACTGCAACAACAGCAAGGCGCGCCTTCGCCGGACAAGTTGGTGAAGATTCTCGGGCC
>NZ_RCNX01000049.1:0-23203 GCF_004307595.1 Pseudomonas sp. Sample_23
TCGTCAAGATTAAATTCCGAAACCCCAATTGCGAAAGCAGTTGGGGTTTTGTTTTAGTAGAAGTTCCTGTTTTTGCTGGCTTGTTACCGTGTTGACGGGCCAGATAAAGAATTTCTTGACGACCATAGAACATTGGAACCACCTGATCCCATCCCGAACTCAGCAGTGAAACGATGTATCGCCGATGGTAGTGTGGGGTTTCCCCATGTGAGAGTAGGTCATCGTCAAGATTAAATTCCGAAACCCCAATTGCGAAAGCAGTTGGGGTTTTGTTTTAGTAGAAGTTCCTGTTTTTGCTGGCTTGTTACCGTGTTGACGGGCCAGATAAAGAATTTCTTGACGACCATAGAACATTGGAACCACCTGATCCCATCCCGAACTCAGCAGTGAAACGATGTATCGCCGATGGTAGTGTGGGGTTTCCCCATGTGAGAGTAGGTCATCGTCAAGATTGAATTCCGAAACCCCTGTCTGCTAACGCAGACAGGGGTTTTGTCATTTAAGCGTGTACGAAAGATCAGGCCGTTCTGCGACTCTTGCTGCTGCGTCTTGCCTGCCACTTGCGCCACCAAATATAGACGCCCGTCCCTGACAACCCCGCAATCAACACACCCAGTACCGCGATCATTACCTGCCCTGTCACCCCGATGATCCGTCCTCCATGTATGGGCAACTGAAGTCGATAGAACTGCTCTCCAAGCGTGCCCTGTCCCGCGATCTCCTGTCCCAATAATCGGCCATCTGTACCGTGAAAGAACAACCAGGATTTTCCATGGGCGTCCGTATCGTGCTGTCCAAATCCTGCGCCGTAGAAGTTGTACTCAAAGCTGTAATACAACTCGCCGATTGCCGCCGTCAGTCCTAATCGTTTCCCTTCCTGCAATGCCCTTTGGTACGCCTGTTGATAACTCAACTGTGTCGTACCCAGTTGATTGGCGGGCATTCGTCCTCTGGCTTCATAAACGCTCGGCTCGATGGGCGAAAACAACGAAACCGCAGGCTTGAACACTTGGCTGGGCAAGTTCATCGCCACGCTACTGACGGCGATCGGTAACAGCAGCAGCCACAGCCACAATCCTCCGGCGCGATGCAGGTCGAAGTTCAAGCGGTAGGCATGCCCGCCTTTGACCTTCCACGCAGTCGCCCACTTCTTCCAGAAGGGCTTGCCACGCGGCAAGGTCAGCCACAATGCGACAAAGCAGTCGATCACCCACGCGATGGCCACCCCACCCATTAACAGCAATCCCCAGTTACCCGGTAATGTCAGGTTGTAGTGAAACTCCAGAATGAACGGGATGAAGTTCTCCCGCTGAAAACAGCATTCACCCCAGTAGCGCGCGCCTTTTTGCTCCGAGCTGACCGGGTCCAGATAGAACACCTGATTGGGCTTATCAAACGGCTGGCCCGTCGCCGGATCCTTACGCGGAACGGCCGCCAGTAGCGCCGTATGCCCCGTCTCATGGGGATACTCCATGTACCAGACTTGCAGTTTCGGATGTGCAGTCTGCACTGCATCTACCAACGCGCCCGGCGACAAGCGCTCACCCACTGAGGTCGCCTCGTAGAACTGCGGATTCAGCCACTCATCCAGTTCGTGATTAAACGCCAGCACACTGCCGGTCAGCCCGGCCAACAATAAAAACGTCGCAGTGGCCAATCCAATGTACCGATGCAACAAAACCAGAAACGCACGCATACAAAACACCCCGAAGAAACGACAAAGCCAGCCCCTGATAGCAGGGGCTGGCTTTTTTATGCACAGGACATAGCTTTAGAACTGATAGCTGACGGTCGCCGCTACGTTGCGTTCTTCGCCCATGTAGCAGAAGTTCAGACTGGCGCAGGACGCGACATAGGATTCATTGGTCAGGTTGTTCGCGTTGAGCCGGACATCCACACCTGTCAAGCCGACCTTGCCCAGGTCATAACCAATCGAGGCGTCGAACAGCGTGTAAGACGGCACCTTCATTGTGTTCTCGGCATCGGCCCAGCTGTAGCCGACATAGCGCACCCCACCACCCAGGCGCAGCCCATCAAGTGCGGCGCTGTCGAACTTGTAGTCAGCCCACAGCGAGGCCATGTGTCGCGGCGCTTGAGTCGGTGAGTTGCCCTTGTTCTCGATGACATCGGTCGGCGTGCTCAAGGTGCTGATCATCGATTTGGAATATTCGATATCAGTGAAGGTGTAACTGCCGAGCACTTTCAAGTTATCGGTCAGTTGCAGGTGCGCTTCCAGCTCCAGACCTTGCGAGCGTACGGCGCCGACTGCGCGGTAGAAGTTCTCCTGCGGCAGTTTGGTCGCGAGGTTTTCCTGGTCGATGCGGAACAGCGAGGCGGTAAACAGGTTGTCGGTGCCCGGCGGCTGATACTTCAAACCGACCTCCCACTGCGTGCCATCGGTAGGGGCCAGTGGATTACCGGCGCTGTCGGCATAGGAGTTCGGGTTAAACGACTCGGAGTAGCTGATGTATGGCGCCAGACCGTTATCAAACAGATATAAAGCGCCGGCACGCCCAGTGAGTTTCGTGCGCCGATCATTGATCTCTGTACCCACCGGACGCCCCGCTTCGGCGATGCGGTTTTCATCGGATGTCTCGACCCAGTCCTGACGCAGGCCCAGCGAGAAGCGCCACTTGTCCATCTCGATCAGGTCTTGCAGATACACACCGGTCTGCTCCAGACGACGCAGATAGCTGGTGTCGCCGTACATCTCGATCGCCGAGTTGCCGTACACCGGATTGAACGCATTGATCGGCGCGAGGCCACCGCTGGTCCAGTCGACCACGGTTTTGCGCCGTTGATAATCCGCGCCCATCAGGACTGTGTGCTTGGTCGCGCCGGTGAAGAATTCGGCCTGCAGCATGTTGTCGACGATGAACGCATGCAGGCGCTCATCACCGCCGGTGTAATAACGGTTCAGTTCATTGCTGGTCGGGGTGGTCCAGCCATAGGCGTAGACCTGATCCATGTTCACTTTGGAATCGAGATAGCGGAAGTTCTGCCGCGCCGTGAAGACGTCGTTGAAGCGATGTTCGAACTGATAGCCGAACGACTGCTGGTCACGGGAGTAACCATCGATCCCCGGTTCGCCCTCGAAGAAGCGCGGCGAGATGCGCTCGCCATTGCGCTGATGGATCGTGCCGTCCGCCGGAACGCCGCCGTGGTAACCGCCGTCCGGATCGTGTTGCAGATAGGCCTGCAGGGTCAGCGAGGTGTCTTCGCTGAAATCGATGCTCAACGTCGGCGCGAGGGCGAAGCGTTTTTCCTTGTTGTGATCGAATTGCGTGTCGGACTGATCGCTCAATCCGGTCAGACGATAGGCAATGCGCTTGTCGTCATCGACCGGACCGCTGAAGTCAAAACCAATCCCGCGCTGGCCTTGCGTCCCCACTGTCGCCTGCACCTGATGGTAGGCCTCATACAACGGCTTTTTACTGGTCAGCGCGACCAGACCGCCGGGCGAGCTACGGCCGTACAGCACCGATGACGGGCCTTTGAGAATATCCACGCGTTCAAGGAAATACGGATCGACCTGCATGGTGCTGTAGGTGCCGCTGTCGCCCATCGACTTGAGGCCGTCGAGGTAGATGTTGTCCACCGAGCCGTCGTTGAAACCGCGCATCGCCACGTAGTCGTAACGATGGGTGGCGCCATACGGGTTGGTCAGCACGCCCGGGGCGTAACGCATCGCTTGCGAGACGGTTTGCGAGCCTTGGTCATCCATTTGCTCACGCGTCACCACCGATACGCTTTGCGAGGTCTCCAGCAGGGCGGTACTGGTCTTGGTGGCGATCTGGCTGTGCGTGGCGTTGTAGCCGGCCATGCTGCCCAGCGCGTTGCCGAGGGCGAAGCCTTTGATGTCGGTGGTCGGCAAGGCTAGTGCTTCGCTTTCAGCCAGCGGGCGCAGAATGTAGCTGCTGCCGTCCTGGCTGACGGCTTCCAGCCCTGAGCCACCGAGCAAATGGCTCAAGGCCTGGTCGGTCGAATATTCACCCTGCACGCCGGGAGATTGCTGACCTTGAGTCTGTTGCGGCGTCATCGCCAAGGTGATGCCGGCCTGCCGGGCAAACTGATTCAAAGCCTCGCCCAATGGCCCGGCAGCAATGTTGTAGCGGTGGCTGATCTCGGTGCCGGTGTTGGCGGCCAGACTCAGGCTCGGTAACACGCTGACGCCCAGCGCGGTGGTCAGCAGTGCCGCCCGAACCGCATGGCGCAGTAGTGTCGATTCTGCAGTGAAATTCAGAGGGTTCTTACAAGTGGCGCGGACAGTCATTGTGGATTTCCGTAGGCAGTCGCGAGGGCTGATTTGAAGTGCTTACTGACTAAGCCGGACTGCCTGGAAAAACCCGCCAAAAAAATTTCACACCGCACGTTCCAGGGTCACCCACCAACGGGTGCGATAGCGCAGTTGCACCGGCAACGTCTGCGGCAGAATCGCCAGCAGCCTGTCGGTGTCCTCCAGACGAAACACTCCAGAGAGGCGCAGGTCTGCGATATCCGCCGAACAATGGAGATAACCCGGGCGATAACGGCCGACTTCAGCGAGGAAGTCGCCCAGCCGCATATTGCGCGTGACAATCAAACCGTCGAGCCAGGCGCCCGCATCCATATCCAGCGTCGGCGCTGCGCGCAAACCGCTTTGATCGACCAGAAAACTCTGCCCGGCGAGTGCTTCGAGGGAATGACCGCCAGCGCGAACCAACACCCGGCCACGGGTAACGCTGAGCCGCGTGCACTGTTCTTCCTGACGCAAAATGAAACGCGCATCGAACGGCGCATAAGTGCCGTGGCGATTCTGTATGCGCAGCGGTCGATCGGTCGCCGCGCCCTCGTCAGAGCCGCCGCAGGTAACGATGATCTCGCCACGGGTCAGTTTGATCAGGCGCCGCTGCGCGGTGTAATCCAGATCTACGGCGCTGGCGGTGTTGAGTTCGATGCGCGTGCCGTCGGGCAACTGGAAACCGCGCCGTTCGCCGCTCGCCGTCGCGTAGTCGGCACTCCATTGCTGCCAGGCGGCGCTGTCCTTGGCCAGCCACGCGGCGGAGCCCATCAACAGCGCGCCCGACAACAACTTCAAGGCCTGGCGTCGGCCTAGCCCCTGCGCACTGTTTTCCAAGGTGTTGAAAGCGACCTGCGCACCCGGCACGGCGCGCAGACTGGAGCTCAATTCGGCTTGCAGCGACTGCACCCGCTGCCAGGCGATTTCATGTTCGTGATGCTCGGCGCGCCACTGCTCGCATTGGCGAGTCAGCCGCGAATTGCCGTGGTTGTTGCGCAGCCGCAGCAGCCAGTGAATCGCTTGCTTGACCACCTGTTGGCGCGGTTCGACGCGGCGAGCGAGTGAGAGGTTATCCACAGGCATCAGCTTTCATACCGCAACACATAGCAGTGATATAGCGCGTCGGCGACGTAGCGTTCCACTGAACGTACCGACACGCCCAACTGCTCGGCGATCTGTTTGTGCGTTAACCCTTCGCACTGCGCCAGGAGAAATGCCTGACGCACTTTCGGCTTCAGTCCTTCGAGCATGCGCGCAATGCTTTCCAGCAGTTCCAGCACCAACGCGCGCGATTCGGCGTCAGGTACTTCGCCTTCAGGCAAGTGAGCAATGGTCTCCAGATAGGCCCGCTCGATTTCCTCGCGGCGCCAATGATCGATCACCAGACCGCGCGCGATGGTTCGCAGGAAAGCTCGGGGCGCTTTCAGTTCGAGGCGTTCGGTGCGTTGCAGCAGGCGCAGGAAAGTGTCCTGAGCCAGATCCGCTGCATCCGCTGCGTTGCCCAGCCGCGCGCGCAGCCAAGCGTTGAGCCAGCCGTGATGACTACCGTAAAGCGCCTGTACGACCAACTCAGGTGAAGACATGACCACGCCAGCCCGAACGTCACAAATGATAATTAGTCGCATTGTCATCAAGGGTGACAGATTTTGCAACTGTCGCCCCTATGTCGATGCGGAAAACTCCCTTGCAGCCGCTCTGGCACGCCGTTCGGCGGGAATCCTGTCCAAAACCCGCCCATTTCTCACGCGCCCCTAAGATTTCTCCGACGCTGGCCGACAGACTGGTGAGAAATGCGTGCACCAAAGTAGAGCGGCCAGAAGAACGCTGCCTGCGCCGTACATGGAATGTTGCATCCGGAAACGCATCCCCACTTTTGGCATAAGAAGTCCCATGAAATGAATCTCAAGTTCAGCCATAAAATCCTCCTGGCCGCTTCGGGCGTCGTGGTCCTGGCGTTCGCGTTGTTCACGCTCTACAACGATTATCTGCAGCGAAACACCATTCGCCAGAACCTGCAGTCCTCCGTGCAACAGGCCGGTGACCTGACCGCCAGCAGCGTGCAGAACTGGATGAGCGGGCGCATTCTGGTGCTGGAAAACCTCGCGCAGAACGTTGCCCATCAAGGCAGGAATGCCGACCTCCCCGGCCTTGTCGATCAACCGGCCTTCACGTCGAACTTCCAGTTCACTTATGTCGGGCAGGCCAACGGTGTCTTCACCCAGCGCCCTGATGCGAAGATGCCGGACGGTTACGATCCGCGTCAGCGCCCTTGGTACAAGCAGGCAGTGGCCGCCGATAAAACCATGCTGACCCCGCCGTACATGGCGGCCGTCGGCGGTTTGGTGGTGACCATCGCCATGCCGGTGAAAAAGGACGGTGAATTGCTCGGTGTGGTCGGCGGTGACCTGAGCCTCGAAACGCTGGTGAAGATCATCAACTCGGTGGACTTCGGTGGCCTCGGCCATGCGTTTCTGGTCAGTGCCGACGGTCAGGTGATCGTCAGCCCGGACAAAGATCAGGTAATGAAAAACCTCAAGGACATCTACCCGAACACCAGCGTGCGAATCGAGAAGGGCAACCAGAACGTCGTGCTCAACGGCCAGGAGCGCATTCTTTCGTTCACCCCGGTCAGCGATCTGCCGAACGCGCAGTGGTACATCGGTCTGTCGATCGATCGCGACAAGGCCTACGCTGCACTCAGCCAATTCCGCACCTCGGCGTTGATCGCCATGTTTGTCGCAGTCGCGGCGATTGCGTTGCTGTTGAGCCTGTTGATCAATGTGTTGATGCGTCCGCTGACCACCATGGGCCGCGCGATGAAAGACATCGCCCAGGGCGAGGGCGATCTGACCCGGCGTCTGGTGGTCGAGAGCAAAGACGAGTTCGGTGAACTGGGCAGCGCGTTCAACCAGTTCGTTGAACGGATTCACGCATCGATTTCCGAAGTGTCGTCGGCGACCCGTCACGTACATGACCTGTCGCAACGGGTGATGGCGTCGTCCAACGCTTCGATCGTCGGTTCCGACGAGCAGAGTGCGCGCACCAACAGCGTGGCGGCGGCGATCAATCAGCTGGGCGCCGCCACTCAGGAAATCGCGCGCAACGCGGCGGATGCTTCGCAACACGCCAGTGGCGCTTCCGAGCAAGCCGACGACGGTCGTCAGGTGGTCGAGCAAACCATTCAGGCGATGACCGAGTTGTCGCAGAAGATCAGCCTGTCATGCACGCAGATCGAAACCTTGAATGCCAGCACCGACAACATCGGCCACATCCTCGATGTGATCAAAGGCATCTCGCAGCAGACCAACCTGCTGGCGCTCAACGCTGCCATCGAGGCCGCGCGTGCCGGTGAAGCCGGGCGCGGTTTTGCCGTGGTTGCCGATGAGGTGCGTAACCTCGCGCATCGCACCCAGGAATCGGCGGAAGAGATCCACAAGATGATCACCTCGCTGCAGGTCGGCTCGCGCGAAGCGGTGAGCACCATGAACGCCAGTCAGGCGTCCAGCGAGCAAAGCGTGGAAGTGGCGAATCAGGCCGGTCTGCGTCTGGTCAGCGTGACCCAGCGCATCGGCGAAATCGACGGTATGAACCAATCGGTTGCAGCGGCGACTGAAGAGCAGACGGCGGTGGTGGAAACCCTCAACGTCGACGTCAACCAGATCAACCTGTTGAACCAGCAGAGCGTGGCCAACCTCAACGAAACGTTGAAGGATTGTGATGCGTTGTCGCAGCAGGCCAATCGCCTGAAGCAGTTGGTCGACAGTTTCAAGATCTGATTCACAGATCGCAGACCGCGTTATCGTTCTTCGCGAGCAGGCTCGCTCCCACAGGGAAATGCATTCCAAATGTGGGAGCGAGCCTGCTCGCGAAAGCGGCGGTTCAATCACCGCCAAACCGATGCCTTAGACAAACAGCTTCAGCACATTGCCCATCGCATCATCGGCAAACCCCTGCACGAAATCCCTGAACCCCGGCAATGCTTCATCCCCACCCGCAGCCGGTTCGGCAATGATCGTCCAGGTCGCTCGCGACTTCCCTGCGCTCAGCGATTCCACTTGCATCGCCGCCCACAGATTCCCCACCCCCAACGTGTTGTAGATCGTCGTCCAAGTCATGCGCCGCGCCTGTTCATCGCGCGAGTTGAGTTGTTCGACCACGACGTTGCCGTCCTTGAAGACTTTCTTGCGCAGCGAAGACACGCCTTCGCCGGTCATTTCGGTGTGCGAAAGCGCTGGAATGAATCGTTCGAAGCCAGCGAAATCGCCAACGATCGCCCAGACTTGTGCCGCGTCCGCCGGCACTTCCACCGACGACACAACGTGGCAGCCTTGCGGGTTTTTGATCAGGGTGTCGGGTTGCAGATTGCTCATGGTGTTGCTCCTTGTTGATGAGTCAGATGAAGTTGATTTCTTTCAGGTAGTCGCAGCCGCGACGCAGCAGCGCCGGGGATTTCTGTGGGTAGTGCGCGCCCATCTGCCGCACGCCGGCCTCGGCGTTGGCGTGACCGATCAGGGAGATGTCGCCGATGTCTTCTTCGAAGCCGTTGAGGTAGAAACCGAGCACGCCGAACAGCGCGTTGTCGGCGTCGACCCGGTTCAGTTGCTGTTGCCAATCGGCGACGCTGACCAGCGAAAATTCGCTGCCGGTTTCGCGGAACGAAGCGACGTACGCATCCCAGCTCAGCGGCTCGGGGTTGTGCAGATTGAACACCGCGCGTTGCGCTGAATAACGGCTGGCATGGAAGGCGATGAAGCGGGCGAGAAAGTCCACCGGCATCAGGTCGAAATTCAGCGCGAAGGCCGGCACCTGTCCGAGCTGGATCGAGCCTTTGAGCATCAGCATCAAACGGTTTTTATGCGGCTGGCAAACGCCGCTGAGGCTGTTGAAACTGATGTTGCCGGGGCGATACAGATTGACCCGAACACCACGCTCGCGCGCCCGTTCGAGGATGCGTTCGCCGACCCACTTCGACAGGTTGTAGCCGTTGCGAATGTAGATCGGCGGCGTCGCGGCGGCGGGTAGTTCCAGCACTCGACCGGCGTCATCCACGGTGCTGGATGCCGACAGGGTCGAGACGAAGTTGAAGACCTTTTTGCGCTGCCCTTCGCACAGCTTCAGCAGGGCGAAAATCGGCTCGACGTTGTCCGCCGCCAGGGACTCGTAATCGAGCACGTGGTTGACGTTGGCGGCGTTGTGCACCAGCGCGCCGAACTCGCGATCCAGGCGCTGATAATCCTCATCGCCCAGGCCCAGTTGCGGACGGCTGATATCAGCTGCGTAAACTCGCACACGGCTCAGGTCGAGGTGCTCCAGCCGGTTCTCGCGCAGTGACTGAGCGAAGCGTTGCGCCGCCGTTTGCCCGGCGCCGTCGCGCACCAGACAGGCCACTTCGCTGGCGCCCCAACCGAGCAGCGCTTCGACGATGTGCACGCCGACAAAACTGTTGGCACCGGTGACGATGACCTTGTGCACATCGCCCATGCGGCTGATCGGCAGCGGTTCGACATCCAGCGCGCGCTCGGCGTCGGCCATGGCCTGAGCGCTGAGCACGGCGCTGTCATCGCTGCCGCGCACCAGCGTCGCCAGTTTGCTGATCGTGGGCAGTTCGATGAAGCGATTGATCGAAATGCTTCGGCCGAATTCCTCACGCAAGCGCAGCAACATCCGCGACAGCAGAATCGAATGACCGCCGAGATTGAAGAAGCTTTCGTCAGTGGAAATGTCGCTGGTCGGCAGTTCCAGCAGTTCGGCCCAGACCTCAAGAAGCAGCGCTTCGTCAGCATTGGCCGGCAGGCATTTCGCAGCGCTGTCCTGCACCGTCACCGGCAATGCCAACAGCGCCTTGCGATCGACTTTGCCGTTACTGGCGAATGGCATCTGCGCCAGTTCGGTCCACGCTCCCGGTTGCATGTAGTCCGGCAGAAACTGCCGGGCGTGGGCTTTCAGTTCGTCCCGGGCAGTCTCGGTCTGTGGCTGGGCGAGGAACGCCAGAATCCGCCGCTGATTGTCGATGACCACGGCAATCTGCCGATACAAGCGGCTCTCGCGCAGGCAGCGCTCGATCTCTTCCGGCTCGACGCGAAAGCCACGGATTTTCACCTGATTGTCGCGCCGCCCGCACAGCTCGATACCGTGCTCGCCCCACTTGGCCATGTCGCCGCTGCGGTAGGCGCGCACGGTTTCGCCGCCGGGCAGTGACAGGTTCAGATAACGCTCGGCGGTCTGCTGCGGATTGTTCAGGTAACCGAGGCAGACACCGGGGCCGACGATGAACAGCTCACCGACGGTTTGATCGGGCACCGGTTGCAGATCGTCGTCGAGAATCAGCACCCGACTGTTGGCGATCGGCCCTCCCAGCGTGCGGTTGCTGTCGCCCGGTTTGAGCTGGCGCGCGGTGATCAGCACGGTGGCTTCGGTCGGGCCATACAGGTTGTGCAGGGTGCCTTGACGGGTCAGTTGCTCGATGACGTACGGCTCGCAGACATCACCGCCGGTCATCACCTGAACGCCCTCCAGTTGTTCCAGCGGCAGGATGCTCAACAGCGCCGGTGGCAGGAAGGCGTGGGTCAGTTGCCGCCGGCGAATCAGCGCAATCAGCTGCAAAGGATCGCGGCGCTGGGTGTCGTCGGGCACGACGAGTTCCGCCCCTGCGAGCAGGCTGGGGAAGATGTCGATCAGCGAAGAATCGAAGCTCAGCGAAGAGAACTGCAACACCCGACTCTCGGCGTGCAGCTGCACGTAGTCGGCGTACCACGCGGTGAAATGGGCGAGATTGGCCTGGCTGAGCAGCACGCCTTTCGGATGCCCGGTGGTACCCGAGGTGTAGAGCGCCATGCACGGCGCATCAAGCTCCGGGCGGTGCTGCATCAGCGGCCGGTCGAGATCGGCGTTCGGCGCTTCCATGTCACTGACATCCAGCCCCGCTATCGACTCGCTGAGCGCCTGCTGTCCATCGTGAAGCAACAACACCGCGCCGGCGTTTTCCAGGATGTATTGCTGGCGCTGCAAGGGATGGCTCGGCTCCAGCGGCAAGTACACCGCGCCGCTGCCGAGAATCGCCAGAATCGAGGCGAACAGTGCCGGGCTTTTGCCTTGGCAGACAGCGACCACCCACGGCTGCGGATATTGCTCGAGCAAGGGCAGCAACCGCTGCTGGATCGCCCGGCTGTGGGCGTGCAATTGGCGGTAGCTGATGGACTGTCCGCCGAGGTGCAGCGCCGGTCGTTCCGCATGCTCGATCAGGCTTTGTTGCAGACGCTCGATCAGCGGGATTTGCGCCTGCTCCAGCAGCGTCGGGTCTGCCGTGTCGTTGAGACGGTGGACATACGCCAGTTTGTCGATAAACAGCAGGTCTTCCAGGCGTTCGAAATCCGGCGCGATCAGCGCAGGGGCATGGCGGAAATAATCGGCATCGCGGGAAAAGCGGCTGACCAGCAACGCCACCTCATCGACCACATGGGCAAGCGCTCGTTGGCGTAGCGACTGACCGTTGCCGGACGGCTCATCGCCGATGGGTACGCGGCTGATCAGCGACGAGCCGAGGAAGCACAGCAAGTCGAGGGTCGGCAGGCCGCCATGCTCTTGCGCGGCGACACCCAAGCGCAGGTGCAGATGCGGGATGGCGCAGAAGTCGCCGGCAGCGATAAAGCCATCGTCGATGATCAGATCCACCGCCGCTTGAGTGGCGCCGCTGCGGGTCAGTGCATGGCCGTGCTGTTCGAGTTCCCGGGCCAGGTCGGTCATCGCCTGGCTGGCGCCGGTGAGCAAAATGTCGAGACGTTTCATGTCAGCCTCCTCAAACCAGATAGTCGCGCAGGGCGAGCTGCACGCACGGTGTGTCGAGCAGCGAGCTGTTGTGGAAAAACCTGACGATGTTGCCCACCAGCGGGTGGTGGCGATTGATCGGGAAGGCCAGTCCCGCGATCTCCTCACGCAATGAATGTCGGGTGGTTTCGCTGACCGTCAGCGCGTCGATCAGGCGCAAGTCGAAGGACTTCTGGATGTCGTTGGTCAGGTAATGGCCGATGAACACCGGCAGAATCTGCGCGATGGTTTCGCGGTCCGTGTCGCTGGCGGTGTGCCAATAGATGCGCACCATCCGCGCCCAGAAACTCGAGTGGCGACCTTCGTCGAGCAAGTGGTCGGCCATCAGGCCCTTGATCGACGGCTTGACCGAATCGTCGCGGGCGAACGCCGCGACATCACCGGTCACGGTGTTTTCGGCGATCGCCACGCAGATCAGTTCCACCGCGCTGCGCAGGTGGTCCGGCGCCAGCGCAACAGCGGCGGGAATTGCCCGGCTCAGCTCGATTTCGTCGGGCAACGGAATCGGTTCGATACCGGTCAGCGCGACCGTTTGCTGCATGAAGTCCATGGCCACCAGCGCGTGGTAATCCTCATCGACCACCACGGTCATCGCGTCGTAGCGACAGGCGAACGGGAACGCCACGGCAAAGCGATTCTTGGCAATGCTGCGGGCGGTCTTGTCGACGATTTCCGTCTCGAAAATCACTACGTCGTTGATGAATTTGTACAACGTCTGCACCAGGGCGAAATCACGTTGCTGTGGGCATTCACGCAGGAAGGTTTCGCTGAGCACCAGCGGCTGGCGGCTGAGCGGGTAGATCAGGCGCTGATCGTCTTCCAGCAACCGCCGGGGACGGGTGCGGATGGTCGCGCGGCTTTCCCAGGCCTCGGCGAAGGATTGATAGTCGGCAGCGTTCATTGGGCCACCTCGGCAACTTCCACGCCCATGCTCAGACGCAGCCCGTCCCACAAGGCGATGCGGCTTTCCACGGCGGCGATGGCGCTGGCGTAAACCTCGGCTGCGCGCTGCGGATCGCCGTCCACCAGACGCTCCAGCAACTGCTCGGCGGCGGGGCCGTGATCTTCGGAATCGACTTCGATATGCCGTTGCAAGTAGTAGCGAAAGGTCGGTGCCTGTTCGATGCCGATGCCCCAGTCATCGAGGATGCGCTGGAACATCGTCGGAATGACGCTCTCGCGACCGTGCAGGAACGCAGCAGCGACACTGTGTCCTGGCGCCTCCAGGGCAATGCGCAAGGTATTGCGGACAAACTGCGCCGCCGCTGGATCGACATCGACGCTCTGCAACGCGACGTCATAGCTCACGCCCTCCTGCTGCAGGGCGACAAAGCGCTCTACCGCCGTGGTGCTCGCGCCGATCTCGCGCATCGCATCCAGGTACAACTCGAAGTGGCTGTAGTGGCCGGCATCGAGGCGATCGTCCGATTCCTCGCCCAGCACGATCTCGTTGATCAACCGAGCCGCGTGGGGATCGCGCGGCGGCAACCAGGGTAAACGCGTGCAGGTCAGTTCCTGTTGCAGGCGCTTGGTCAGCGACATGAAGTCCCATACGGCAAATACATGGGTTTCCATGAAACGACGTAATACCGATAACGAAGTAATCTCGGAAAAGATCGGATGAATACTCAGTTCGGCTTTCTTCAGAGCGAGTTGCTGCTTAGTGGGCATCATGATGTCCTTTATCATTGATTGAAGTGCACGGTTCTTTCCAGTTGCTATAAGCGGTCGAGCAAGTTGGATAGCAAGTTAGTCGGGCAAATATTGATTGCGCTGTGGCGCCGTTGCGGCGCCACGGGTGCTGCGGTTGTTGCGTATGCCGCGCTGAACGGCGACGTTCAAACCTGGCGAGAGAAAAACTAATACAGGGCAAATGCATTTAACAAGTTTATTTTCAATTATTTTAAGTTGGCTGTTTTTTGAATATGAGAGTTGCCGATAAAACTTTCAGATCAAGTTTTATTTGGGCGTAGTTACTCCTTTCGGCTAATAACGGCCAAAATCGATAACAAGAGTGAATGCCTCACTCGAAGCAACTTTTAAACAAGGGAAGTTTATGAATTCAAAGGGGGCGAAAGTTGGCCGGGACCGGCGCCATGACTTCCTGTTTCCCGTGACAAGGCTCCTTCCGTAGGTTCCTGTTGCGGGGACTGTGCCGTCAGGGCGGCGCGTCCCCGTTCTGTAGGGGTGGCGCTGGAAGAGTGCGGGTAAATTGCCGTCAGGGCTATTACCGATTGGTCATCGGCGGGCAGCAGAAATGCGCCGGCAGGGCCGGGGCGGGCACCAGCGGACACGCCGATCCGCTGCCAGAGCCGGCAGCAGAGCGGTCGCGAAGATTTGTAAGGGGATTATTCGACGTATGAGATATCAGCGTGCGGTGTGACGCTTCTGTGCGGCGGGAGTCGCGAGGTAGCGGGTGATGACCTCAACGCCACGGTTGAGGTGCTGCTCCAGCATTGCGAGCGAGCGCGGTATGTCCCGCTCGATTACGGCCTGAAGCATGGCGCGGTGGTCATCCTGGGACAGCTTGCCCAAGCCCATCGCTTCCAGATTGAACCGCAGAAAACGTTCTTCTTCGTTCAGGCCGTCCTCCACCAGGCGCAGCAGTCGCTGGTTGGGCGCCTTGCTATACAGGGCCATGTGAAAGAGACGGTTGAGGCGGCCGATTTCGTTGTAGTCGTGTTGAGCTTCCAGCTCGTCGATGTAGCCGGCGGCGAGTTGATGCTCGGCCTCAGTCAGCAGCGGAATGGACTGCCGCAATGCCTCGGATTCGAGCAGAATGCGCAACTCGTAGGTTTCAGCAGCATCGCCCTGGATCAGTGGGGCGACCACGGCGCCTTTGTGCGTGGTGACGCTGAGCAGCTCCTGCGCTTCGAGCTGGCGCAAGGCTTCGCGCACCGGCATGCGGCTGACCCCGAACAGATCGGCCAGATCCTGCTGGCGCAGTGCAGTGCCACAGGGCAGGCGGCCATCGAGAATGGCCGAGCGCAGGGTTTCTTCGATCACCGACCGGGCCAGATGCGCAGGAATCGGTCCTTCGACTTTGATGCTGTGCAGCGGTTTGGGCTTCTGAGTCACGACAACACACCCTGTAGGTCGCAATATTTGGATCCAAATGACACTAGTGATTGCTCTACAGGTTGTCAAACCTTGTAAAACGTTGCGCGGCAATCTCAAGTCTAGCGCGTCTTCGATGATCTCACGGTGCCATTGTTTTTTGCCGGGCTAAGCTTCACCATCAAACGCTTCCTTTCTGTCCTTCTGGAAACCTGCAGTGGCGGTACGTTTCGCGATCCCTCGGACCTTGCGCTGGCTTGGCTGCGCATTGCTGCTGGCCGGCGTCATGCTGGGCGGCCTGCACGCCGATTGGGATTTTTCCGCCATCAGCCGCAAGGCCACGGCTCTCTATGGGCCACTGGGCGCGGGGCAGCAGCGCATCGACGCCTGGCAGAACCTGCTGGCGACGCAAAAGCAGGCCAGTGAGATGGACAAGCTCAAGGTGGTGAACCTGTTCTTCAACAAGCAGGTGCGTTACGTCGAAGACATCGATCTGTGGCGCGAAGTGGATTACTGGGAAACCCCGATCGAAGCCCTGTGGAAGGGTGCCGGTGACTGCGAAGACTACGCCATCGCCAAGTATTTCAGCCTGCGCCATCTCGGCGTTTCCAGTGACAAGCTGCGCATCACCTACGTCAAGGCGCTGCGCCAGAACCGCGCGCACATGGTGTTGACGTACTATGCGACCCCCGATGCCATGCCGCTGGTGCTCGACAGCCTGATCGATCCGATCCAGCCGGCGTCGCAGCGGACCGATTTGCTGCCGGTCTACTCTTTCAATGCCGAAGGTCTGTATCTGCCAGGCGCCAAGGGCAATAAAAAGGTCGGCGACACCAAACGCCTGTCGCGCTGGCAGGAAGTGCTGAAAAAAATGCAGGCCGAAGGTTTTCCGGTCGAGACGACTAACTAGGAGCACGCGCTCAGATGTCTTTGTTCAAACAGCTGTTGATCGCTATCTGTCTGTTCCTGGTCGTGGCCTTCACCGGCAGCTTCATGGTCAGTCTGGAGAGCTCGCGCACCCAGTACGTCAACCAGTTGCGCTCCCACGCGCAGGACGCGGCGACGGCGCTGGCGTTGTCGCTGACGCCGAATATCGACGACCCGGCGATGGTCGAGTTGCTGGTCAGTTCGATTTTCGACAGCGGTTATTACGCGAGCATCCGCGTGGTCGACGTGAAGACCGAGCAGACCATTGTCGAGCGCAGCGGTGCCCCGGCGGTGAGCAATGTGCCGGACTGGTTCGTCAGACTGATCGGCCTCGAACCAGCGGGTGGCGATGCGCTGGTCAGCCGTGGCTGGGAGCAGGCGGCGCGGGTCGAGGTGGTCAGCCATCCGATGTTCGCCGTGGCCAAGCTATGGCAGAGCGCACTGGGCAGTCTTGGCTGGTTGCTGATCTGCGGCGCACTGAGTGCGGTGCTCGGCGCGCTGTTACTGCGTCGGCAGTTGAAGCCCCTCGATTACATGGTCCAGCAGTCCCATGCGATTGCCCGCCGCGAGTTTCTCAGCCTGCCGGATCTGCCGCGCACGCCTGAATTGCGTCGCGTGGTGCAGGCAATGAATCAGATGGTCGAGAAGCTCAAGACGCTGTTCCAGGAGCAGGCCGAGCGCAGTGAAAAACTGCGTACCGAGTCCTATCAGGACAACCTCACCGGCCTGGCCAACCGCCGCTATTTCGAGATGCAACTGAACAACCGCGTGAGCAACCCGGAGCAGGCCAGTTCCGGTTATCTGCTGCTGTTGCGGGTCAAGGATCTGGCGGGGCTCAATCAGCGTCTCGGCGGCCAGCGCACTGATCAGTTGCTCAAGGCCGTCGGCGAGCAACTGACCCGCGAGTGCGCCAGATACCCGCAAACCCAAGACTTGGTAACGCGTATTCGCGGCGGTGAATTCGCCGTGCTCGCCCCCGGGCTGGTGCGCGAGGAAGCATTACAGTTGGCGCAGAATCTCGACAACGCCTTGAGCAGCCTGCACGCCACTGGCGCGACCGATGTGCCGGCGGTGGCTTCCATCGGGCTGGCGCCGTTTGCCCATGGTGATTCACCACAAGCGGTGCTGACACTGGGCGATCAGGCGCTCGCACAGGCCGAAGGACAGGGCGAGCAGAATTGGGCGTGCATCGATCAGAGTCTGGTGGCGGAGGTCGGTGACGATCATCACGCCTGGCATCGACTGCTGGATGAGGCCTTGAGTCAGCAGCGTTTCGAGCTGTACTTCCAGCCGGTGGTCGCTGCGCAGGACACGCAACTGGTGCTGCATTACAAGGTGCTGTCACGCCTGCTCGACGAGCAGGGCCAGACCATTCCCGCCGGACGCTTCCTGCCTTGGCTGGAGCGCTTCGGCTGGACCGCACGGCTCGATCGCCTGATGCTTGAACGCGTGCTCGAGCAGATGAAAGGGCACGAGGATTCGCTGGCGCTGAACCTGTCCTCGGCAACGCTGGCCGACCCGCAGGCGCTGAACAAAGTCTTCGAAATTCTGCGCGCGCATTCCAATCTCGGCGCGCGTCTTACTCTGGAGATCGGCGAGGAGCAATTGCCTGAACAAGCGGTGCTGGAGCAGTTGACCCGACGCCTGCGCGAGCTCGGTTTCTCGCTTAGCCTGCAGCGCTTCGGCGGGCGCTTCAGCATGATCGGCAACCTGGCGCGCTTGGGTCTGGCGTACTTGAAGATCGATGGCAGCTACATCCGCGCGATCGATCAGGAGAGCGACAAGCGTCTGTTCATCGAAGCGATTCAGCGCGCGGCGCACAGCATCGATCTGCCGCTGATTGCCGAACGGGTCGAGACTGAAGGGGAGTTGTCGGTGATTCGCGAGATGGGCTTGTATGGCGTGCAGGGGCAGTTGCTCGGTGAACCGAAGCCTTGGGGGTGAGCCAAGAAGCGCCCTCACCCTAACCCTCTCCCAGAGGGAGAGGGGACTGGCCGTGGGATATTTACGAGATACGCCGACGTGCAAGAGCTCCACTGAATCCAAAATCGACTCGATCTCTCAGGTCGATGGATAGCGCAAGACACCTCGATCGGCCCCCTCTCCCTCCGGGAGAGGGCTGGGGTGAGGGTAAGCTTTGGATCTTGGGAGGATCAGATCAACCCACCCTCATCCTCATCGATCAACTGGCTCAACCCGCCCAGCGCTTCACGTGCCTGGGTGCGGTCCATCAGTTTGGCCTGGGCCGCCGCTGGCAGGTCGGTGACGCGGATCACGCCTTTCTGGGTCAGCACCTGGATCAGGTCGTCGAGTACCCGAATCATTTCAAAGTCGCTCTGCTTGAGCTGTTTGAGGCTGTTTTCCACGGCTTCGTTGGCGTACCACGCCTGAATTTCATGGTTATCGGCGGGCAGCGTTTCCGTGGCCTCGGCGTACGCCGCAGCTTCCACGCGAATCAACTGGCCTTGCGCATCGCGTTGCACGTAAAACATTGAGCATCCCTCACAAATGAACAGCGTCATGCTGTCAGCAGCATAGCCAACTGCGCGCCAGTATGCGGGGCGCCGATCAAATCGTCACCGCTGCATTGCCCGCAAACGCGACGGCCGCCCCACAGGAGGCGGCCGTTGTTGTTTCAGCCTCAGCTGTTGTTGTGATCGACCTTGATGGTCGGGTCGCTGCCGGCAATCAGGTTGTGCAGGTTGGCGCTCGCCCAGTTGTTGCCTTCCAGTTTGATCGTCACGTCCGGCGTGGCCGCAGCGGCATCGCCCGAGTTGAATTTGCCCGCCGAGCTGACTTGCAGCGACGACGTGCCATCCACTGTGGTGATCTTCAGGAAGTTGTCGATCGTGCTGCCGGTCTCGCCCTGCAACAGGTCGCGCAGGTCGATGCGGTCGCCTTCGCTGGCTTTGAAATCCTTGATCACGTCATTACCGGTGTCGCCCGATTTCCAGACGAAGGTGTCGCCACCGGAACCGCCGATGAGGATGTCATTGCCCTGACCGCCGATCAGCGTGTCGTTGCCGGTGCCGCCGAGCAGGATGTCATTGCCTTTGCCGCCGTCGAGCAGGTCGTTGCCGCCCGAACCGAACAGGATGTCATTGCCTGCGCCACCGAGCAGCGTGTCGTTGCCATCGTGCGCGCCGGACACATCGAACGCCTGATAGTGCTCGGTGATGTACTGGTGCACATTACTGGTGCTGACTTTGCTGACATCAACGCCGGTTTCCTTGGCGACGAACGCCTGCATTGCCTGGTAACCCTCGCCGGCAATGCCGTTGAAGCTGACCAGATCGCCGAACAGGATGTCGTTGCCTTCGCCACCGTTGACGGTGTCGTTACCCGGCATCGTCGCTTCGGTATGGCCGATGATCGAGTTGGCCAGATCCTTCGGATCGATGTTGGTTTGCGGCGTTTTGTCCGAGTCGTACGGCTTGAGATCGTTGAGGCTGACGTCGTTGTTCAGACCAATGGCTTCGACGCTCGACAACCCGCTCAACAAGGCAAAGCCGCTGGTCGAGTTGCTGGTCGTCGACGAGTTGGTGCTGTTGCCGGTACCCGCGAGGTTCGACAATTCATAAGTGCCGTCGCCCTGCGCGTGAATCGTGCCCAGGGTTTCACTGCTCCAGCCCCACCACGAGTTGTAGGTTTGCAGCACAACGCTGCCGGCACTGTTGATAGTCAGGTAGTGCGAGTTGTCGATGTAGGTGCTGAACGTGTCGCCCTGCTTGTAGTTGCTGGTGTTCACCACGCTGTCGAGTTTCACGTTGCCATACAGCGTCGGGTTGGTCTGCTCGCCGGTCTGGTAGTAAGTCGGCTGGCCGTCGGTGATGAAGTACGTGAGGTTCTTCGCCCCGGTGTTGGCCACTGCGTCGGCACTCTGGAACCAGTTGGCCGTGGTCTTGAACACGTCCTCGTAGTTGGTACCGCCGCCGGAGCCCATCGAGTTCAGCACTGCTTTGAGCAAGGTCAGCGCATTCGGGTCGTTGAGATTCACCGACACCGACTTGTTGACCTGGGTATCGAAGTCCACCAGGAAGATGTTCACCGTACCCGAGTTGCTGCCGCCCAGGCTTTGCTTGAGGCTGTTGAACACCGAGGTCAGCGAGTCCTTTGCGGCGTTCAGCGACGAACTGCTCATACTGCCGGAGCTGTCGACCATGAACGCAATGTTGTAGTTGGTGCCCGGGACCACGGTCAGGCCGCCGATGTCAGCGACGATGATGTCGTTGGCGTCGGTGCCGGTGACGGTGTCGTCACCCGAGGTGGCGGTGACCGCGTTGTACACCGCCGGCACCACTGTGACCGGAATGGTCGCGGTGCTGCTTGCCGAGCCGCCGACCTGTTCGGTGGACGTCGAAGTCACGGTCAGGTTGAACTGGCCGTTGTAGTAGGTTGGCGGGGTCACGGTCAGAGAGCCGAGATTCCAGCCGGTGACGTTGGCTTCGCCATTGCTCGCGGTAACGGTGAAGGTATGACCCGCGCCATCGCTGAGCACCGAACCGACCGGTGCGCCGCTGATCTTCACGCTCAGGGTTTCCGAGCCGTCGGTGTCGGTCAGCGCGGTGCTGATTGCCGACAGTTTCACCGTGGTGCCTTCGGCGCCGGTGTTGAGCTTGTAGCCGTCGTAATAACCTTCGCCGTTGGTGCCGTGCAGATCGGAGACGGTCACGCCCGAGTTGATCAGATCCTGCACACCGGTGTAGATCGGCACGCCGGCGTTGCTGAGGTCAATCGGCGTGCTGCCGTTGACCGACAGGTTGACGTCGTAGCTGCCCGGGCCGCTCTGGTTGTGGTGGTAGATGTCGAGGGTGTAGTAGCCGCTGGTGGTCGGGGTGAACGAACCATTGATCGCACCGCCTGCGCCCCAGGTACCGGAAGCCACGTTCTTGCCGCCGATGGTGATCAGCAGGCTGTCATCGGCCACGCCGCTGAAGCTGTAGGTCTTGCCGGCTTCCAGGTAGATCAGGCCCGAGGTCTTCGACGCCGTACCGGCGGCGACACTGCCGTCAGACTGCACGTTGGTGACGTTGCCGCTGGAGTTCGGTTTGCCGGCGGCGTCGATGACGTTTTTCAGGGTGGTCGAATTCGCTCCGCTGCCGTCAGTGCCCAGGCCCGACAGACCGGTCCAGACTTCCTTGATCAGGCCAGTGGATTTAACGCTGTTATCGGCCACGGCCACGGTCGGCGCATCCGCCACTGGCGTGATGTCGATCTTCACTGTGCCGGTGCTGCCCAGCGCCTGGCCATCGGTAGGCTGGAACTTGATCTGCGCGTAGTCCGCCTGCTTGTTGCCCAGACCGGTGCCGCCGTAACCGTTGGTGCCCGACTCGTTGGCATCCGGCAGGAAACGCAGCTTGCCGGCGTCGATGTCGGCCTTGCTGAAGGTCTGGTTGTTGGCAACATCCTTCCAGGTCGAGCCGTCCAGATACTGCAGTTTGCCCTCGCCCGGCAGCTGCGTGATCTTGATACCGAGGCTGCTCGCCGGACTATCGACATCGCTGACGCCGAAGGTCGACCAGCCGAGTACCAGCGGCGTGTCTTCGGTGCCGGTGACATTGCTTGGCGCGGCGACCGGTGCATCGTTGACTGCCACCACGTTGACCGTGGTGGTCGCAGTGTTCGAGTAGTTGCCGCCATCGGTCACCGTCACGGTGATGATGCGCGGCACGGTGCTCGGGTTTTCGCTGCTGTTGGTGAAGCTGATGTTCTTGATGGCCTGCATGTAGTCGGCCAGGGTCGCGTTACCCGAGAGGGTCAGGGTCACTGTGCCGTTGGTGCTGTTGGCATTGATGGTGATGCCGTTGACGCTGTTGCCCAGATTCAGCGCATCGCCGTCCTGACGGTTGGTCAGCACCACGGTGGCACCGGTCAGCATCGTGCTGTCCGGGTCGGTGATGCTGAGGTCGGTGTCAGCGATCGACACGCCGGCGCCCGGGGTGTTCTCGGTGAACGTCACTTTGTAATCGGCACCGGTCGCTCCGCTGGAGTTGTTGGCGTCCAGATCGAGCACCGGTGGTGCATCGTTGTCGATGATCGAGGTGCTGACGCTGCCATTGGTGCTGCTGACCGCGAGGTTCTCGAAGTTGCCTCCGGTAGCCGAATCGATCTTGACCACGAAGTTCTCGGTGCCTTCGGTGATCTTGTCATCGAGGGTGGCGACGTTGAACTGCGCGCTGCTGGCGCCCGCCGGGATCTTCACGGTGTACACACCGGTGAAGTCCGAACCGTCGGCAGCAGTGCCGCTGTAGACGATTTTCAGGGTCACTTCGGTCTGCGCCGGGTGATTGAGGCTGACGGTGTAGCTGGCGGTCTGGCCTTCGGTCACCGAGCTGCTGCCAGTGATGCTGACGGTGGTGGTGTCGACGGTGTCGGTGACGCTGGTCACCGCTGGCGTGGTGCTCGGTACCAGTTTTTCGAAGTTGCCACCGGTGGCGCTGCTGATGGTCGCCTGCACGGTGCCGGCGTCTTTGTAGACGTCGTCAGCTGGCGCTGGAACGTTCACGGTGCCGGTGGTCTTGCCGGCGTCGATGGTGATCACGGCGCCGTTCGACAAGGTGACGGTCACAGGCGAGCCGGCGGCGTTGGTCAGTGTCGCGGTGTACGTAATCTGGCCACCTTCTGCCACCGAGTTACTGGCGCTGAGGGACAGGATGGTGGTGTCGACGGTGTCGGTCACGGTGGTGCTGACCGGAGTCTTGTCGGCGACGAGGTTTTCGAAGTTGCCGCCGCTGACGTTGGTGATCGAGTTGGTCAGCGGAGCGTTGCCGGTCAGCGCATCGTTCGGTGCGACGGCGGTTACGGTGCCGGTGGTCTGGCCGACGGCGATGGTGATGTTCTGGCCGTTGGCCAACGTCACGACAACTGGCGAACCGGTGACGGGGGCGCCGACGGTTGCGGTGTAGACGACGTTGCCGCCTTCTGCCGCTGTGGCGGTTGCGCTCAGTTTTACGGTGGTGGTGTCGATGGTGTCGGTGACGCTGGTCACTGCTGGCGTGGTGCTTGGCACCAGGTTTTCGAAGTTGCCACCGGTCGCGGTTTTGATCGTGGCTTGCACGGAACCGGCGTCTTTGTAGACGTCGTCGGACGGTGCAGGAACAGTTGCGGTGCCGGTGG
>NZ_RCNX01000090.1:0-22727 GCF_004307595.1 Pseudomonas sp. Sample_23
GAAACCCCAATTGCGAAAGCAGTTGGGGTTTTGTTTTGCCTGCGAGAAAGTTTTCGGCCTGCCATCGGGGAAATTCATCCTGAAGTGGATGGCGAGTTTTGGTATGGTGCAGCTCGTTTTTTAACGGACTGATGTCCTGCCCACGGATCGGCACTCATTTATGTCAAAGAGTTGCTGTAGAAATGCCTGAACCAATCCCGATCAAGGATCATGAAAAAGAGACGCGGCTGGTCAACAAACGATTGATCGCCTGCGCTCTGTTTGTCTTCGCCATCAGCTGCGCTCTGGTGGTGCGCCTGTACATCCTCCAGGTCGTGGAATTCGACTATCACTCGACCATCTCCGAAAACAATCGCGTCCATGTCCTCCCGATACCGCCGACGCGTGGATTGATCTACGACCGCAACGGTGTGTTGCTCGCCGACAATCGCCCCAGCTACAACCTGACCATCACCCGTGAGCGTGCCACCGACGTCAATCAAGAATTGGACGAAGTCATCAACTTGCTGCACTTGCCTGCTGAAGACCGCACGGTGTTCGACAAGGCGATGAAGCAATCCCGGCATCCGTTCACACCGGTCACCCTGTTTTATGAGCTGACGGAAGAGCAGATTGCCGTCCTGGCGGTTAACGAGTTTCGCTTGCCGGGCATTGATGTCGAGCCGCAGTTTGTCCGGCACTATCCCCTGGGCGCACATTTCGCCCATTCGATCGGTTATGTCGGTCGGATCAACGAAAAAGAATCGAAAACTCTCGACTCCGTGGAATACCGAGGTACGCAGTCCATTGGTAAAACCGGTATCGAGCGTTTTTATGAAGCGCAGTTGCACGGCCATGTCGGTTACGAAGAAGTCGAAACCAATGCTCAAGGCCGTGTGCTACGGGTACTCAAGCACACCGATCCGGTGCCAGGCAAGAACATCGTCCTGAGCCTCGATGTCAAGCTGCAAGAAGCTGCCGAAGCCGCTTTGGGCGACCGTCGTGGTTCAGTGGTAGCTCTCGACCCGTCCACTGGAGAAGTGCTGGCGATGGTCAGCAATCCGAGTTTCGATCCGAATCTGTTCGTCACCGGGATCAGTTCGAAGGAATATTCAGCGCTGCGAGATTCCATCGATCGGCCATTGTTCAACCGCGTATTGCGTGGCCTGTACGCCCCAGGCTCGACGATCAAACCGGAAGTCGCCATCGCCGGTCTGGACGCCGGCGTCGTGACCCCGCAGACCCGCGTATACGATCCCGGCTACTACCAATTACCGGACTTCGATCACAAGTATCGCAACTGGAACCACAGTGGTGATGGTTGGGTGGACATGGACGCGGCGATCATGCGTTCCAACGACACCTACTTCTATGATCTGGCGCACAAGCTTGGCATTGATCGTCTGCACGACTACATGGCGATGTTCGGCCTTGGTGAAAAAGTCTCGCTGGACATGTTTGAAGAGTCGCCTGGTCTGATGCCATCGCAAGCGTGGAAACGCGCTACTCGGCGACAGGCCTGGTATCCCGGCGAGACAGTTATTCTCGGCATCGGCCAGGGCTACATGCAGGTCACACCACTGCAATTGGCCCAAGCCACGGCACTGATTGCCAACAAAGGGATATGGAATCGGCCGCACCTGGCCAAGTCGGTCGACGGTGTAGCGCCGGTTGACGAGCACCCGATGCCGAACATTCTGCTCAAGGATCCGCGGGATTGGGAGCAGGTCAACCACGGTATGCAGATGGTCATGCACGATGCTCGAGGCATCGCACGAGCGGCGGCTGCGGGGGCGCAATACCGCATCGCTGGCAAGAGTGGTACGGCGCAAGTGGTGGCGATCAAGCAGGGTGAGCGCTACAACCGTGAGAAAACCCTCGAGCGCCACCGTGACAACGCCCTGTTTGTAGGATTTGCACCGGCCGAGCATCCGAAGATCGCCATCTCGGTAATGATCGAAAACGGCGAGGCGGGTGGTCGTGTTGCCGGTCCAGTAGTGCGGCAGATCATGGACGCCTGGTTACTCGATCAGGATGGCCACCTCAAGCCGCAATACGCAGCGCCGAGCAAAGCGCCGGGCGATCCTCACGTCTGAGGCGTAACGGTTCACAGCACAGGCTCCGTAAGCGGAGCCTGTGATTACGCACCGGGTACCGGGCAACTCATATCACCTTCCTCACATTTCAAATACTGCTTGAGGGTTTCTACTCTGGCCTTGGTTACGGCTGTGAGACAACTACTGTAAACCAATGGATAAACACTGCCGCCGTCCACCCCAGAAGCCGAAAACTTGCACTCGGCATCCCGGAAGCTGACCCACGCCCGCTGCGCGTTGACCAACAGCTTCTTTCCGTCCGGGTTGTCCTTCAGGCGTCCGGTGATCTGCTGATAGAGCGTATTCAGTTCCTTGTCTGCCGCTTTGAACGCTTGCCCCGCGCATTGATTCATCGTCGCCTGATCGCTGGCGTTGGTGCAATCAACGGCGGCATGGGCGAAAGGGGCAAACAAAAAAGGCACAGAGGCCAGAAGCAAACGCACTGACATAAGGTTCTCGCTATCTCGAGTGGAAAGGGTGTATCGATTGTTATGTACGTAGCCGGGACGCCTCAAGCAAGCGATCCGCAGTGGCCGTGATTTCCTCGCCTTCATGCAACTGCTCCAGCCAGTGTTCGGGGATCGCCCGAGCGCTGTAGTAAGCACCTGCCAACTGACCCACGATAGCAGCCGTTGTATCCGCATCATCACCGAGATTGGCTGCTTTCAACACCGCTTCGGCGAATGTCTGCGTATGGTGAAAGCACCACAAAGCGGCTTCCAGCGATTGGACGCTATAGCCACTGCCTTTTATTTCAGTTTCCGCTTTGTGAAGGTACTCACCCTGAGCAATCGCAACCACCTTGGGCTGGGAAAGCTTGAGCAGTGGCGCCCGGCGAAGCTGTGTTTTCTCCGCACCCTCAAGCGCTCGTGCAATCAGATCAGCCAGCAATTGGCAGCACTCGATTGCCTCCGGCGCCGCATGGGTTGTGCGCGAACTGCCGGCAGCGTGGATCTGGATCTGTCCAGCGTCCGGAAAATAAAACAGCACGACTGGTGCCAACCGCATCAGCGACCCGTTACCAGCAGTCAACGGGTCAGTCGACCCTGCGAAAGGCTCCCCGGTTCGCTGATACTGTTCCAGCGCCTGGCTGACGGTCATGCCAATGTCGAAACATTCGCCGGTGGAGCTCAGGTATCCCCACTTCCACCAATTGAGATAGCGGCCCATCTGATCAGCCGCGTCGAAGCCGTTTTTGCGCAGCAGGCTCTCGGCCAAGCACAGTGCCATTGAAGTGTCATCGGTCCATTGCCCTGGCTTGAGCTGGAACGGGCCACCGCCGACCATGTCGCTCAGCGGCTGGAATGATCCTCGCGGCTGGAACTCAACTGTTGTTCCGACCGCATCGCCGCAAGCCAGGCCGAGGAGGGCGCCGCGATACCGATCGGCGAGAGAAGGCTGCATGATTCGTCCTTGTTTCTGCGGATTCGCTGGCAAGATAACAGGTCATGCGGCGCCGATCACAGAGCGCAAACTACCGCAGAATGTGTCCGCTCGAATCGGTGGCTGCAGCGCTTCGATACAACTTCGCATTGGACATGTGGTCATACAAGCCTAGTGTTCAGAACAGGAGGTGACGTATGAAACCAGTACCTAACAGTTTCGAACGCAAGATCACGCTCAAGGCGTCGCGTTCCCATGTCTGGCGTGCATTGGTCGATGCGGAGGCGTTTGGCCAGTGGTTTGGCGTGGCGCTCGAGGGCCGGCGTTTCATTGCCGGCGAGTGGACGCAGGGTCAGGTCACTTACCCCGGTTATGAACACGTATTGTGGAATGTGCTGATCGAGCGGGTCGAGCCGCAGCAGTTGTTTTCTTTCCGCTGGCACCCGTATGCGGTCAACCCGAAGATCGACTACTCACAAGAGCCGACCACGCTGGTCAAGTTCGAATTGCAGGACTTCGAAGACGGCACTCTACTCAAGGTCTCGGAATCCGGCTTCGCGCACATCCCTGATACCCGTCAGAAAGAGGCGTATTACATGGACAGTCGCGGCTGGGAGGAGCAGTTGAGCAGGCTTGAACAGTTTCTCGCCGAAAGCGCCAGGGCTCGTGAAAGCGGCGGTGCCTGACGGGTCTAAGGGTTTTCGGAAGTGTTTGTATGGCGAATGTCTTACACGTGTTGGTAGCTTTTACGACTATTGCTGATTGGATCCACTGGGTAATCTACACACATCAACTGAGACACAGGGAGTGTTTCAGGATCATGGACGATCGACCATCGCAAGGATCGCTGCCGACAGGGAGTCGATAATGGTCTTGGGAAAAACCCGCTTCGGCGGGTTTTTTTTCGCCTGAATGCAGGAGCCGCCGAAGGCTGCGATCTTTTGATCCTGCTTTTGAAAGCCAAGTCAAAAAGATCACAGCCTGGGCGAATGTCACCCCGTCACGAAGCAATCAACTGCCGCAACACATAATGCAGAATCCCGCCGGATTTGAAGTACTCGACCTCATTCAGCGTATCAATCCGGCACAAGACTTCGATTCTCTCCTGACGCCCATCCTCGCGAGTGATAACCAGCGGCAGGTTCATCCGCGGCCTTAGCTCGACGCCGGTCAATCCCAGAATCTCGAACGTCTCTTTGCCGGTCAGATTGAGGCTCTTACGGTTCTGATCAAGCTTGAACTGCAACGGCAGCACACCCATCCCGACCAGATTCGAGCGGTGAATACGTTCGAAACTCTCCGCAATCACCGCTTTGACGCCCAGCAGATTGGTGCCTTTCGCCGCCCAGTCACGGCTCGACCCGGTGCCGTACTCCTGACCGGCAATCACCACCAGCGGCGTACCCGAAGCCTGATATTGCATCGCCGCATCATAGATCGCCATTTTTTCCCCGGTGGGAATGTAAATGGTGTTCCCGCCTTCCTCGCCCCCAAGCATCTCGTTGCGAATACGGATGTTGGCAAACGTGCCGCGCATCATCACTTCATGATTGCCGCGACGGGAACCGTAGGAGTTGAAGTCGCGCGGCTCGACGCCTTTTTCCTGCAGATACCGCCCGGCCGGGCTGTCGATCTTGATGTTGCCGGCGGGGGAGATATGGTCGGTGGTCACTGAATCGCCGAGCAAAGCCAAGACCCGCGCACCTTTGACGTCTTTCACTTCCGGCAGAGGTCCGGAAATGTCGTCGAAGAAAGGTGGATGCTGAATGTAGGTCGAATCGTCCTGCCAGACGTAAGTGGCCGCTTGCGGCACCTCGATGGCCTGCCATTGCTCATCACCGGCAAACACTTCGGCGTATTCCTTGTGGAACATCGCCGTATTGACCTGATTCACCGCCTCGGAGATTTCCCGGCTGCTCGGCCAGATATCACGCAGGTACACCGGATTGCCCTGCTGATCCTCGCCCAACGGTTCGCTGCTGATATCGGTGCGCACGCTGCCCGCCAATGCGTAAGCGACGACCAGCGGAGGCGAGGCCAGCCAGTTGGTTTTCACCAGTGGGTGCACACGGCCTTCGAAATTGCGGTTGCCGGACAAGACCGACGCGACGGTCAGATCGGCTTTCTGAATGGCTTTCTCGATCGGCTCCGGCAGTGGCCCGGAGTTGCCGATGCAGGTGGTGCAACCGTAACCGACCAACGAAAACCCGAGCTGATCGAGGTACTGAGTCAGCCCGGCAGCCTTGTAATAGTCGGTGACGACTTTCGAACCGGGGGCCAGTGAGCTTTTGACCCAAGGCTTGCGCGTCAGACCTTTCTCGACGGCTTTCTTCGCCAGCAACCCGGCCGCCATCATCACGCTCGGGTTGGAAGTGTTGGTGCAGGAAGTGATCGCGGCGATGACCACGGCGCCGTTTTTCAGGCGATAGGTCTTGCCCTCGTATTCGTAGTCCGCTTCACCGACCAGATCGGCGTTGCCCACCGCCACGCCGCCACCGCCCTCGCTTTCCAGGCGGCCTTCTTCCTTGCTGGTGGGTTTGAATTGCAGGTCGATGAAATCACTGAAGGCCTGCGCGACGTTCGGCAGGGAGACGCGATCCTGCGGACGTTTCGGTCCGGCCAGGCTTGCCTCGACGCTGCCCATGTCCAGGGCCAGGCTGTCGGTGAACACCGGCTCCTGACCCGGTAGCCGCCACAGGCCTTGAGCCTTGGTGTAGGCCTCGACCAGCTTCACCACTTCCGGCGGCCGGCCGGACAAGCGCAGGTATTCCAGCGTGACATCGTCGACCGGGAAGAAACCGCATGTCGCACCGTATTCCGGGGCCATGTTGGCGATGGTTGCGCGGTCGGCCAATGGCAGGTCGGCGAGACCGTCGCCATAGAATTCGACGAATTTGCCGACCACCCCTTTTTTGCGCAGCATCTGCGTCACGGTCAGCACCAGGTCGGTGGCGGTGATGCCTTCCTTGAGTTTGCCGGTGAGCTTGAAGCCGATCACCTCCGGAATCAGCATCGACACCGGTTGCCCAAGCATCGCCGCTTCCGCCTCGATCCCGCCAACGCCCCAGCCGAGCACGCCGAGACCGTTGATCATGGTGGTGTGGGAGTCGGTGCCGACCAGGGTGTCGGGGAAGGCGTAGGTGCGGCCATCCTCGTCTTTGGTCCAGACGGTGCGGCCGAGGTACTCAAGGTTGACCTGGTGGCAGATGCCGGTGCCCGGCGGGACCACGCTGAAGTTATCGAACGCACTCTGGCCCCAGCGCAGGAAGGCATAGCGCTCGCCGTTGCGTTGCATTTCGATGTCGACGTTCTGTTCAAACGCACTGGCGCTGGCAAACTTGTCGACCATCACCGAGTGGTCGATCACCAGATCCACCGGCGACAACGGATTGATCCGCTGCGGATCGCCGCCGGCCTTGGCCATTGCCGCACGCATGGCGGCGAGATCGACCACGGCGGGGACGCCGGTAAAATCCTGCATCAATACACGGGCAGGGCGGTACTGGATTTCGCGATCGGAGCGGCGCTCCTTGAGCCAGGCGGCGATGGCTTTGAGGTCAGCGCCGGTGACGGTTTTTTCGTCTTCCCAGCGCAGAAGATTTTCCAGCAGGACCTTCAGTGACATCGGCAGCTTGTCGAGATCGCCCAGGCTTTTGGCGGCTTCCGGCAGGCTGAAATAGTGGTAGGTCGTGGCGTCGATTTGTAGGGTTTTCAGTGACTTCAGACTATCGAGGGACGGCATTACGATCACTCCTTTGAGTCCGCACGGCTACGGACTGAGGGGACGGGCAGAGCATTAAACCTAGCCCTGTTTTGAGTAGCTGGCTAATAACTGGACTCTATCGGCGCAACCATGGTTCCGACTTCAGCTATCATGCGCCGGTTTTCGTGACAGGCATTGCGGCAACGCAAGGCTTGAGCATCGCGCAGCGGCCGAATGATCGACCGCTGCCCAGGAGTAAGAATGAACACCCTATTCATGCATTGCCGGCCCGGCTTCGAAGGCGAAGTCTGTTCGGAGATTTCCGATCTCGCCGCCCGTCTCAATGTCGCCGGTTACGCCAAAGCCAAAACCGCCACGGCCTGCGCCGAGTTTGTCTGCACCGAAGCCGACGGCGCCGAACGCCTGATGCGCGGTCAGCGTTTCGCCGAATTGATCTTCCCTCGGCAGTGGGCGCGCGGCTTTTTCATCGATCTGCCGGAAAACGATCGGATCAGCGTAATCCTCGCGCACATGGCCGATTTTCCGGTGTTTGGCAGTCTGTGGCTGGAAGTGGTCGATACCAATGACGGCAAGGAACTGTCGAATTTCTGCAAAAAGTTCGAAGGCCCGCTGCGCAAGGCGCTGACCGCCGCTGGCAAACTGGTGGAAGACGCCAGCAAGCCGCGTTTGTTGCTGACCTTCAAAAGTGGTCGCGAAGTGTTTCTCGGCATGGCCGATGCCGGCAATTCGGCGATGTGGCCGATGGGCATCCCGCGCCTGAAGTTTCCTCGCGAGGCACCCAGCCGTTCGACCTTGAAGCTGGAGGAGGCGTGGCATCACTTCATTCCACGTGATCAGTGGGAAGACCGCCTGCACAGCGACATGACCGGCGTTGACCTCGGCGCCGCGCCGGGCGGCTGGACCTGGCAACTGGTCAACCGTGGCATGCTGGTGACGGCTATCGACAACGGCCCGATGGCTGAAAGCCTGATGGAAACCGGGCTGGTCCAGCATCTGATGGCAGACGGTTTCACCTTCAAGCCGAAGCAGCCGGTGGACTGGATGGTTTGCGACATTGTCGAGAAACCGGCGCGCAACGCGGCGATGCTGGAAGAGTGGATCGGCGAAGGACATTGCCGCGAAGCAGTGGTCAACCTGAAGCTGCCGATGAAGCAGCGTTATGCCGAAGTGAAACGTCTGCTCGAGCGCATTGCCGATGGATTCAAGGCACGTGGGATCAAAGTTGATATCGGCTGCAAGCAGCTGTATCACGACCGCGAGGAAGTGACTTGCCATCTGCGCCGGCACGACAGCAGAAAAACCAAATCGCGCTGACACAACACTGAACCTGCGGGAGCGAGCCTGCTCGCGAAAGCGGTGGGGCTGACGGATTGCCTTCGCGAGCAGGCTCGCTCCCACATGGGTTGGACGATATCCCAAGCAATGCGCGACAATGCCGGCCAGTTTCTGGAGTGAACCATGAGTGAAATGATCGATACCCCGGTCGACGGCACCCTCGACGCCACCGGCCTCAATTGCCCGGAACCGGTGATGATGCTGCACCAGCACATCCGCGATCTGGTGCCCGGCGGCCTGCTCAAGGTGATCGCCACCGATCCCTCGACCAAGCGCGATATCCCCAAGTTCTGCGTGTTTCTTGACCATGAACTGGTCAGCCAGCACGAAGAGGCCGGCACCTATCTGTACTGGATTCGTAAGAAGTCCTGATTCTGGGAAAAAAAAGACCTGCAAATGCAGGTCTTTTTTATGGGTGATCAACCCGCCGAACGACTGATTCGAATCCGCTTGCGCGCACTGCGTGTCAGACGAATCGACAGCATCAACGCTGCGCAGCTTAAGCCGACAATCAAACCCTGCCACAAACCGCTCGGACCGCGTGGCTCGCCGAGCCAATCGGTCAGGCCCAGCGCATAACCGACCGGCAAACCAATCCCCCAGTAGGCGAACAGGGTCAGGATCATCGTCACCCGAGTATCCTGATAACCACGCAGTGCGCCTGCCGCAGTCACCTGGATCGCATCGGAAAACTGGAACAGCGCTGAATAGACAATCAGCATCGCCGCAATGTGAATCACCGTTGGATCAGCGGTATAGATCGCCGCAATCGGCTCGCGCAGCGCCAGCATCAGGCTCGCCGACAGGCAGGCGTAGGCCAGCGCCGTGCCCATGCCGACTCCAGCGGCAAAACGCGCCTCACGCGGTTCCTCGCGGCCCAGCGCCTGGCCGACACGCACGGTAACCGCCATGCCCAGCGAGTACGGGATCATGAACACCAGCGAGCTGACGTTCAGCGCGATCTGATGCCCGGCCACCACCGTCGCGCCGAGGCTGCCGATCAGCAGGGCGATCACAGCGAAGATGCTCGACTCGGCAAACACCGCGATGCCGATCGGCAAACCAATCGACAGCAGACGTTTGATCACCGTCCACTGCGGCCAGTCGAAACGGCTGAACAGTTCGCTTGAGCGATAGGCTGGTGCCCAGCGTTCGTAGCCGGCCAGGCCCAGCGCCATCACCCACATCACGATTGCCGTGGCCCAGCCGCAGCCGACGCCGCCCATGGCCGGCACGCCGAAGTGGCCATAAATGAAGATGTAGTTCAACGGGATGTTCAATGCCAGACCGCACAGGCCCAGCACCATGGCCGGGCGGGTGCGGCCGATGCCGTCGCTGGTGCAGCGCAGCACGTGATAGAAGGCCACCGCCGGCAAGCCGCTGGCGATGCCGTGCAGATATTGCATGCACGGGCCGATCAACTCGGGATCGACTTTCATCAGATGCAGCACCGGCTCGGCGGCGATCAGCATCGAGGTGGCGATCAATCCGACTACCAATGCCAGCCACAACGCCTGACGCACGATCGGGCCGATCTCGCTGTGCTTGCCGGCGCCGAAACGCTGGGCGACTTTTGGTGTGGTGGCCAGCAGGGTGCCGGTCATCAACAGAAACACCGGGACCCAGATCGAGTTGCCCAGTGCCACTGCCGCCAGGTCCTTGGGCCCGACGCGCCCGGCCATCACCGCATCGACGAAGCCCATCGCCGTGGTCGCCAGTTGCGCGATGATGATCGGCAGGGCGAGGGCGAGCAGGTTTTTCAACTCCAGGCGAATCCGCGCAGGGCGGCTCAGCGAGACGGCGACAGGTTGGTCAGTTACAGGGTTCACAGGCAAAGCGTCCAGAAAGTATTGATGCGCAGAGCGGCGCATTCTACGCCGCTGACGCCTCGGTCAGGAAATATCCTCTGTTGCGTATTTGTAAGCGCAAACCCTGCTGGCTGATCGACGCGTCAGCACCTAAACTGCCGATCCGCCCAAGGAGCCCGCCATGCTGATTGTTGCCGACGAAAATATCCCGCTGCTCGATGCCTTTTTTGCCGGTTTCGGTGACATCCGCCGAGTGCCGGGCCGCTCCATTGACCGCGCGACGGTCGAGCACGCCGATGTGTTGCTGGTGCGTTCGGTGACCAACGTCAATCGCGCGCTGCTTGAAGGCAGCAAGGTGCGCTTTGTCGGCACCTGCACCATCGGCACCGATCATCTGGATCTCGATTACTTCAACGAGGCCGGGATCTGCTGGTCGAGCGCGCCGGGGTGTAATGCCCGTGGGGTGGTCGATTACGTACTGGGCAGTCTGATGACGCTGGCCGAAATCGAAGGCGCGGATCTGACGCAGCGTACTTACGGCGTTGTCGGCGCCGGTGAAGTGGGGGGGCGCTTGATCAAGGTCCTGAAAGGCCTGGGCTGGAACGTCAAGGTTTGCGACCCGCCACGTCAGGCTGCCGAGGGCGGCGATTATGTCAGCCTTGAGCAGATCATCGAACAGTGCGACGTGATCAGTCTGCATACGCCTTTGACCCGCAGCGGCGACTCTGCAACCTGGCACCTGTTCGATCAACAGCGTTTGCAGCAACTCAAGCAGGGTGCATGGTTGATCAACGCGGCGCGCGGCCCTGTGGTGGATAACGTTGCGCTGCGTGAGGTGCTGCTGGAGCGCGAGGACCTGCAAGCGGTGCTCGACGTCTGGGAGAAGGAGCCGGAAGTCGACCCTGCGCTGGCCGAGCTCTGCGTATTGGCCACGCCCCATATTGCCGGTTACAGCCTCGACGGCAAGCAACGCGGGACCGCGCAGATCTATCAGGCCTACTGCGCTTTCATTGGCCAACCTGCGGCTATCGCGCTCAGTGATCTGCTGCCAGCAACCTGGTTGTCGGAAGTTTCCCTGCACGGTGACAGCGATCCGGCATGGGCGCTGGCGATGTTGTGCCGGGGCGTATATGACCCACGCCGCGATGATGCGGATTTCCGCCGCAGTCTGGTGGGGAATGTCGCCGAGCAGCGAGCGGCGTTTGACGTGTTGCGCAAGCAGTATCCGGTGCGCCGCGAGATTGAAGGGCTGAAGGTGCGAATTGAAGGTGATGCGCCCAGGTTGCGGCAGATTGTGGCGGCGCTGGGGGCGGTGGCTGTCTGAATCAGCGCTGGCCTTTTCGCGAGCAGGCTCGCTCCCACAGGGGATCTACAGTGCAGCAAAGTTAAAGGTGGGAGCGAGCCTGCTCGCGAAAGCCACACCACCAATCCCGAATTGCAGATATAAAAAACCCGGCCAATCAGGGCCGGGTCAGGAAGACGGTGGCTACATCACTCTTGTTCGGCAGGCTTGACCAATCGCTTCTCCAGTTCGCGGCAAGCGTCCTGGATCATGTCTTCAGTGATCGGTACTTCGCGGCCCTGCTCATCGATAATCGAGCAACCCAGAGACTGGTCGGGTTTGGTGCGGATCACTTCAATCTTGTCTTCGCTGCTGTGTTGCAAGGACATGGCCTGTCTCCTCATCAGGTTGTGTGCCTAAGTTAAAACCGCCACGTGACCAGGCTGTGACAACTCCCTGCGGTCTGTCGGCGGGCGGCATCTCTACTCAAACAGAAATGACCGCTCGTCTCAACCGCAACCTTAGACCAATCGTTTCTAGCATCCGGACATCCCGGGCATATTTAACCTGACTCATTGTGATTTACAGAGTTCCACCCCATCTGAGTCTGTAGGCTGGCCCGATCCATCTGCGCAGACGTGAACTCCATGATCTCCATGCTCTCTTCCCGACACCGGCGCGCCCTGCGCTTGACCAGTCATTTTCTCCTGCCGTACCGCTGGCATGCCTTCGGCGCTCTACTCGCGCTGATCGTCACCGCCGGCATTACCCTGTCGATGGGGCAGGGCATCAAGTTGTTGGTAGACCAGGGTTTCATGACCCGTTCGCCGCATCTGCTCAATCAGTCCATCGGCATTTTCATGTTGCTGGTGCTCGGGCTGGCGCTGGGCACCTTTGCCCGTTTCTATCTGGTGTCGTGGATAGGCGAGCGCGTGGTCGCCGACATTCGCCGTCAGGTGTTCAATCACCTGGTGTATCTGCATCCGGGCTTTTATGAGGACAACCGCAGCTCGGAAATCCAGTCGCGCCTGACCGCTGACACCACCTTGCTGCAATCGGTGATCGGTTCGTCACTCTCGCTGTTCCTGCGCAATCTGCTGATGGTGATCGGTGGTGTAGTGCTGCTGTTCATCACCAATCCGAAGTTGACCAGCATTGTCGTGATTGCACTGCCGCTGGTAATCGCGCCGATCCTTATTTTCGGCCGCCGTGTGCGCAATCTGTCGCGCCAGAGCCAGGACCGTATCGCCGACATTGGCAGCTATGTGTCGGAAACCCTTGGTCAGATCAAAACCGTACAAGCCTACAACCACCAGGTGCAGGACGAGCAGCGTTTCGCTTCGACCGTCGAGCAGGCGTTCGAAACCGCGCGTAAACGGATCTTCCAGCGAGCGTGGTTGATCACTTTGGTGATCGTGCTGGTGCTTGGCGCGGTGGCGGTGATGTTGTGGGTCGGCGGCATGGACGTAATGGCCGGGCGTATCTCGGCCGGCGAGCTGGCGGCATTCGTTTTCTACAGCCTGATTGTCGGCAGCGCGTTCGGCACGCTGAGCGAAGTGATCGGCGAACTGCAACGCGCTGCGGGCGCTGCTGAACGCATCGCGGAATTGCTGCGCTCGGAAAACATCATCCAGCCACCGTCGACCGGACTGGTCGCTTTGCCAGCGCGAGTCAAAGGTGAACTTGAACTGCGCGACGTGCGTTTTTCCTACCCGTCGCGTCCGCAAAGCTACGCCGTCGATGGCTTGAATCTGATGGTAAGGGCGGGCGAAACCCTGGCATTGGTGGGGCCGTCGGGCGCGGGCAAGTCCACGGTTTACGACTTGTTGCTGCGCTTCTACGATCCACGCGAGGGGCAGATTCTCCTAGATGGCGTGCCGCTGACCAGCCTTGACCCGCTGGATCTGCGCCGCTGTTTCGCCCTGGTCTCGCAAACCCCTGCATTGTTCTTCGGCAGTGTGGAGGACAACATCCGCTACGGCTGCCCGACGGCCACGCTTGAACAGGTCAAGGAGGCTGCGCGGATTGCCCACGCCCACGACTTCATCGAACAAATGCCAGATGGTTACCAGACTCATCTCGGCGACGGCGGCCTCGGGTTGTCCGGCGGTCAGCGCCAACGTCTGGCCATTGCCCGCGCCTTGCTGGTAGACGCGCCGATCCTGCTGTTGGACGAAGCTACCAGCGCCCTCGACGCACAGAGCGAGCATCTGATCCAGCAGGCCCTGCCAACGCTGATGGAAAACCGCACCACGTTGGTCATCGCGCACCGACTGGCCACGGTGAAGAACGCTGATCGAATTGCAGTGATGGATCAAGGCAAGCTGGTGGCGGTGGGGACACATCAGCAATTGATCGCCAGCAACCCGCTGTACGCGCGGCTGGCGGCGTTGCAGTTTAATGATGGTTATGAGGCGACTAAACAGAACTGATGCATGGCGCCAACATCGGGCATCATTACGAACTGCATGATTTCAGGATGAGGATATGAGTCGTTATCAGCCGCCGCTGACCTTGACTGCACGAATGATTACGCTGATCGCCGAAATCAGCGAACAGATAGGTCAGCTCTTGGCTGTGGACGATAGTCGGCAGACGCCTCAGCTGCGTCGAAGCAATCGAATCCGTACGATTCAGGCTTCGCTGGCTATCGAAAACAATACATTGAGTGTTGAACAGGTCACTGCGGTCATTGCCGGGCGTCGAGTCCTGGGGTTGCCCAAAGAGATACAGGAAGTTCACAACGCTTTTGCGGCGTATGAGTCGATGCCCACCTGGAATCCGGGCAGCAAGCCTGATCTGTTGCGAGCCCATGAGTTATTGATGCACGGTTTGATCAAGGATGGTGGGCAATTACGCCGTACGGGCGTTGGCATCTATCGAGGCAATCAGTTGGTGCATATGGCGCCGCCCCCGAGCCGGATTGCGCATCTGGTCGATGACCTCTTGGCATGGCTTGGCTCATCTGATTGGCATCCGTTGATCATCAGTTGTGTCTTCCATTACGAATTCGAGTTTATTCATCCTTTCGCGGATGGAAATGGGAGGATGGGGCGTCTCTGGCAAACTCTGATTCTCAGTCAGTGGCGACCGGTGCTTGCCTACTTGCCAGTTGAGGCGGTTATCCGGGATCAACAGGACGCCTATTACGCTGCGCTCTCGACGGCGGACCGGATGGCAGAATCGACGCCGTTTGTTGAATTCATGCTCCACGCGTTGAGTCTTGCACTGCGCGAAGCCGTCGAAAGCGAGTCTGTGACCGACCCAGTAACCGACCCAGTAACCGACCCAGTAAAGAGGCTTTTGCTAACGTTGCAAAACCAGGCGCTGAAAACCAGTGAGCTGATGGGCGAATTGGGTCTTACACATAAGGCGACATTTAGATCCAACTACCTTAAACCGGCACTGGCAGCGGGATTGGTCGAAATGACGGATCCTCAAAGTCCGAACAGTCCCGTTCAGAAATACCTGCTCACAGAGGAGGGCAAGCTCAAGGTCGTGCAGGCGAAAAGATAGATCTGCTGCGCTAAAAAAATGCCCGCATTGCAGTGCGGGCATTTTTGTTGAGCCAGATCAAAAGATCGCTGTCTTCGGTGGCTTCTACGTAACCGGCATTACCCGTTACTGATCATCAAAATACCGCTCATGCCAATCCACCAGCGGTTGCGGCGAGTTGAGCTTTTGCCCGTAGATCACCGAGTAGGACAACACGTTCTGCACGTATTGACGGGTTTCGTCGAACGGGATGCTTTCCACCCAGACGTCGAAACTCAGGTGATCAGCGCCGCGCAGCCACTGACGCACGCGGCCCGGCCCGGCGTTGTAAGCGGCGGAGGCGAGCACGCGGTTGCCGTTGAACTGGCTGTGCACCTGGCTGAGGTAAGCGGCGCCGAGCTGGATGTTCTTGTCTGGATTGAGCACTTGCTGGGGCGAGGCCAGTGGAATGCTGAACTTGCGCGCGGTTTCCTTGGCCGTGCCGGGCATCAATTGCATCAGGCCGCTGGCGCCGACGCTGGAGCGCGCGTCGTCCATGAAGGCGCTTTCCTGGCGGGTGATGGCGAACACCCAGCTCGAATGCAGGCCGCGCACCTTGGCCTCACGCACGAGGGTATCGCGGTGCGCCATCGGGAAGCGGATGTCCAGATCGTCCCAGTACTGCGCCTGACTGATGGTGCGGATCGCCGGGAAGTACCATTTCAGGTCGTAGGCCAGTTTGGCCTGGGCGACCATTTCATCGCGGTTGAAATGACGGCTGACGTGATACCACTCGCGACGCCCATCGACGATCTGCCCGCGTGCATGAAACTCCAGCGCGCGACGTACGCCGGGGGTGTTGCGGACCTTGTTGATCAGCGCCTGGCTGAGCACCAGCGGTTTGTTGTTCAGCGAGTAAGGCGATTGTGAACGGTCTGCGGCGAGGAAGCCGTAGAAGTCTCGTTCCCGCGCCAGATTCTTGTACAGGGTCAGCGCTTGCGGGTTTTGTGGCTCGGCCAGTTCCAGGCTGCGCGCCTGCCAGTAGCGCCAACGGTTGGTGGTGGCCAGGTCTTGCGGCAGACGTTTGGTCAATTCGTAGGCATCGTTCCAGCGTGCCAGACGCAGCAGCAGGCGCAGGCGCCATTCCGAGACGGTGTTGTCGCGCAGCTCCGGATCGTATTTGGTCATGACGTCCAGCGCGCGGCTGTCGAAGCGGCGCGCAAGGGTCAGGCCGATCTCGCGAGCGATCGCGACTTTTTCATCACGAGAGAAATGCATGCTGCTGGCGTAACCGTCGAGCAAAGCCATGGCCTTGTCCGGATCCTGCCGAGCGAGGCGGCGCAGGCCGAGGCTGACGACGTCTGACATCGGCTCGTCGGCCGGGGTGAAGCGCGACGGCTGGTTGAGCAGTTCGGGTTTCTGCGCCACGTCGACCAGCAAGCGACCGCGCGGGGCGAGGGTGGTCAGGCCGTTGATCAGGCTGTTGGCCAGTGGATAGTTGCGTGCCTGCGCGGCAAGTTTGGTGCGCTCCCAGCGTTTTTGCTCGGTGAGCTGGCCATCGGCGGCCCAGATGCCGAACAACGCGTCACACGCAGCCGGTTGCGATTTGCCGGTCAGCCAGAGTTTTTCCGCACTGGCATACCCTTCGGCTTTCTTGTCGTGGCTGATCTGGTACTGCGCGTTGAGGCAGTCCAGTTCGGTGAAATTCAGCTTCGGATCGTAATACTTGACGAAGGTCGCCCAGTCGCCACGGTCGGCGAGCCAGCGCAACCAGCGCAGTTTCATCCAATTGGCCTGCGGCAAATCACCGTGTTCGGCGAGGAATTTTTCGATCTCGGCGTTGCTCGCCGTCTTCAGGCGCGCGGTCAGTTCGTCGTAGGCCAGATACGGTTCCAGCGGATAATCGGCCAGCGCCTGGCTGTAACGGAAATACGGGCCGGTATCACCCTTGGCCAAGGCGCGCTTGGCTTCATCGTAATACTGGCGTTGGGTGGACAGGTCCACCGCCTGGACGGATTGAGCGGCAGTGGCGGTAAGAAACAAGCAGGACAAAACACTGAAAAGGCGACTGCGCATGAGACATCCGGGCAGAGAAATCATGACAAGTGCCGATCGAAATCCGCACTGAATTGCCTGTAGCTTAGCCTTTTGCCAGCAAGCGGCGAAAGCTTTGCGAGCCTCGCTGCACAAGTTCGCAACAAATGTTGTGCAGAGTGCTTCGACAGACAAATTGCCGGCCTGCTCAAGCCTCAAGTCAGGTAGAATGCGCGCCCGGTTTTTGGAGAAGCTCATGACCCTGCTCAAATTCAGCGATGTGTCCCTTGCGTTCGGCGCTATGCCGTTGTTGGACAAGGTGTCCTGGCAGATCGCCCGTGGTGAGCGGGTGTGCATCATCGGTCGCAACGGCACTGGCAAGTCCAGCATGATGAAACTGGTCAAGGGCGACCAGAAGCCCGATGACGGCTCGGTGTGGCGTGCCCCCGGTCTGAAAATCGGCGAATTGCCGCAAGAATTGCCAGTGGCCGACGACCGGACGGTATTCGATGTGGTGGCTGAAGGCCTCGACGGTGTAGGCGCCTTGCTCGCCGAATACCATCACCTGAGCCAGAACATCGTCACCGACGCCGATCTGGACAAGCTGATGCACGTTCAGCACGACCTTGAAGCCCGTGACGGCTGGCGCTTGCAGACGCTGGTCGACAGCACCCTCAGCCGCCTGCAACTGCCGGCCGACAAGACCCTCGCCGAGTTGTCCGGCGGCTGGCGTCGTCGCGTGCTGCTGGCGCAGGCGCTCGTGTCCGAACCGGACCTGCTGCTGCTCGACGAACCGACCAACCACCTGGACATCGGTGCGATTGCCTGGCTCGAAGAAGCGCTGAAAGATTTCCAGGGCGCCGTGCTGTTCATCACGCACGACCGTTCCTTCCTGCAAAACCTCGCCACGCGCATCCTCGAACTGGATCGCGGCGGCCTGATCGACTGGAACGGCGACTACGCCAGTTTCCTCGTGCACAAAGAAGCCGCGCTGGCCGCTGAAGAAACCGCCAACGCGCTGTTCGACAAGCGTCTGGCTCAGGAAGAGGTGTGGATCCGTCAGGGCATCAAGGCCCGCCGCACTCGTAACGAAGGTCGTGTGCGCGCTCTGAAAGCCCTGCGCGTTGAGCGTAGTGAGCGTCGCGAGCGTACCGGCAAGGCCAACATCCAGCTGGAAACCGCGGACAAATCCGGCAAGCAGGTGATGGTCCTCGAGAACGTGAGCTTCGCGCATCCGGGCGGGCCGTTCCTGATCAAGGATTTCTCCATGGTCCTGCAGCGCGGCGACCGTATCGGTCTGCTCGGCGCCAACGGTACCGGCAAGACCACCCTGTTGAAACTGATGCTCAGCGGTCTGCAACCGACCAGCGGTAAAGTGGAAGAGGGCACGCGGATCGACGTGGCGTACTTCGACCAGTTGCGCCATCAGCTGGATCTGGAAAAAACCGTGATCGACAACGTCGCCGAAGGTCGCGACTTCATCGACATCGACGGGCAGAGCCGCCATGTGCTGAGCTATCTCGGCGACTTCCTGTTCAGCCCGCAGCGTGCGAGGACGCCGGTCAAGGCATTGTCCGGCGGTGAACGTGCGCGTCTGTTGCTGGCGAAGCTGTTCAGCAAACCGGCCAACCTGCTGGTGCTCGACGAACCGACCAACGACCTCGATGTGGAAACCCTCGAACTGCTCGAAGAAGTGCTGCTGACCTTCAACGGCACCGTGCTGATGGTCAGCCACGACCGGGCATTCCTCGATAACGTGGTGACCAGCACCCTGGTCTTCGAAGGTGAAGGCAAGGTTCGTGAATATGTCGGCGGCTATCAGGACTGGATCCGTCAGGGCGGCTCGCCGCGTCTGTTGGGTGTGACTGAAAGCAAGTCGGGCAAGGCTGACCTGAATTCGGCGGTGGTTACCGCTGAGCCGGCTCCGGTGGCTGTGCCTGCCGCTGCCGCTCCGGTTGCCAAGAAGAAACTGAGCTACAAGCTGCAGCGCGAGCTGGAAGCCTTGCCGGGCGACATCGACGCCAAGGAGCAGCAGATCGCCGCGGTTGAAGCGGAAATGGCTGAAGCCGGTTTCTACCAGCGTCCGCCGGCGGAAACGGCCAAAGTGATTGCTTCGCTGGAGCAATTGCAGGCCGAGCTGGATGCGTTGGTGGAGCGTTGGGCCGAGCTGGATGCCTGATTGTTCCTGATGTAAAAAAGCCCGGCGCTCAGTGATGAGCGCCGGGCTTTTCATATGTAACGCGATCTGCCGGCTGGAACAGGTCACCTGTGGGAGCGAGCCTGCTCGCGAACGCGGTGTGTCAGGCAGCACTCATAGTGAATGTGCCGACGTATTCGCGAGCAGGCTCGCTCCCACAAACTGCAAGACAGATCAGCGTTTGACCAGGTGCACCGCCAGTACATCGCATGGCGCACCGTGCAGCACATCATTCGCGGTCGAGCCGAGCAGCAGTGCCAGGCCATGACGGCCGTGACTGCCGACCACGATCAGATCGCACGCTTGTTCCTTGGCAAAATGATGGATTTCCTGGCGGGGCTGGCCGTAGGTCAGATGGCAATTGGCGCCTTCAAGCTCTGGATATTTCGATTTGAGTTTTTCAAGACGCTCCTTGGCCTGATCGAACTGCTGTTGTTGCAGTTGTGACAGGTCCATCGGCACGTCGCCACCGAAGGCCATGGCCATTGGTTCAACGATATGCACCAGCGACAACTTGGCAGCGTTGCTCACCGACAGCTCGCGGGCGCGGTGGATCACAGGGTCGCACTCTTCGGTCAGATCTACGGCGACCAGTATGTGGTGGTAGGGCATGAGGTGCTCCTCCTGAGGGTTCGATATTGGTAAGTATGGCTGGTTTCAAGCGCATTGGTTCGCAAGTGACACAATGGGCTCATCAAAAATCGGGAGTACAGATATGACGGTCTGGCTGGTGGTGTCAATCCTGCTGGTAGTTTTAAGTCCACTGGCATGGTTGCGCCCATCGCGCACGCAGAGCGGGCGCATGGCCTTGCGCATGGAGGCGCGACGCATCGGCCTGGCGATGCAGCTGGCGCCGCAGGAGTGGCCGCACTGGCTGCTGCCGGAGCCGCCGAATCCCTGCGCCCAGTACCACCGACCCCGACGTGGCAGTCAACCGGCGTGCTGGACCTATTGGCAGAAAACCCCGGGCGTGTGGGTCAATCAATGGCAAGAAGTCTGCGATGACCGGACCCTGCTCGATTATTTCGAAAAATTGCCGGGGAATGTTTTCAAGATCGAAGCGGACAAGCAGATGATCGCCTTGTACTGGGGCGAGAAGGGCGAGGCGACGGTTCTGCAGGATATCGACACGACGCTGAAAGCGCTGGCGTGAAACGGCGACTTTTCTCACTGCAACGGTGTGGAAGGTCTGGCAGACGAGCAATAAAAAGCCCGACATGATTCGTCGGGCGGGTTGGCCAGGCAGGCCGGTAATCTTTTTTTGCGGCAGGCGCTTTGATCGCCCCGGCAAATTTCCTCGCAGTCCCCCCAGCGTAGCCTTCTGAACAGGGCTCGGCGGAAATTAGGGCGACTTTTCTAACTATTGATTCTATGAATGGCTCAACATCGAGACGGGTGTTGCTGCTCATCATGGTGCAGAAATGACTGCAAAGTCGCATTTCAGCCCGAATTTAGGGCGATTGACAATTGTCAGAAATTCCGTGAAGGTGACGTACCCGAATCAAACGGGCGTATGAATTGAGCGTTTGTCTTACAGACTGCTCCTACAGAATCCCGACTATCGCGTTGGCGGGTGTGCCAGGCGGACGGTGTCAGTATCGACGAGCAAAGCGTCCTTCTGAGCCATAAGCCTGCGTCCGACGTGTACTGTTCAGCTTCCATATCGTGGAGATCAGTTGATGATTTACGAAGGTAAAGCCATCACGGTTAAAGCTCTTGAAAGTGGCATCGTCGAATTGAAATTCGACCTCAAGGGTGAGTCCGTCAACAAGTTCAACCGTCTAACCCTGAACGAACTGCGTCAGGCCGTAGACACCATCAAGGCAGATGCTTCGATCAAGGGCGTGATCGTCAGCAGCGGCAAGGACGTGTTCATCGTCGGCGCCGACATCACCGAATTTGTCGACAACTTCAAGCTGCCGGATGCCGAGCTGGTTGCTGGCAATCTCGAAGCCAACAAGATCTTCAGCGATTTCGAAGACCTCAACGTGCCAACCGTCGCGGCCATCAACGGCATCGCCCTCGGTGGCGGTCTGGAAATGTGCCTTGCGGCTGACTATCGCGTCATGTCCACCAAGGCCAAGATTGGTCTGCCGGAAGTCAAACTGGGCATCTACCCGGGCTTCGGCGGTACCGTACGTCTGCCGCGTCTGATCGGTGTCGACAATGCCATCGAGTGGATTGCCGCCGGCAAGGAAAACCGTCCTGAAGACGCCCTGAAAGTCAGCGCCGTCGACGCCGTGGTTGCTCCAGAGAAGCTGCAGGAAGCTGCCCTTGAGCTGATCAAGCGCGCCATCTCCGGCGAGTTCGATTACAAGGCCAAGCGTCAGCCGAAACTTGAAAAACTCAAGTTGAACGCCATTGAACAAATGATGGCTTTCGAAACCGCCAAAGGTTTCGTGGCTGGCCAGGCCGGCCCGAACTACCCGGCGCCGGTTGAAGCGATCAAGACCATCCAGAAAGCCGCGAACTTCGGTCGCGACAAGGCACTGGAAGTGGAAGCTGCAGGCTTCGTCAAACTGGCCAAGACCTCTGCTGCGCAGAGCCTGATCGGCCTGTTCCTGAACGATCAGGAACTGAAGAAAAAGGCCAAGGCCTACGACGAAATCGCCAAAGACGTGAAGCAGGCTGCCGTACTGGGCGCCGGCATCATGGGTGGCGGTATCGCCTATCAGTCGGCCTCCAAAGGCACGCCGATCCTGATGAAGGACATCAACGAGCACGGTATCGAGCAGGGTCTGGCCGAAGCCGCCAAGCTGCTGGTCGGCCGCGTTGACAAGGGTCGCATGACCGCTGCGAAGATGGCTGAAGTGCTCAACGGCATTCGTCCGACCCTGTCCTACGGCGACTTCGGTCACGTCGATCTGGTGGTCGAAGCTGTCGTCGAGAACCCGAAGGTCAAGCAAGCCGTGTTGGCTGAAGTCGAAGGTCAGGTCAAAGAGGACACCATCCTCGCGTCCAACACCTCGACTATTTCCATCAGCCTGCTGGCCAAGGCCCTCAAGCGTCCGGAAAACTTCGTCGGCATGCACTTCTTCAACCCGGTGCACATGATGCCGCTGGTGGAAGTGATCCGTGGCGAGAAGTCCAGCGAACTGGCGATCGCCACCACAGTTGCCTACGCGAAGAAAATGGGCAAGAACCCGATCGTCGTCAACGACTGCCCGGGCTTTTTGGTCAACCGCGTGCTGTTCCCGTACTTCGGCGGTTTCGCCAAGCTGGTCAGCGCCGGTGTCGACTTCGTCCGCATCGACAAAGTCATGGAAAAATTCGGCTGGCCGATGGGGCCTGCGTACCTGATGGACGTGGTCGGCATCGATACCGGTCACCACGGTCGTGACGTGATGGCCGAAGGTTTCCCGGATCGCATGAAGGATGACCGTCGTTCGGCCATCGACGTGCTGTACGAAGCCAA